>JALVKL010000159.1 GCA_027033775.1 bacterium | reverse complement strand
ACCTTTTTGGCTTTATCTACCATCTTTACTTCTCCCTTATTCTTATCTATTACAGCTTGCATGAAAGAATATACAGAATTGGAGCCACTAAGAAAACTGATAAAAGAAAGTAAGAAAGGTGTATTTTTTGTTGGGGGAACTGTTAGAGACTATCTATTAAATAAAAAAACTAAAGATATAGATTTAGTAACAGAAGAAGATCCTGAAAAGCTTTTAAAAGATGCGAGCTTCTTCCCCTTAGATAAAGAAAGAAAAATATTCCGCATAATTTACCAGGATTACATTATAGATGTGGCTAAACTTCAAGGAAATTCAATTATTGAAGACTTAAAGAGAAGGGATTTCACTATAAACGCCATTGCCTATGATATTAAACAGAAAAAAATAATAGATCCCTTAAATGGATTAGAGGATCTTAGAAAGGGACTGCTTAAGGCTGTATCTTTTGAAAACCTCATAGAAGATCCCATCAGAATATTAAGAGCTGTGAGATTTTGGCTCTTTTACCCTTTTAGACTTGAGAAGAAAACCAAAAGTTATCTTTCAGAAGCAGCGGATCATATCACAAAAACGGCTAGTGAAAGATTGAAAGAAGAGTTATTCAAAATAATGGCACATCCTATATCCTACAAGGGGATATATTTAATGTATGAGTTAAAGATATTGGATTACATAATTCCAGAGTTTTCAAAATGCAGAGGCCTATTTCAAGGGAAATTTTTGGGTATAGATCTGGCAGAACACCTCATTTACACTTATAAATCCGCAGAAGTATTATTGAAATTTATCCATTATTTTTGGGAAGACTTCGAAAGTATGCTTTCAATTGTCAACTCGGCTACAGAATCTAATATAGAGAAAAAGCAAATTCTGAAACTTTCTGCTCTTTTACACGATATAGCTAAACCAAAAACATTCTTAATCAGAAACAACGAGTACACGTTTTGGGGACATGATAAAGAAGGGGCCATTATAGCAGAACGGGTAGCAGAAAGATTGAAACTATCCAACAAAACAAAAAAGAGCCTATCGAGCCTTGTATCAAACCATATGCGTCTACACCTCTTAGCAAGGGCTGGAGAGATAACAGACAAGGCAAAGGGAAGATTTTTTAGACAATTAGGAGAAGATGGTGTGATGACCGTTTTGCTTTCATTAGCCGATACACTGGCAAGTTCTGGAGAATCTGGCTTTTTCTATATCTTTCCCTTTGCCCACGAGCTTATAGAGTTTTACTTTAATTCATTTTTAAAGAAAGAAGCTTACCAAAAACCTATTCTTTCTGGATATGAAATAATGGATATATTAAATATAAAGCCAGGACCTCAAGTGGGAAAAATTATAAAGTTACTTCTTGACGCTCAGGCGGAAGGCAAAGTTAAAACTAAAGAAGAAGCAATAAGATTTATTAAGGAGGAGATAAAAAATGGAAAGAGATGAGATATTTTTCACAAAAGAGCACAGTTGGGCAAGGATAGAAGATGAAAATAAAGTAGCAATAGGGCTATCTGAGTACGCCGTTCAGGAATTGGGAGAAATAATATATGTTGAGATGCCAGAAATTGGGCAGGAAGTTAATCAAATGGAAGTTATAGGATCTGTGGAATCCCTTAAAGGCACCATGGAGATATATTCGCCTGTAAGTGGAACTGTAGAAGAGATAAACGAAATGCTGATAGACGATCCTTCCTTATTGAACGAAGATCCCTATGGAGATGGATGGATAGCCATTATAAGACTTAGCGATGAGGAGGAACTGTCAAAACTCATGACGCAAGAGGATTACAACTCTTATATAGAAATGGAAAAGGAAGAAAGCTTTCAGGAAGAGGAAGAAGAGTTCTGAATCATCTTTTCCAAATATATATGAGTATACAGATTCCCCCTAATATAGAGGAAAAAATCCCTAAGATTGCTCTATTCACAGTTTCTCTATAAGAGGCTGTTTCGGGTATTCTGTAAAGATAAAAGGTCATGGCAATAAAAAAAATTCCCATGATAATCAAAACATTTAGCCACCGTTTTTTCATCCTGTTTTTAAAAGTCAGTCGGAGCCAATCTTGCCTTTGAAATTTATCTAACAACCACTCTATTTTAAATTAAGCTCATAGGGAGATATAGCTCTCATTTTAATGAAATCTGGGATTCTGTCGGTGGCGCAAGATTTCTTTCTGTAAATATAGAAAGTGGCAGATGGAACAAGCCTATAGGCATTGGACAAATCTACACCCTTAGTACCCACTACCTTTGATGTAAAAAGAGAAGTGCACATAAAAGCGGGATGATTTAAGAAAGCTGGCATAACAATCAAAGCAATAACAATATATTTTAAAAAACACCTCATCTTTTTAACCCCGACTCAACAAGATACTTCCTACTTTTTCTCAATACATAAAGGGCTAATATAAGAATAAATATCTCCAAAGCATGAAGCCCCACTTCAACAACCATTGCATAAATATCTTTGTGCCCCGCCTCAAAAACCTTGGTGCTCTCCAATATTAACCCTCTAACAGAGGATATTATAGCCACAAAAAGAAATGGCTCCAAAGGGATGGATTCCGATTCTATATAACTCATCACCGTCCACAGTATCTCAAGGATTATTATTACAAGAAGAATATCCTGAACAGCAACTATAAAAGTATGGATAACCTTATTGCCTATCATCAATTCTTTAAATGTATTATAACAGGTATACCCCAAAAGAACCACTGAAATAACAAGCAGAGAAATAGCCACACCAATATATACACACTTCTCCGAAGCCTTTATAAATTTTACAACCTTACCACCTTTGCCAGCAAAAAGCTCTACTTCATCATGAGAATCAGCCAAAGTCCCTCCTATAGTAATATGGCACCTGTAACAAAGGGATTGGCTATTCTTTCCCTGCCTATAGTGGTTTCAGGACCATGCCCTGGCAGCACAAGGGTATCGTCTGGAAGGACCATCAGTTTTCTCTGTATAGAAGGTATCAATCTATCCGGTTGTGAATACGGTAAATCTACTCTACCCACAGAGCCAGCAAAAAGTGTATCTCCTGTGAACACCACCCTCTCCTCTTTAGAGTAAAGACAAATGGAACCTGGGGTATGTCCTGGTGTATGCAAAACTCTAAAAGATATGGATCCCACATAAATCACATCCCCATCATCAATGAGTACGTCAGGATCTGGAGACATTTTAGCACCAACCATAGGGGCTATAAAAGAATTTAAAGCATTTCTTAAAAGAACAAGGTCAAGTTTGTGGATCACAATCTTTGCATCTGGAAACCTGCCTTTTACATCAGCATTTGCTCCTATATGATCAACGTGGCCATGAGTATTTATTATATAATCAAGGGTTATACCCAAGCTCTCTATAGTGTTTATTATTTCATACCCATCCCCTCCAGGATCCACAACAGCACCAATTAAAGAGTCCTCATCCCAAATTATATAACAATTTACCTCTAAAGGTGTAACCACTAATCTTTCTATTTTCATCTCTTCTCCTTCCTTTCATCTTGAAATATAACTTTTATACACCAACTGTATCAATTATGTCCATAATGTTTTTTAACAGTCCGAAACTTAACCTGCAGTGAATTTGTCTTTAGTGTTTATAATGAAGGTAACAGGACCATCATTTTCAATATAAACCATCATCATAGCTCCAAATATGCCTGTTTCCACATTGAGATTATATTTTTCCCGAATGTAGTTTATAAAAAAATTGTAAAGTTTTTCAGCCATTGAAGGTTCTGCAGCCCTAATAAAGCTCGGTCTTCTGCCTTTGATGCAATTAGCAAGCAAGGTAAACTGAGAGACCACCAGCATTTCTCCCCCTACATCAATTAAAGATCTGTTCATCTTTTTACTTTCATCCTCAAATATCCTCAGATTAACCACTTTATCAGCAAGCCAAATGGCTTCTTCCTCGGTATCTTGATTCTCAATTCCTAAAAAACAGGTTATACCTTTCCCAATCTCCCCTACTTTCTTACCTTCAACTTCCACCTTTGATCTCCTCACCCTTTGAATAACAACAACCATTTACTCTATCTCCCACTTTTTATTTCCTCTTCATTAAAACTGCCCTTTAATCAAGGTCCATGGAAAACTTCCTAACAGCCTCCGCAACTATCTGGGATATAGAAGAATAGCCTCTCTCCGCCTTTATAATCCACAGCGTTTTAACAACATCTTCGGGAAGAGAAAGGGTGACTTTTCTATTTTTAGTAGCCTTTGACTTTGACCTTTGGGCAGCTTCATCTATAAAGCTTTTTTTTCTGGATTTTATTAAATCGGCTATTTTTTCTATATCTTTCTTACCCAACCTCCACCCTCTCTATAATCTTTTCAAGAATACTTTTAAACTCCCTTCCCACCTTATTTCTAGGGGAATGATCCCACACAGGCTTACCCAAAGCAACAGCCTCTTTGAGCTTAACCGAATAGGAAAGCTCACCAAGAATAAGATCCCTGTATTCATCCTCCAACCCTTTAGACAAAGTCTTTCCCATAATAGTTCTTCTAAGCTGCCCCATAATTACTATCCCTAAAATCTTAGGAGACTTCCCTGCGTATTCTCCTATCTTTTCAAGGGTTTCCAGGAGATCCTGAAGGCCAAATACAGAATAGACTGAAAGATCCACAGGAATAATCACATAATCCGCAGCTACAAGAGAATTGGCAGTAAAAAGCCCCAAACTAGGGGGAGTATCTATTACAACAAAATCATATTCTTTATCTTTCAGATACTTTTTCAATTTAAAGAAATTCTCAAATCTTGTATCAGCCTCAAACCTGGAAAGCCTTATGTCACTTCCTATAATATTCAATTTGTGTCCCTTAATCTCAACAGTAAAAGGAATGGGATCTTCCCTTTCAAAGAGATTGTAAGAAAAGGCAGTCTCAGGAAGTTCCACCTGAAATGTATATGTTAAATTGCCCTGAGGATCCATATCAATCACCAAAATATTAAAATTCCTTTCCGCAAGAAGTACACTGAGGTGAAAGGATAATGTAGTCTTTCCCACGCCTCCTTTCTGATTGGCAATAGCTATGATCCTCATAAAAAACATTTTACTATACTGATTTACCTATTTCAATATAACCATCTTTACGTATATACGTATTTATGTATATACTGTTTTACATACTTACATAACATTACCGGTTTAATGATATTGAAAAGAGTTTAATAGTAAATTATAAGTGAACCAGATAACGACAGGAGGAAAGAGAATGGATTTGGAACTCAAAGAGGAACACAAACTTCTTAGCAATATGGTGAGAGACTTCGCAGAGGCTGAAATAGCCCCAATTGCAGCAAAAATAGATGAAGAGGAAGAATTCCCTGTAGAAATTCATAAAAAATTGGCAGAGCTTGGTTTAAACGCTATCACTATACCGGAAGAATATGGCGGTTCGGGAATGGACACGGTAGCTTTTGCCCTCGCCATTATGGAATTGGCCAGAGTCTCAGCATCAATAGCAGTTACACAATCTGTAACCAACATGGTGGCTGAAGGTATATACAGATTCGGAAACGAGGAACAAAAGAGAAAATATTTGCCCAAAATTGCCTCAGGAGAGTATATAGCTGCATCCTTTGCCCTTACTGAGCCTTGGGCTGGCTCAGATGCGGGAAGTATAAGGACTACTGCCACTAAAGAGGGAGATTACTATGTGATAAACGGAAGTAAAATATTCATAACCAGTGGAGCGTACGCTGGTGTAATGATGGTGGCAGTGGTCACTGATAAAACCAAGGGAAAGCACGGTATTAGTGTGCTATTGGTGGAAAAGGATACCCCTGGAGTAATTATAGGAAAAGAAGAGAAAAAGATGGGTCAGAGAGGATCAAATACAGTGGAGATTGCCTTTGATAATTGCAAAGTTCCCCTTGAAAATCTCTTGGGAAATGAAGGAGATGGCTTTAAAATAATGCTTGCCGATCTTGACGGGGGAAGAATAGGTATAGGAGCACTGGCCTGTGGTGTAATGAGAGCCTGTTTAGAAGAGATGGTTAAATACTCCAAAGGAAGGGTTCAATTTGGCCAGCCTATTGCCAACTTTCAAGCCATACAGTGGATGATAGCAGATACAGCCACAGAACTTGAAGCCGCTGAAATGATGGTCCTAAAAGCAGCCTATCTTAAAGATCTATTCCTGCAGGGCAAAGGTGGAAGGTTCACAAAGGAGGCCTCTATGGCAAAGCTATTTGCCACAGAAGCAGCTAACAGAGCAGCGTATAGAGCTGTTCAGGTTCATGGAGGATACGGATACTCAAGGGAATTCCCAGTGGAAAGATTTTACAGAGATATAAGGGTCACAACCATCTATGAAGGAACATCTGAAATTCAAAGGATTGTTATAGCAAGGCATCTTATGTGATGGGCAAGAAACTGAAATTGGGTTTAGTTCAAGTATACACTGGAGATGGAAAGGGTAAGACCACAGCAGCTTTAGGGCTTGCCTTTAGAGCAATTGGACATGGTATGAAGGTCTTTGTAATACAGTTTATGAAAGGATCTGTATTCTATGGGGAGCTTAAAACAGCCCAAATGCTTTCCCCGTATATCACAATAGTGCAAAAAGGGCGTGAAGAATTTGTAAACAAAGAGAATCCTGATCCCATAGACATAAAGCTTGCGCAAGAAGGTGTAAAACTGGCAGAGGATATAATGAGGAAAAATGAACACGACATACTTATTTTAGATGAGATAAATGTGGCTGTGGACTATAACCTTGTATCTCTTGAGCAAGTTTTAAACTTAATCCATAATAAACCCAAAGATATGGAACTGGTGCTTACAGGAAGATATGCTCATCCAGAGATAATAAAGAATGCCGACCTTGTTACAGAAATGGTAGAAATACGCCATTACTATGCGGAAAAGGGAATAGATGCAAGAGATGGTATAGAAAGATAATTAGGAGGTGAAAACAATGGATGTAAAAACAAAACATAAACTATTTAACGATGAAGCCATTGAAGAAATTGGTAAAAAGAAGAAGGAGTGGGAAGAAGGTCCTCTAGCCAAAGAAATGGCAAGACATCCTGAAAGAAAGGAAAAGTTCTTATCCCTTTCTGATTTGGAAATCAAAAGGATTTACACCCCTGAAGATATAAAAGACTTTGATTATTTTAAAGATCTTGGCTTTCCAGGGGAGTATCCTTTTACCCGCGGTATTCACACCACTATGTACAGAGGAAGAATATGGACCATAAGACAGTTTGCTGGATTTGGAACCCCTGAACAGACAAACCAAAGATACAAATATTTACTCTCCATTGGACAGACTGGACTCTCCATGGCCTTTGACTTTCCCACCCTTTATGGAAGAGATTCTGACGATCCCATGTCAAAAGGAGAAGTGGGGAAATGCGGCGTTGCCGTTGACACACTGAAAGATTTTGAAATCATATTTGATGGTATTCCCATGGACAAAATAACAACCTCAATGACTATAAATCCACCTGCTATTGTTCTATTGGCCATGTATATAGTCTGTGCAGAAAAACAGGGGGTATCTCAGGACAAAATTGGCGGAACTGTCCAAAACGATATGTTAAAGGAGTTCATAGCTCAGAAGACGTGGATATATCCTCCAGAACCATCCTTAAGACTGGTGAGGGACATAGTGGTCTATTGCACCCATCATGTACCAAAATGGAATACCATATCCATATCCGGATACCATATAAGAGAAGCTGGAGCCACAGCGGTACAGGAACTGGCTTTTACCCTGGCTGATGGCATAGAGTATGTGAGAATGGGTATAAATGCTGGATTGGATGTTGATCAATTTGCTCCAAGATACTCCTTCTTCTTCGACAGCCATATGGACTTCTTTGAAGAGATAGCAAAGTTTAGAGCTGCACGCCGTATGTGGGCAAAGATAATGAGAGAGTGGTTCAAGGCCAAAAAACCGAGATCTTGGTGGATGAGATTCCATACCCAGACAGCGGGATGTTCATTAACAGCCCAACAGCCTCTAAATAATATAGTTAGAACCACCATAGAAGCTCTTGCAGCGGTTCTTGGAGGCACCCAATCCCTTCACACAAACTCCATGGACGAAACATGGGCCTTGCCCACCGAAGAGGCGGTTACTGTGGCCACCAGAACACAACAAATAATCGCATACGAATCGGGGGTAACAAACACCATAGATCCCTTAGCAGGCTCCTACTTTGTAGAAGCCTTAACCAACGAGATAGAGGAGAAGGCCTGGGAATACATAAATAAAATAGAAGAGATGGGTGGAATGTTGGAAGCCATCAATAGAGGGTATCCCCAAAGGGAAATAACCGAGTCTGCCTTTAAATTCCAAGAAGCTGTGGAGAGAAAGGAAAAAATCATAGTTGGTGTTAATGAATATGTGATGGGAGAGGAGCACGATCTTCCCATAGAGATTTTAAAGGTGGATCCAGAAGTGGAAAGGGTGCAGATAGAAAGGCTCAACGAAGTGAGAAGAAAAAGGGACAACGCCAAAGTGAAAAGGTTATTGGACGACCTTAGAGACGCATGTAAAGACGAGAAAGAGAATGTCATGCCCATAATTATAGACCTGGTTAGGGAATACGCTTCTATAGGGGAAATCTGTAATGCTATGAAGGATATATTTGGAGAGTATAAAGATCCCGCTTTCTTCTAAATGGAGGTCAAAAGATGGAGAAGAAACTTTATACTTTAGAAGAAGCAGTGGCCAATTTTATATCTGATGGTGATGTAGTTGCTATTGGAGGAATAGGAAGAAATCGTTGTCCCATGGAGATCGTTAGAGAAATTATAAGACAGGATAAAAGAGATTTACATATAGTAGGCAGAGAAAAGGGCTTGGATTTTGACATGCTGATAGGAGCCGGTTGTGTGAGGAAGGTGTCTTTTGCACTTGTCTCGCTTGAAGAATTTGGCCTTGCACCAAACTTCAGAAGATTCGCTCAAGAGGGCAAAATAGAAATAGACGAACATGCATGTGGAAGTATCATAAACTCAATAAGAGCATCTGCCATGGGTATACCATGTATACCAATTAAAGGTATGATAGGCTCAGATGTGTTCAGATACAATGAAAACATCCAAGAATTTATATGTCCCTTCACAAAAGAGAAGCTGGTCTTGGTAAAAGCTGTCAATCCTGATGTTGCTATAATACACGCTCACAAATCCGATGAGTATGGAAATATTCAGCTCTTTGGATCTCCTTGGGAAGATATCCTTATGGCAAAGGCAGCAAAAAAGGTAATAGTATCAGTGGAAGAAATCATACCACATGAAGCTGTAAAACAGGAACCTTTTAATACCGCTATACCCTACTTTTATGTAAGCGCTGTAGTTCACGCACCTAAAGGGGCATATCCCACATCCTGCGATGCTTATTACAACTATGATGATGAACATATAAAAGAATATGTAACCTTGGCTAAAAGTGAAGAGGGATTCAAAGAGTACCTTAAAAAGTATGTATTTAGGCAGGAGGGATAAATAATGGAATACACCACAGCGGAGCTTATGATAACGCTTTTAGCAAAAGAGATTAAAGATAAAGACAAGGTGCTTCAAGGGTTATACTCCCCTATGCCTATGATAGCCTGTTTGCTGGCTAAGCACTTTCATGCCCCCAATATGGTGTATTTAAATACAGCAGATGTTGTAGATCCCTTTCCGACAGAGGTGCCCTTTTCTACAGCGGGACCGAAACTTCAGGAAAATTGTGTAGCTTACATTCCCTTAGTAGAGGTATTTGATCTTGCCCAAAAGGGGGAGTTAGACTTAATATTCCTTGGAGCAGCTCAAGTTGATATGTTTGGGAACACAAATTTAAGCGTTATTGGTGATTTTAAAACCCCTAAGGTGAGACTTCCGGGAGGAGCTGCTTCTGCGTATCTATGCGCTTTTATGGATACGGTTATATGGGTTCCAAGACACAATCCCAAGGTATTTGTAGAGAAAGTAAACTTCATAACTGGACAGGGCTATATAAACGGATGGGACACCAGAGAAAGAATAGGTATTCCTAAAGGAGGCCCCCGAAAGGTGATAACAAATCTATGCGTTATGGACTTCGAACCTAAAACCAAAAGAATGCGGCTTGTTTCTGTCCACCCTGGAGTCAGTGCGGAGGATGTAATAAACAATACTGGATTTGAACTGATAATGCCTGAAAAAGTTAAAGAATCACCTACGCCATCTATTGAAGAATTGGAATTTATAAGAAGTATAGATCCAAATAATGTAAGAGAATTGGAATTTAAATAAGGAGGGAAGTATGGCTCAGGAAAGAAAGGTGAAAATCCTCATTGCTAAACCGGGGCTTGATGGTCACGACAGAGGAGCTAAGGTTGTAGCAAGAGCCTTAAGAGACGCGGGTTTTGAAGTCATATATACCGGTTTACATCAATCAATAGATCAGATAGTACAGGCAGCTTTAGAGGAAGATGTTGATGCAATTGGCATAAGTATACTTTCAGGAGCTCATATGTATGTGTTTCCCACACTAATGAAAAAACTCAAAGAAGCTGGTCTTGACGATGTAGTGGTATTTGGAGGAGGGATAATACCTTTAGATGATATTCCAAAACTGAAAGAAGTGGGAGTTAAAGAGATATTCCTTCCAGGAACTCCCCTGGAAGAAATAATAGAATGGGTGAGAAATAACGTTAAGCCTCGCCCTGTCAAGCTTTAATTAGCGGGCTCCTCTTTGGGCTCTTCAAGTATAAGTTTTGTCAGAAGTAATGTGTGAGGTGGTTTAATGGGTCTAATTGACCAACTCCTTAAAGGAGACAGAAAGGCAGCAGCAAGGGCTATGAGGTTGGTTGAGGATGAGTATCCTGAAGGAAGAGAAATCTTAAAAAGGATATATCCGTATTCTGGTAGAGCATATGTTATAGGAATAACAGGTCCTCCTGGAGCAGGTAAAAGCACTATGATAGATAAACTGGTCAAACACTTAAGAAAACAGGGGAAAAGGGTGGGAATAGTGGCCATAGATCCCACAAGCCCATTTTCAGGTGGGGCTATACTGGGAGATAGAATAAGAATGCAAGAACATTCTTTAGATGAAGGAGTATTTGTGAAGAGTTTGGCAACCAGAGGGCATTTAGGCGGATTGGCAAAATGCACAGATGATATAATCCAAATAATGGATGCTATGGGTATGGATATAATAATAGTTGAAACAGTGGGTGTGGGTCAGGATGAGGTTGATATAGTGAAGACTGCAGATACCACTATAGTGGTAACAGTTCCTGGATTAGGAGACGATATACAAACCATAAAAGCTGGCGTGCTTGAGATTGCGGACATCTTTGTTGTTAACAAAGGAGACAAGCCTGAGGCTGACAAAACAGTGAGAGAGCTAAAAATAATGCTTGACATGAGTGCTCCAAGGGAAGATGGTTGGAAGCCAAAGGTTTATAAAGTGAGCGCTTTAAAGGATGAAGGATTTGAAGAGCTCATTGAAGGTATATATGAACACAGAAAGTTTCTGGAAAAAACAGGAAGGTTTGAAAGTTATAGAAAAGATAGGCTTGAGAATCTCTTTCATATCATGCTTAAGGACAAACTTGCCAATCAACTCATAAATAAAATGAAAGAAAAAGGAATTTATGAAAAAATTATAAACGAAATGTTTGAAAAGAAAATTGATCCATATTCTGTTGTGGAAAGCATTGAATGCAAATGCACTGTAAAGGGTGAAGAAATATGAGAGACTTAGAGGATTGGCTTGAGAATACAGTAAAAGAGATAGAGCCTGTCCCTGAAAAGCTCCTAAAGGAAGCTCAAAAAAGACTGGATAATCTTACCAAACCTAAAGGAAGCCTTGGACGTTTAGAAGAACTTGGGAAAAGGTTTGTTTCCATCAGAAGAAATTTAGAAGAAAGGGTTAAAGAGAAAATCGTCTTAGTTTTTGCCTGTGATCACGGAGTCACTGAAGAGGGAGTAAGTGCTTTCCCTAAAGAGGTTACACAGCAGATGGTGTTGAACTTCCTTAAGGGCGGAGCGGGTATAAATGTTATATCCAGATTTTTAGGGGCTAAGGTCAAAGTCATTGATATTGGAGTTGACGCCGATCTTTCCCATTTAGAACCTCAAGGGTTGATAATAAAGAAAATAGCTTATGGAACAAAAAACATAGCAAAAGGACCAGCTATGACCAGATCACAGGCTATTAAAGCCATAAAATGCGGATGGGATCTTGCAAAGGAAGCCTTTGAATCTGGATGCAACCTAATCGCTGTGGGAGAGATGGGAATAGGAAACACCACCCCTTCAAGTGCCATTTATGCCACCATAACAGGGAAACCTGTAGATGAGGTAACAGGCAAAGGCACCGGTATAGACGAGAATGCGTTAAAAAGAAAGAGAAAAATTGTAGAAAAGGCAATAAAGGTAAACAAACCCGATCCTAAAGATCCTATAGATGTTCTTCACAAGTTGGGAGGATTTGAAATAGCCGGAATGGCAGGGGTAATGATAGCCGGGGCGTATTACCATGTTCCAGTGGTGGTGGACGGATTTATATCCACTTCGTCCGCTTTGATTGCCTGTTCATTAAACCCTGTAATTAAAGATTATCTTATATTTGCCCACAAATCTGAAGCTTTTGGACATCAGGCAGCTCTTGAATACCTTAAAGTGGAACCTCTTTTAGATCTCAAGATGAGATTGGGAGAGGGCACTGGTGCAGTACTGGGTATGTGTTTAGTGGAGCTGGGAGAGAAAATACTCCATGAGATGGCCACTTTTGAAAAAGCATCTGTAAGCAAAGGCACAGAGGTTTGATCCTCTATCACAGGTTTTTAATTTTCCTTTTTGGATACATACTGGATGTAATTCTAAAGGATCCCGATTTTGCCCTTCACCCTGTGAGATTAATGGGTTATACAGCCAGCTTTTTTAAGGAACTATTTTATAAAAACAAAAAAACTCACGGCATAATATGCTATGGATTATTGATTATCCTATGGATATCCTTAGGCTTTATTATAGAAGCAAAAGCAAATATTTTCATTAAAATTGCCGTCTTCTATTTTATGATAGCTCCTAATCAGTTAGCTTATGAGACAGAAAGCATTCTCGTTAACTTAAAAAATAAAAATATAGAAGAAGCCAGAAAGATACTTGCACATCTGGTCACCAGAGAAACCGAAGAAATGGATCAAGAACACATTGTCTTAACATCCATAGAAACACTTTCAGAGAACCTGGTGGATGCCTTTATATCCCCTACCTTCTATTTTTTTCTTTTGGGCTTCCCTGCCCTATTTTTGTATAAAATAACAGAAACTTGTGATTCTATGTTTGGATATAAAACTGAAGAGTATTATAATTTTGGGTGGATCTTTGCAAAAGCAGACGATCTTTTGAATTTTATACCAGCAAGAATAACAGTGCTAATAATTTCTATATTCTCTTTAATTATGGGTAAAAGTCCTTTGAAACCCCTAAAATGGGCAAAAGAGTTTGGATCAAAACATGAAAGCTTTAACGCAGGATATCCCGAAGCCTCTTTTTCTGCCCTTTTAGGAGTAAGTCTGGGAGGATACTATAAATATTTTGGAAAGAAAGTCTTCAAGCCCTATATAGGGAAGATGGAAGAAGAACCTGACATACACATATTGGAAAAAGCCATCATTTACTTCAAGTCAATCTGTTTATTTGTAATACTTTTCATTTCAATCTTAGTGGCTGTCCTGAAAGGATAAAATAAAACTCATCTGCTATATCTGAAAGAAGGGTATTTACGCTGCCTAATTCATCAACAAATTTTCTTCCTAAACGAGTTCCTGGAACAAGCGACATCCCCACTTCATTGGTTACCACCACAGAAATTTTAAAATGATTATTTAAAGCCTTTACGAACTCTATTATTTCAAAAGCATCAATATTAAAAAACATCAGATTTGCTAAATAAAACCCAACACAATCCAAAACACATCCGCTATATAATTTAACTTCCAATAAATTTTTCAGCTTAGAAACAGAAGGCAAAGGATCTATCCAAACATCCCACTTATTTCTGTTATATTTGTGCTTCATAATTCTGGCCTGCATTTCAGGATCTGTCCCTCTTGCCGTGGCTATGTAAAGTCTGGGTAACTCCTTTACCAACTCAACAGCAAATTTTGTCTTTCCAGACTTAATGCCCCCAGAAACAAGTATCAACCTACCCATACGGGAACTTTTAACTTCAAAATATACGCTTGACAATAAATATTCACACAATTATTAATTATGCCGCAAGGTGGCGGTGTAGCTCAGGTGGTAGAGCAGGCGTCTCATAAGCGCCGGGTCCGGGGTTCAAGTCCCTGCACCGCCACCATTTTTTATTTTTGACAAGCGATAATTTTTCTGGTTAATTTTTTAATATGAATTTAAAAATAAAACTTAAGATCGGTGAATTACTTCTCAAAAAAGGATTAATTACAGAAGATCAACTCAATAAAGCTTTAGAAGAACAGCAAAAATCAGGCAAAAGATTAGGTGATATTTTAGTAGAACAGGGATTTATAGACAGAGAAACCTTAGAGAGAATGCTTTCTGAATATAAAGCTACACTCTCCTTCATAGAGGAAGAATGGGATCCTTCCAGTTTAGATAAAGATCTGGCTAAGATTGTTCCTGAAAGAATAGCCACCATGTTTGGTATAGTCCCTATAAAAAGGGAAAATTCCACCGTAATAGTAGCCTCAGCAGATGTTTTGGATATAACGGCTCTGGACTATGTGAGATTTGCAACAGGATATAATGTTAAGGTGGTCATAACCACACAGGAATTTGTAGATACAGTATATGATCATCTATACAGTTCGGCACCTAAAGAAGAAATCCTAAAGGACATAACGGAATCGAGTGACGATGTAGAAACCATAAGTGAAACTGAGGATCTATCCATAGTCGATGTAGAGTCAGAGGAAGCTGACGCGGTAGCTTTAGGAACCATTGAAGAATTAGCCTACCAAGCTCCTGTAGTTAGATTGGTCAACTTTCTCTTGACAGATGCTATTAGTAAAGGTGCAAGCGATATCCACATAGAACCTTATGAAAAGCGAGTAAGAATAAGATTCAGAATAGATGGTGTTCTATATGACCAAATCTCTGTATCCACAAAAATGAGAGACGCCATCATAGCTCGCGTAAAGATACTATCAAAACTCAACATAGTGGAAAGAAGAATCCCTCAGGATGGCAGAATAAAAGTGAGAATCAAAAACAAAGAAGCAGACATAAGAGTTTCCACCCTTCCCACCGTCTTTGGAGAAAAGGTGGTCATGAGAATTTTAGATAAATCCAGCATAGTTTTTGATCTGGATGTCTTAGGCTTTGAAGATGATCAAAAAAGGCTATTCGAAAGTATGATTCTGAAACCCTATGGAATGATACTTATAACAGGACCTACAGGATCTGGTAAAACTACAACTTTATACTCCGCCCTGAAAAAACTTAACAAACCAGAAGTCAACATAATGACTGTGGAAGATCCTGTGGAATACAACTTTGAAGGGATAAACCAGGTGAATGTCAACGAAACTGTGGGACTCACCTTTGCTTCTGCCTTAAGGGCTTTCTTAAGGCAAGATCCAGACATTATCCTGGTAGGAGAGATTAGGGATCACGAAACAGCGGATATAGCTATAAAGGCTGCCCTTACAGGCCATCTTGTCTTTTCCACCCTTCACACAAATAACGCCCCAGCTACAGTAACAAGATTGATTGATATGGGAGTGGAACCTTTCTTGGTCTCATCCTCTCTCATTTTGGTAGTAGCTCAAAGGCTTGTAAGAAGAATATGCCCTCAATGTAAGGAAGAGATACAGCCTGATCCAGCCGTTTTAGAAGCATTGGATATAAGCGATAACAATGTGAAATTCTACAGAGGAAAGGGTTGCTCCAACTGCAGAAAAACAGGATACAAAGGCAGGATAGCAGTATATGAGATGATGGAGATCACCAACGAAATGAGAAAAGCAATAGTTAAAGGAGCATCAGAAGACGAGATAAGAGAGATGGCCATAGCCAATGGAATGGTCACATTAAAAGAAGCTGGTATATTAAAAGCCAAAAAAGGGCTTACCACTTTAGAGGAAGTTTTAAGGGCAACAGCCTAAGGAGGCAAATCATGGAAGGTAATCCAGATGTAACATTGGAAGATCTTTTAAAGGTAGTAGTGGAAAAAAACGCCACAGATCTTCATATAAGTGTGGGAAATCCACCCCGCATAAGAGTTTCAGGAAAACTCGTACCAGTAGAAGAATTCCCTGTGCTTACCCCTTCAGATACACATAGAATGTGCTTTAGTGTGATGACGGATTACCAAAAGAAGGTCTTTGAAGAAAGCCATGAAGTTGATTTCTCTTTTGGAATAAAGGGGCTGTCCAGATTCAGAGCCAATGTCTTTATGCAAAGGGGATCTGTAGCTGGTGCCTTTAGAAGAATTCCCTTCAAAATTATGCCATTGGAATCATTGGGATTACCCCCTGTAGTTAAAACCTTTATAACAAAACCAAAAGGTCTTATACTGGTTACTGGCCCCACTGGATCTGGAAAATCCACCACTTTAGCCGCTATGATAGACAGGATAAATGAAACCCAAGAAAAGCATATAATAACCATAGAAGATCCCATAGAGTATCTACATCCTCACAAGAAGAGTCTGGTCAATCAGAGAGAGGTTGGTTCGGACACAGACTCATTTGCAGCTGCCCTAAAATATATTCTAAGACAGGATCCTGATGTTGTGCTTATAGGAGAAATGAGGGATCTGGAAAGTATTGCAGCCGCACTTACTGTAGCTGAAACAGGACATCTCACCTTTGCCACACTGCACACAAATTCTGCTATAGAAACTATTAATAGAATAATAGACGTTTTCCCTCCCCACCAACAAAACCAAGTAAGGGCACAGCTTTCCCATGTGTTGGAAGGAATTATAACGCAGAAACTTCTTGCAAGGGCGGATGGTGAAGGTCTATGTCTTGCAAGTGAGGTTCTTGTTCCCACTCCCGCTGTGAGAAATCTCATAAGGGAGAACAAAATACATCAGATATACTCTGTAATGCAATCTGGACAGATACACCATGGTATGCAAACCATGAATCAATCCCTGGCAAAGCTCTATGAACAGGGATTGATAACTTACGAGCAGGCAGTAACAAGCTCTTACAATGTAGACGAACTCATCCCCATGCTTGAAAAGATTAAGCTTTCTGTAGGAAGATTTTGATGAAAAAACTCTGGGAAGGAAGATTTCAAGGAAAAACCCACAAATTTATTGAAGAATACACAGAATCTATATCTTTTGACCACAGACTCTATAGAGAGGATATAGAAGGCAGTATTGCCCACTGCCAAATGCTAATGAAACAAGGGATAATATCAGAAGAAGAGGGCAAAAAGATTATCGATGGGCTTCACCAGGTAATGGAAGACATAAAAAAAAACGGAATTGACATAGACCCCTCCTATGAAGATATACACACCTATATTGAAAACAAGTTAAGGGAAAAAATAGGAGATCTTGCGGGCAAGCTTCACACAGCAAGAAGCAGAAACGATCAAATAGTCCTTGATGTTAAACTTTACTTAAGAAAAGAAGCAAAGAATTTGATAGATTTAATGGAAAATCTTCAATACACAATTATAAAACAGGCAGAAAAGGAGATAAACACCATCCTTCCTGGCTTTACTCATCTTCAGCATGCACAGCCAGTCTCTCTAGCCTTTCATCTGCTTGCCTATTACTTTATGTTTGAAAGGGACATAGAAAGAATAAAAGATTTTGTTAAAAGATTGAATGAAAATCCCCTGGGAAGCTGTGCGTTAGCAGGAACAACCCTACCCATTGACAGATTTTACACTTCTAAACTTTTAGGATTTAAGAAACCTACAGAAAACGCCATGGACACAGTATCAAGCAGGGATTTTATAATAGAGATACTTGCCATTTTATCTATAATTATGGTGAATCTATCAAGATTCTGTGAAGAGCTGGTGCTATGGAGCTCACCAGAATTTGATTTTGTTAATCTTCCCGATACGGTATGTACTGGTAGCTCTATAATGCCTCAGAAAAAAAATCCCGATGTAGCAGAGCTCACCAGAGGAAAGACAGGAAGGGTTATTGGAGATCTCGTGGCTGTCTTGGTAACCTTAAAAGGGTTGCCTCTATCTTATAATAGGGATCTCCAAGAGGATAAAGAGCCTTTATTTGACGCCATAGACACCACAAAAAATGCTATAAAAGCTATAAGCATAGCCTTAGAAGGAGCCTCATTCAATAGAGAGAGAATGAAGGAAATGTGCCTTGTTGGATTTATGGAAGCCACAGATTTAGCCGATTATCTGGTGAAAAAGGGAATGCCTTTTAGAGAGGCACACGAAACAGTGGGAAAAATTGTGCAATACTGTATAGAAAAGGGAAAAAAACTGAGGGATTTGGAAATTGGTGAATATAGGAGATTTTCTACCCTATTTGGTGATGATGTTTATCAATATATAGATTTGGAATATATGGTGGACTCAAGGAGATCTTACGGTGGCACCTCAAGAAAGCTACTGAAAGATCAAATAGAAAAAATAAAAAAACAAAAAAGATGGAACTAAAAAAGACATTAATAATCGTGATTTTAACAGCATTTATTATATCCTGTGGATACAAAGCGCCTCCAAAACCGCCAGAAAAACTTGCCCCTGAGGAGATAAAAGAAATACTTATAGTTAAAAGGCCCCACAAGACTTTGATAAAGATTAAGCTACCGGAAAGATACCAAGAAGGAAAAAAGATAAAGGCCTTCAAGGTCAAGGTGGAGAGATGTAATGAGAAATGTAAAGCCTGCACAACCATTTACAACACATGGACAGAATCCAAAGAACTTCTGGTGGAAGATACGCCCACTGTTTCTGACAGATGCTATAAGATAAAAGGGAAAACCAAAAGAAATAAGAAACTGAAAGAAAAAAGGATATTCGTTAGAAGTTATAAATCTATGCCCTCCCCTAACATCTCAGTGGTAGAAATTAAGGAAGATATCATAAAGCTTGAAATCTCTGGCTGTAAAAACCTTCCAGCCAACATTTACAAAAGAACAGGAAAAACCAGATTCACACCATTTCCCCAATTTACTATTAGATCCAAAATCTTCACAGACAAGAAGGTTATAAAAGGGGTACAGTATTGCTATCTTGCAAGATGTTCAGAACATTTTGCCAACGAGGTATCAGAATCAGCCCCAAGCAACGAGATATGTGTTAGACCCATGGATATTACACCGCCACCTGTTCCTGTTAATCTCTCAGGAATATACCACAAAGGCAAGGTGTATCTTGCATGGGATCCTGTTAAAGCAAAGGATTTAGCAGGATACGTGGTTTATAGATTTGAATACAATGTATGGGTAAGGCTAAATTCCAAGCCTATACCCTTTCCAACCTTTGTGGATGAGAATCCTCCCAAAAGTGGTCCTCTCAAATATGCGGTATCATCTGTTGACAAATTTGGTAACGAAAGTAAAAAATCTAAACCTGTTGTACTTCGTACAAGATAAAAGGGGAGGATCATATGGCTTTTTCCTATTGCAATAAAGAATTGTACTGTGAAGGTGTTCCTATATCTAAAATAGCCCAAGAGATAGGCACTCCTTTTTATCTTTACAGTTATGAAGAACTGATGAAGGGAGTAAAAAAATACAAAGAAGCACTCACTGAAATAAAAGGCATTATATGCTATGCTGTTAAAGCCAACTCCAATTTGGCAATACTCAGAGCAATATTCAGAGAGGAGGCAGGGGCAGACATTGTAAGTGGTGGAGAGCTCTTCAGAGCGTTAAGAGCTGGTGTAGACCCTAAGAGGGTGGTATTTGCAGGAGTGGGAAAAACAGAAAAAGAGATGGAGTATGCCTTAAGGGTTGGGATATTAATGTTCAATGTGGAATCAGAAGAAGAACTTGAGGTATTAAACCATGTGGCAAAAAAGCTCAACAAAAAAGCACCCATCGCAATAAGGGTCAATCCTGACGTTGATCCGGAAACGCATCCCTATATATCCACTGGCTTAAAGGAAAGCAAATTTGGAATAGATATTAGAGAAAGTCCAAAAGTTTACAAAAAGGCTAAGCAAATGGAAAATATAGAAGTCTTGGGTGTTCATTGCCATATAGGATCCCAAATAACAAAGATATCCCCTTTTATTGACGCCGCTAAACGGGTATTTGAGCTTATCGATAATCTAAACAACGAAAATATCTCTATTAAATATTTTGATATTGGAGGTGGAATAGGAATAACCTATAAAGACGAAAATCCCCCTAAACCCTCTGAGTTGGTAGAGGCCATTAAAGAAGATATAAAAAAAAGGAACTTAACATTAATTATGGAACCGGGAAGATCAATAGTTGGAAACGCTGGCATTTTTGTTACAAAGATTCTTTATACCAAAAAGAAGGATAAGAAGACCTTCTACATAGTAGATGGAGCTATGAACGACCTTGCAAGACCCGCTTTGTATGGCGCATATCACGAAATAAAGCCTATTAATTTGAAAGAGGAACACATAACCATAAAAGCCGATGTGGTAGGCCCTATATGTGAAACAGGGGATTTTTTGGCAAAAGAAAGAGGTCTTCCTATTATGGAGAAAGGAGAGCTACTGGCCATTATGAGCGCAGGAGCCTATGGATTTACCATGGCTTCCAACTATAACTCACGACCTAAAGTTCCAGAAGTGCTGGTAAAGGATAAAGAGTGGTTTCTTATAAGGGAAAGAGAAACTTATGAGGATTTGGTGAGAGGAGAAAGAATACCAGAGTTCCTCCTGGAGTGATAAAGGTGAAGATACCGTTTTCCAAGCTCTCTGGCTCAGGTAACGATTTTATAATAATTGACAACACAAATGGCATAATTTCAGCAGATGATTTTAGAAAAAAGGTGCCACAAATCTGCAGAAGACGTATTTCTGTGGGAGCAGATGGTGTTATTATAATAGAGAAGTCAACTAAAGCCCACTTTAAATGGAGATTCTTTAACTCTGATGGATCAGAAGCTGAAATGTGTGGCAACGGAGGAAGGTGTGCTGCAAGATTTGCCTTTGAAAAAGGACTTGCTCCTCAGGAGATGAGTTTTGAAACGCTGGCGGGCATAATAAAAGCCAGTGTAAATGGTAGAAAAGTTAAGGTTCAGCTAACCCAGCCGCACAGCTTAAAAATAGACGAAAAGCTTGTAATAAGCGAAAGACCAATCAGCTATTCCTTTATAAACACTGGAGTTCCCCATGTGGTGATATTTGTGGATGATTTGGAAAACACAGATGTTGAAAATATTGGAAAGAAAATAAGATTCCACCAAAACTTTATCCCAGCGGGAACAAACGTCAATTTTGTCCAAGTGATCAACGATGCACTGGCCATTAGAACCTATGAAAGAGGAGTAGAAGCAGAAACCCTTGCCTGTGGAACAGGATCAGTAGCAGCAGCTATTGTAGCCATAAAAAAGGGAATCGCCAAAAGCCCTGTGAAGGTCATCACAAGAAGTCAAGAAGTACTAACTGTATATCAAGAAGAAAACAGGGTTTTTTTAGAAGGTTTGACAAGATGGGTATATGATGGTGTATTAAAAGAAGAAGCCTGGATCTAAAGGAGGGATATCATATGCTGAAGGGGGCTTTTGTTGCAATAGTAACACCTTTTAAAAATGGAGAAATAGACGAAGAAAGATTGAGAGAGCTTATAGAATTTCAAATTGAAAATGGAACTCACGGAATTGTTCCCTGTGGAACCACTGGAGAATCGGCAACCCTTTCCCACGAGGAACACAAAAGAGTTGTAAAAATAACGGTTGATCAGGTAAATAAAAGGGTGCCTGTAATAGCTGGATCAGGATCAAACAGCACAAGAGAAGCTTTAGAACTCACCGCTTTTGCTAAAGAAGTGGGGGCAGACGCAGCTTTGGTTATAACGCCGTATTACAACAAACCGACACAGGAAGGACTATATCAACACTATAAAAAACTGGCAGAAGAGGTAAGATTTCCCATTGTGATATACAACGTTCCAAGCAGAACAGGATGTGATATACTGCCTGAAACTGTGGCAAGATTAGCCTCCGATTTTAAAGAGATTGTGGGCATTAAGGAGGCTACTGGATCGGTTAGGAGAGCCACAGAAATACTAGAGAAGGTAGATAGAGAAGATTTTTCCCTTCTTTCAGGAGACGATTTTATAGTATATCCTCTCATCTGTGTAGGTGGAAGAGGAGTTATTTCGGTGGTTTCAAATATAGCTCCTAATGATATGGCCAATTTAGTGGAAGCAGCTTTAGATGCAGATTACACGAAAGCAAAAGAGCTTCACTATAAACTTCAACCTTTATGCAGAGCCATGTTCTTGGAAACCAATCCCATTCCTGTGAAAACAGCTTTAGCAATGATGGGCAAAATAGAAGAAGAGCTAAGATTGCCTTTGTGTAAGATGAAAGAGGAAAATAGAAAGAGGCTGGAAAGCATACTTAAAGATTACGGACTCATTTGAAAGGGATTTGGCTATGAAAGTGGCTGTAGCTGGTGTGTGTGGCAAAATGGGAAAAGTTATAGCAAAGCTTGTATATGAAGACAAAGACTTGGAACTTGCTGCTGTTTCAGAATCTCCCCAAAGCAATTGTGTAGGAAAGAAACTCAAAGATGTAATGGATATAGATCTTGATCTTGAGATTAAAGATTCTTTAAAAGAACAGAACTTTGATGTCCTCATTGATTTTACCACTCCTGAAGCAACCATTGATCACCTATATCTATGCTCTCAAAAAAGAAAGCCTGCAGTCATAGGCACAACAGGGCTTTCAAAGGATCAGCAAAAGATCCTAAAAGAGATTGCAAAAAGCATACCTATAGTTTATTCCCCCAACATGAGTGTAGGGGTAAATCTGTTATTTAAGCTTGCACCGCATATCGCTTCAGTATTGGGTAATGACTACGATATAGAGATTGTAGAGATTCATCACAGATTCAAAAAAGATGCCCCCTCTGGCACAGCTGTGAGACTGGCGGAAAACATAGCAGAGGCTTTGGGAAGAGATATTGAAAAGGTGGGTATCTTTGGGAGAAAGGGTCTGATAGGAGAGAGAAAGCCAGAAGAAATTGGAATATTCGCTGTAAGAGCTGGAGATGTTGTTGGAGAACACACGGTAATTTTTGCCACTTTAGGAGAAAGAATAGAAATTACTCACAGAGCCCACAGTCGGGAAACCTTTGCAAGGGGAGCAATAAGAGCCGCAAAGTGGATATACGGCAAACCTGAAGGATTATACACCATGTGGGATGTGCTCGGACTCTAAATGAAGGTCAGATTCGCTCCATCCCCTACTGGTTATCTTCACATAGGCAATGCAAGGGTAGCTCTTTTTAACTATCTTTTTGCCTTAAAACATAAAGGAGAGTTTATTTTAAGGATTGATGATACAGGAAAAGAGGCAAAAGTAAGCTTTGAAAAATCCATTATAGAAGATCTTAAATGGTTAGGATTATCCTGGGATAAATTCTTTAGACAATCGGAAAGAAAAGAAATCTACGATTTTTACTTTGAGAAATTACAAAAAAAGGGGCTTGTTTACCCTTGCTTCTGCACAAAGGAAGAGCTGGAGGAAGAGAAGAAAAAAGCCATATCTTCTGGGAAACCACCCAGATATTCGGGAAAATGCAAAAAGTTAAACCCACAAAAGATAAAAAAACTTATAGAAATTGGAAAACCTCACACATGGAGATTTAGTATACCCCCTAAAAAAAGGATTGTATTCAAAGATTTAATTAAAGGAGAAAAAAGCTTTGATACAAGAGAGTTAGGGGATTTCATAATAAAAAGAAGCGATGGTACATATACTTATCTTTTTTCAAGTGTTGTTGACGATCTGGATATGAAAATCACCCATGTTATAAGGGGAGAGGATCATTTATCCAACACACCTTTTCAAATTCTCATTTTCGAAGCCTTAGAACATACATATCCAGCCTTTGCTCACCTTCCTTTAATAAAAACTGAAGAAGAAAAGCCCCTCAGTAAAAGATGGACGGATTTGTATTCCATAAGAAGATTTAGAGAAGATGGTTTTTTTCCAGAAGTTATAAACACAGTATTATTCAACCTTGGAAGAGGAGAGGCTTTAAAAAAAATACTGCCCCTTCATGAAATGGCAAATCTTTTTAATCTCAGCGATTACAAAGGATCAGGAAGTAAGTTCCAATTGGATTACTTAAAGGCATTAAACAGAAAATATATATTGGAAATGGATTTAGATGCCCTTGCGGAAAAACTGAAAGATTTCTGCTCAGTGGATGTAGAAAAAGAGGCTTTAGAGTTAATAAGAGAAAACGCAACAACCCTTTCAGAACTCTGCTTTCTTTATAGGAACATAATCTTGGGCATTTATAACATTACACTTGATGAAGAGGAGAAAGAAATCTTAAAAGATTTCGTAAGCTCTAAAAAAAGCTTTGAAGAATTTGTAACAGAAAATAAAGAGAAAAAAAAGAAAATCTTTAAAACCATAAGAAAGGCTATAACAGGATTGACATATGGTCCGCCATTAAAAGACATCTTAAATTTCCTTAAGGAAAGAGAGATTCTAAGAAGAATAGAAAAAGTTTTAAGTCAGTAAAATTTTATTATTTTATAAAGAGTGGTTCTCTGTGCAGGCTTGAATCCTGCTTTTTTTATAAGATTTATCATCTCTTCCAGCTTCATTCTGTATGTGACCCCAGCAGCCCTTACCACATTCTCCTCTATCATTAAAGAACCAAAATCGTTAGCCCCAAAAAATAATCCAACCTGAGCAAGTTTCCCACCCTGAGTAACCCAAGAGACCTGTATATTTTTGATGTTATCAAGATATATGCGGGATAAGGCAAGCACTCTTAAATATCGTGCAGGAGTCGCTTTATTTAAATGAGAAAGCTCAGTATTTAGAGGTTGAAATACCCAAGGAATAAAAGCTGTGAAACCACCAGTTTCATCCTGCAAACTTCTTATTTTATCAAGATGCCAAATTATATCTTTGGCGTCCTCTATGTGGCCAAACATCATGGTTGCCGAAGTTTTTATACCCATTTTATGAGCAACTCTCATAACAGTGAGCCACTCTTCTACACTACATTTAAAAGGGGAAAGCACGCTTCTTATACTATCAGAAAGAATCTCCGCTCCCCCTCCAGGTATGGTGGACAAGCCTGCATCTTTCAGTTTTTTCAGCGCCTCCTTTAAGTCCATGCCCGATTTGTTGGTATAAAAGATTATCTCTGGAGCCGAAAGTCCATGAATGTGGATTTCAGGAAACCAGGATTTTATCTTTTTGAACATGCCACATATCCACTCTATATCTATTTCAGGATTAAGACCACCTTGAATAAGGATGGAAGTTGCGCCTAAGCCAACCGCTTCTTCTATCTTGGTGAAAAGCGTTCTATCGTCTATTACATAAGCGTCTTTGTCGTTTTTGTCCCTCCAGAAAGCACAAAATTTACATCTGCTTATACAGACATTGGTGTAATTTATATTTCTGTCAATGAGAAAGGTAACCACATTATCAGGATGAAATCTTTTTCTGATACTATCGGCAAGTCTACCCAGAACTAAAAGAGGAGCATTTTCCAATAAAAACAGTCCTTCATGCTGATCTATCCTTTTACCCGAGAGAATCTTCTCTTCAATACTGGATAAAGTTAAGCTCTGGCATCTCATTTAAGAAACCCCATTTATACATCTCACTGAAAAACTTTCTAAGCCCTTGAATATACTCTTTTTCTAAATCAAAATGCAAAACATTAAGATAAGATAAACACTCATCATAGCTTAACCCAAGCTCCAAAGCCTTTGTGCTTGCAATCTTGTGAAACATCCTTTTTCCAATGTTCTTAGATTTTAAAAGCGATTTCCACAGCCTTTCTACCTTGTCCTTTCTTTCCAGATAAGTTTGCCTTCTCACGCACCATAGTGCAAACACAAAGGGAAGATCAAAATAATCCTTCCACAACGCTGATAGATCGTAAACAAAGGGAAAAGTATTGGAAGATCTGAACCGCAAAGCGTCGTCTCCTATAAGAAGAATACCAGAGTAACCTTTTTTTGGGATGCTATTAGCAAGGGAAAATTCTACCAATTTAGGAGATATACTTTTTCTTTTGAATATATAAAGCATCAGATATTTCGATGTTAAAGAAGCCTTTGTCAGATAAACCACACGTCCATCAAGCTCCTCTATAGGAAATTTAGATAGAAAAAGAACACTCTTCACCTCTCCCTTTGAGGCTATGGAAAGCTCAGGCAATATAAGGTATTTTTTGTAATTCAAAGCATATTCAAAGGAGGAAACTACAGATATATCAAGCCTGCCTTCGGAAAGCATGTTGTTTAGCACACTTGGAACAGCACTCACCAATTCCACATCACTTCCCAAATCAACCACTTTATTCTCAATAGCCCAATAAATGGGCAATGTGTTAAGATAAGAAATAAATCCCACCCTAATCATAGATTTTTATCCTATTATAAAGGGCATCCCTTTCCACAGGAATCTTTCCCACATCCTTTATAAGTCTTATAAGCTCAGATTTTGATAGACCTTGTGGAGAATCTGCTCCAGCAGAATGGGTAATCTTTTCTTCATACACAGTACCCTCAATATCGTCTGCACCAAAAAGAAGGGCAAGCTGAGCTATCCCCACACCCAGCATAATCCAGTAGGCTTTAACATGGGGAACATTATGAAAAACCAACCTACAGACAGCCACTGTTTTTAAATCTTCTATTCCCGTTGAAGGAACAGCTTCTATTTTTGTATTAGCAGGATGAAAGGACAAAGGTATAAAAGCTTGAAAACCCCCTGTTCTTTCTTGAAGCTCTCTTAGCATTATAAGATGGCTTATCCTGTCCTCCAAGGTTTCAATATGCCCATAAAGCATGGTACAATTTGTTTTTATACCAATCGAGTGAGCAACCTCGTGTATCCTAAGCCATGTCTCAGAAGAGGTCTTCTCTGGACAAAGAACATGTCTTATATCTTCGTTGAATATCTCCGCTCCCCCACCAGGGATAGAATCAAGACCAGCTTCTTTTAACTCCAAAAGCACCTCACGGATACTTTTTCCCGAAATCTTGCTAAAATACTCAATCTCAACGGCAGTGTAAGCCTTTATATGAACTTTAGGGAAATT
>JALVKL010000158.1 GCA_027033775.1 bacterium | reverse complement strand
GTTCTTATGTGTGTCCCAAGAAAGCCATACATGAAGAGCACAGACCCATTGGGGAGATAGAATGGGGCAGAGTCCAAGAAATAAAGTATATTGGTGGTAAACTAAATGTGGGTGAAGCCATGGCTACACCCCTTATAACTCAGGTGAAAGAATTTGCATCAGGAGAGGATTTTATGATACTGGACGCACCTCCGGGGACTACATGTTCTGCTGTGGAAGCGATGGATGGGGCAGATTTTGTACTAATAGTAGCGGAATCCAGCCCTTTTGGCTTGGCCGATTTTCAGATTGTGTGTGAGGTGGTGGCTTCTTTGGATGTTCCTTTTGGTGTTGTTGAAAATAAGGCGGGTATGGCAGGTGCTCATCTCATAAAGGATTTCTGTGAGAAAAAGTGTATAAACTTTCTTGCATCAATACCTTATGATCACGATGTGGCAAGGGCTTATTCAGAGGGGATCCCAATTATAAAAGCACTTTCCGAGACTGAGGATATATTCCACCATATACTTGAGAGTGTAGGTGCTTAGCATGAGTGTTAGGGAGATAGCTGTGGTAAGTGGTAAAGGTGGGGCTGGTAAAACTACAGTTACCGCTTCTTTTGCTCTGTTATCTGGGAGAAAGATAGTAGTGGATGCCGATGTAGATGCTCCTGATCTTCATATAATTCTCAAACCAGAAGTGCTTCAGGCTCATGCCTTTAAAGGTCATAAAATTGCAAGGATAAATAAAAGGCTTTGTAATGAGTGTGGTTTATGTAGGAAGCTTTGTAGGTTCAATGCTATTAATGATGAATTTTCTGTGGATGAGGTGATGTGTGAGGGATGTGCACTTTGCTATTTTGCGTGTCCTGAGAGCGCTGTAACTATGGAAGAAAAAGAATCAGGCTTTTGGTTTGTGGCAAAAAGTAAAGCAGGTATAATGGTTCATGCCAAGCTTTATCCTGGGGAGGAGAACTCTGGTAAATTGGTTACTCAGATAAGGCGGAAGGCAAAGGAGATTGCTCAGGAGGAGAATGTATCTCTTATACTTATTGATGGTCCTCCAGGTATAGGATGTCCTGTGATTTCTTCTACAACTGGTGTTACAGATGTGGTGCTGGTAACGGAGCCTACCCTTTCAGGATTTCACGACCTAAGAAGGGTGGTAGAGCTTTTAAAAGCTTTTAATTCCAGGATGTGGCTTATCATAAACAGGTTTGACATAAATGTGGAAAAAAGCCAAGAGATGGAGAATTGGGCGCTTTCTTCTGGTATAGAGTTTTTGGGAAGGCTTCCCACAGATCCAAACATCCCAACTCTTCAGGCTCAGTGTAAGGCTCCGGTAGAGGAAGATACCCTTTCAGGGGAGATGCTTAAGGAGATGTGGGAAAAATTAACAGAGGAGGTGTGATTATGGCTCAGGAATGTGGAGATAGGGTTTGCTCTATGTGTTCCCAGGCTTCTACTTGCTCCCAGAAGGATCAAATAAGGCATCAGGAGGAGCTTATAAAAAAGAGACTTTCAAGAATAAAACATAAAATCATGGTGATGAGTGGAAAGGGCGGTGTTGGAAAGACCACAATTTCTGTAAACCTTGCCCTTGAGCTTGCAAGAAGAGGGTACAAAGTAGGGCTTCTCGATGCCGATATTCATGGACCAAACGTTCCTCTTATGCTTGGGCTTGAGGGAAGCCATTTAAAGGTGAGCGAAAAGGGTATAGAGCCTTTAGTTATAGGGGATGAAGAGCTTAAAGTAGTTTCTATGAGCTTTTTGCTCCACAGCTCCGATACTCCCGTAATATGGAGAGGGCCTTTGAAGACAAGTGCTATAAGGCAATTCTTAAGTGAGGTCAACTGGGGGGATTTGGACTTTCTTATCATTGATTTGCCACCAGGAACAGGAGATGAGCCTTTGAGTATAGCTCAGCTTATAAAGGACATAGATGGTTCCATTATTGTTACTACTCCTCAAGAGGTAGCTCTTCTTGACTCAAGAAAGAGCGTCAATTTTTCCAAAAAGCTTGGTGTACCTGTTTTAGGTATAATTGAGAACATGAGTGGTTTTGTATGCCCTTATTGTGGCAAGGAGGTTAATCTCTTTAAAGTAGGTGGTGGAGAAAAGGCAGCGAAAGAGCACAATGTTCCCTTTTTGGGTAGGATACCTATAGATCCCAAAATAGTTGAGGTAGAGGATGCGGGACGTTTGATCTTTGAGGTAGGGAGTGATTCTCCCTTTTTCAAAGCTTTTTCTCAAGTGGTGGACAGGCTTCTTGAGGTTTTGGGGGAGAAGAAATGAGGTGTGCTTACTGTCAGAACAAGGAGTGTTACCAAGGGAAGGACTGCTTTGGGTATAAGGAAAAGAGTTTTGATGTTATAAAAGCAGATGAAAAGGCTATGAAGATTTCTGAGGTTGCCACATCTATCGAGAGTGACGGTTATATGAAGTGGTGCAGGATTTATGAGGTTATAGAATTTGCCAAAAGAATGGACTTTTCCCACATAGGCATTGCTTTCTGTATAGGTGTGGGGAAAGAGGCAGAAGCTTTACAGAATATTCTGGAAAAGTATGGATTTGAGGTAACCTCGGTTTGCTGTAAAATGGGCGGTATCATGAAGGAAGAGCTGGGATTTAAAAAGATAAAGCCGGAGAGGAAGGAGTCTATATGCAACTCCATAGGACAGGCTATGGCCCTTAACGAAGCGAAAACAGAGCTTAATCTTATTGTGGGGCTTTGCGTAGGGCATGATATTGTGTTCAGTATGTATTCTAAGGCTCCCGTTACCACTGTAGTGGTTAAGGATAGGGTCCTTGCTCATAATCCGGCAGGTGCTCTTTATAGTGGCTACTACAGAAGAAACGTTTTTGGGAGTGAGTAAGAGAAGGGAGCACTTTAAAGTGCTCCCTTGTTAGTTTTTTACCAAGGACAACCTACCATAAATTTAATTGGTATCTGTTTCATGTTGTTATTTAAATTACAATCGTCATTGTGCGGATTGCCATCTATGGATATGTCAGGATCGTAAGTTATGGTTCCATAAACGATCAAGGTAGCTCTGCACTCTCCATATCGGGGTGTTCTGTGTCCCCATTCTATGAAATATGGAATTTCATATCTGCCCCTTAAGGTTATGGAAGCTCCTTTCCTTAATGTGGGAAAATCTTCGCTCTTGACGATGTGTATAGCACGTGGACCTGATATGGAAGGATCTTTCACTTGAATGGAGAAAGATTGTTGTCCCCTTTTTGATATGTAGTCCTTTCTACCGATATTCTTGAGAGTTGAAGCTATAGCGAGTATTCCTACTCTGTGTCCATTTCTTGTAATTACACTTTTGTCCACCTTTAAGACTTGTACAGCAGGGTCTGGTCCGTTGCAAATTAAAGGTATAGGGTGCGGAATGCGATGT
>JALVKL010000157.1 GCA_027033775.1 bacterium | reverse complement strand
GTCGGTCTAAAAGTAATTTATCAACATTTTTACCATAACAGAGATTGTCATAAACGCTCAAGTGAGGGAAAAGGCCAAGATTCTGTGGCAGATAACCCACAAGCCTTTTCTGAGGAGAGAGGAAAATACCTCTTTCTGAGTCAAAAAACACACACCCATTAACGGTTATATAACCCTTTGCCACAGAAATAACACCAGCTATGGCTTTAAGTGTCAAACTTTTACCAGATCCAGAGGGGCCAAACAGAACGGTCACCAATTTTTTACTTTGCCAATTTAAATCCAATGTGAATTGACCGAATTTTTCTTTTAGCTTCACACAAACCATCTTTTTAGCGCTCTTTCAACTAAAATAAGAAGCCCACATGAAATTACAGCAGATACCACAACAAGCAGATTCGCTTTTTTAAACTGACCAGAGGAAACAGCGTTATATATCTCTATGGGAATGGTGGCTGTTTTCATGGGAATGTTTCCCGCTATCATCAAGGTTGCTCCAAACTCTCCAAAAGCCCTGGCAAAAGCCAAAACAGTACCAGCTATGATTCCGGGTTTTGAGAGGGGAATTAATACCTTTAAAAAAGTGTATATTTTGCCTCTGCCAAGGGTATAGGAGACATGAAATAGGTCTTCATCTACATTTAAGAAAATCCCTTCCACTGTTTTAACAAAAAGGGGAAATGCAGCTACACTGGAAGCAACCACAGCGGCATACCATGTGAAGAGTATAGTTTTGCCAAATATTCCATAAATTATCCTACCAATAGGACCGTATCTTCCAAGAAGAACAAGCAATATGTAGCCTGTTATAGTGGGGGAAAAAACTAAGGGAAGCATAACGAAAACATTAAGCAAAGATTTAAATTTAAAGCTGGATTTGGCCAAAATGTAAGCCACAGGTATTCCCAAAAGAAGAACGATTAAAGTGGCAATAATTGAAACCTTAAGGGAAAGGAGAATAGCAAAAATAGCCTCTCTATCAATGAGCAAGTTCAAATCCCCATCTTTTAAAGATGTAAGGTTTTGTTCTCATAAAATTCAAAAACTGCTTTCCCAAACCTGTAAAATAAGAGGCTAAAAAAATAATATCCTTGTGGGAATTATCAGGGAAAATCCATACAAGTTTGAGATTATTCTTAAATTTCATATAATCAGAAAAGTATATGACGGCAGCATCAACATCCCCCGTGGAAACCCAAACAGCGGCTTGAGCAACATGGGAAGCCAACACAATCTTATCTTTGATACACTCATAAAGCCCCACATTTTTCAAAGCTGAAAGAGCATACTCTCCAAAAGGGGCAAATCTATAATCCCCAATGGCCACTCTCTCAGCCTTGCAAATCTCATTAGCAGTGTTAAATCTTTTCCTTTTTGAGCTAACAATGACAAGCTTAGTTTTTGCCAATGGAACATAGCTTTTCAGTATGCCCTTGTTTTTTAGATAGTTCATCCACCTGAAAGATGCAGATATAAAAAGATCACAGCGAGCACCTAATTCAATCTGTCTTGCCAATTTCCCAGAAGAGGAGGCATTAACAAAAACATTGATCCCCTTTTGCCTCTCAAACTCTTTGGCCATATCCCTTACAACCTCTGCCATTCCCATGGCACAAAAAACATAAAGGCCTTGAGATAAAGCTTGAAAGGGGATCAAAAGAAGGATAATTATAAACCACCTTCTCATAAAGAGTGAGTTTATGAACACCTATAAAGAAAGTCAAGAAAGGGTAATTTGCATACTGGCAGGAGGAAAGGGAAAACGCATAGGCAAAGATAAAGCCCTGATAAAGTTGTGCAATAAAAGGCTCATCGACATAGCTGTTGAAAACGCTAAATTATTTTCCAAGAACATAGTCATCTCCTGCGGTAAAAGAAGATTGAACCTCTGTGTAGAGATAGAGGACATGATAGGTGAAGGTCCCATGGCAGGTATATACTCTGTGCTTCGAAACTATAAAAGGGTGCTCTTTTTTCCTGTGGATATGCCCTTTATTGAACCACACCTTTTTGAGGTTCTGTGGGAAAGATCAAAAAATTACCATATTACCATAGTGAAATTTAAAAAAAGGCTTATTCCCACTTTGGGTGTATACACAAATGAGTGTGTCTTTTTGCTTGAAAGGAAAATAAAAAAGAAAGACCTCTCTTTAAAATTGTTTGTCAAAGAGGCCTCTGATAAACTAAAGGTAAATATATTAAGCCATGAAGATCTGAAGGTAAAAAAAGAGGAAATTATATTTTTAAATATCAACACTGAGGAGGATTTAAAAATTGCAGAAAAGTACAAAGATGATAGATGTATCTGAAAAGTTTGAAACATTGAGATTCGCAAGGGCAACAGGGAAAATAAGGCTTCCTCGAGAAATTGTTAAGAAAATAGAAAAAAGACAGATAAAAAAGGGAGATGTGCTTTCAGTATCCCAAATAGCTGGAATTATAGGAGCTAAACATGTGCCTCAATTGATTCCCCTCTGCCATCCTGTTCCCATAGACAGTGTAGAAATCAATTTGGATCTGGAAGATGATGGCATTTTGGTGGAAGCAACAGTAAAAGGGATAGGAAGAACAGGATATGAGATAGAGGCTATAACTGCGGTATCAGTGGCTTTAATAAACATATACGATATGTGTAAAGCTTACACTGAAGAGATGCATATAGAAGAGATAAGGCTTGTTGAAAAGGGAGGTGGTAAAAGCGATTGGTATGAAGATCTAAAAGGCTTAAAAGCAGCGGTAATTGTGGCAAGTGATTCTGTATCAGCAGGTAAAGCAAAGGATAAAAGTGGAGAGGCTGTGAAGAACCTGCTCCAAGAACTGGGAACGCAGGTTATAGAGAAAATAGTGGTACCTGACGAAAAAGAGGTTATAAAAGATGCTGTTTTAAAATTCCGGGAAAAAGCTGATCTAATTTTTGTAGTGGGGGGAACGGGGCTTTCTCCAAGAGATGTCACCCCAGAAGCAAGTAAGGAGATTATAGAAAAAGAGATACCCGGGCTTTCAGAAGCCACAAGAATAATGGGAGCCAAATATACACCGAGAGCCCTTTTATCCAGAGCAAAGGTGGGACTCATAAAAGAAGGGGTTTTATTAATCAATCTACCTGGAAGTGAAAAAGGAGCTATTCAGACACTCTCAATTATAGCACCTCTTCTGAAACATGCCATCAAAATGTCTAAAGGGGGGAAACACTGAAGTATCTAAATAATCTTGCAGAAGAAATGCTTTCATCCTCAGATCCTCAGAAAACTGGTATGATACTCATTCACATTGGTGTAGTGAGAGGAACCAACAAAAATGGAAAAAGTGTTAAGGCCATGGAAGTTCACTACCATGAAGGGATTATTCAAAAGATAAGGGAAAAGTATGAACAAAAAAAAGGAATAGAAAAAGTGGAGATTAAAATAAACTCTGGAAGATTGAAAGTGGGTGATAAAATAATGGTTGTGGCCATTTCTGGAAGATATAGGGATGAAGTAATCAAAGCTTTAGAAGGTCTGTTAAAGGAATTAAAAAATAACATAGAGGAGAAAGAGATATTGGCTTAACCCCCTATACTCAACATGCTCTCTTTTGCCGTCCATGAAGGACTTACACAAGATTTTTTCTCCTTTAATATCCTCAAAATTAAATCCTCTACAGACAGATTGAGGCCTTTTCTTAAAGCCTCCTTTAAATTCACCTCCACATCACTGTGAAGGCATGCCTTTAATCTTCCGTCAGAAGTGAGCCTCAATCTATCACAATCCTTGCAAAAAGGGCGAGTCACAGGGCTTATAAAACCTATCTCAACATCCATCTCATCTATACGGTAAATCAAAGCCAGTCCCTCTTCGCCAGCAAAAACCATACGATAACCGTAACGTTCTTTGACTTTATTTATAGCCTCAATATAAGAGACAAAATACCTTTTAAAGCTTTCTTTAGTATGTAAAAAGGGCATAAACTCTATAAATCTCACCCTAACCCCATAGTTTTTAGAGAAACTGGCAAAATCCATCAATTCGTCCTCATTTATTCCTCTCATTAAAACGGTATTAATCTTTACCTCAAGTCCACATTTTAACGCCTCTTCGATGCCCTCTAAAACCTTATCCATACAATCCGTTCCAGTTATAAAAGAGAATTTTGATCTATCCAAACTGTCAAGGCTCACATTAACCCTGGCAAAACCTGAATCCTTTATCAATTTAGCGTATCTTTTTAAAAGAGTGCCGTTGGTGCTCAGACACAATTCAACGTCAAATTCCCCCAGTTTTTCCAAAAACTTATCCACATCCTTTCTTAACAAGGGTTCGCCCCCTGTTATTCTGAGCTTTTTCAAACCAAATTTTGTAAAGATAGAAACAAGAGAAAGTAGCTCTTCAAAACTTAAGATTTCAGATCTGGGAAGTTTGGAATAATCTTTTGGATGGCAGTAGAAACATCTCATATTACATCTGTCAGTTAGAGAAAGCCTTAAATACATTATCAGTCCCCTGTTCGTTTTAAAATAAATATAAAAATGTACTTCTATCAAGGATGTTTATAAATTTAACACAGTTGTTTATTAAATTAACAGATAAACTTATTGAGTTTCTCTTTAAATTTAACAACATTAATAATGAACAATGTTTTGAAGGGGGTGGATTGTGAAAAGATGGGTTATACTATTTGTTGGCTTGACCTTAATACTAATAGGATGTGTGTCCACCCAAAAGCAGTTGAAAACCGCAAAGAAAGCCCCTAAAAAAATGGCAACTCACCCAGAACTCTCAGCTCAAGAAAAGCTGATAGCCTGTAGCCAATGTCACATGAAGGTAACCCCAGAAATCTACAAAGAATGGTTCAGCTCAACACATGGCATAGCAAATGTTAAATGTTTCCAGTGCCATGGTACCTTTGAAGATTTCCACGTTGAACCCCAGATAAAAACCTGCGAGGCCTGCCATTCAAAGGAGGTTGAAAAGACTGTGAAAGGAAGGAGCTGTTGGGACTGCCATCCTGAACATTATTTTACTGTTCACAAGTAATTTAAAAGGAGGTTAAAAATGGGACTCTCCAGGAGAGAATTTTTAAAGAGAATGGCAGCGGTAAGTGCTGCCTCTATGGTGGGAATGAACCTTCCCATAAAATTGGGCAAAAATGAAGCGGAAGCTGCCATTGCTGAGAAATGGGTAAAGGGAGTTTGTAGGTTCTGCGGTGTAGGTTGTAGGGTAGAGTTGGGTTTAAAAAATGGAAAACCTGTAGCCTTAAGGGGAATCCCGCAATCCAAAACCAATTTTGGATTTCTGTGTATGAAGGGAATGCTCTTTTATAAGATTATGGTACATCCTGACAGGCTCAAAAAACCCCTTTACAGGGAAAGGAAAGATCAACCTTTCAAAGAGATATCTTGGGATGAAGCATTGGATATAGCAGCCAAAAAGTTTGCTGAAGCTGTGAAAAGGTACGGACCCAACTCTGTGGCCTATTATGGTTCTGGGCAGGCCCTAACGGAAGAGACATATCTCTTTCAAAAAATCTTCAGGGCAGGCTTGAGAACCAATAACGTTGAAGGAAATCCCAGACTGTGTATGGCAAGCGCTGTTGGAGGATATCTCACATCCTTTGGAGCAGATGAACCCATTGGGGCTTATGAAGACATAGAGAAAGCCTACTGCTTCTTTATAATAGGCAGCAATATGGCAGAAGCACACCCTGTTATCTTCAGAAGAGTGATGAAGAGAAAGCTTGACCATCCTGATGAAGTGAAAGTGATAGTGGCAGATCCCAGAGTATCACCCACCTCCAGAATAGCCGATATGCATCTACAGTTCAGACCTGGAACGGATCTTGCTCTACTAAATGCCATGGCTTATGTAATTATAAACGAAAAGCTATACGATGAAAGCTTCCTGAAAGATTACTGTGTATTTAAGGTAGGAAAGGGCAAAACTGTAAGCTTTGAAGATTACAAGAGGCACTTGGAAAATTATACCCCTGAAAAGGCTACCAGAATATGTGGAGGCAACGTCACCCCTGAAAAGATAAGGCAAGCGGCAAGATGGTTTGCCAAATCAAAGGGCACCATGTCCATGTGGACCATGGGACTGAATCAGAGAACCCGTGGAGTATGGGCCAACAATCTTGTCCACAACCTCCATCTTCTCACAGGTCAGCTCTGTAAACCAGGGGCAGACAGTTTCTCTCTTACAGGACAACCCAATGCTTGTGGTGGTGTTAGAGAAGGTGGAGGGTTGTGTCATATTCTACCTGGACACAGACCGGTAAAGATAGCCAAATTGCGTCACGAGGTGGAAAGACTATGGGGAGTTCCTGAAGGAAGAATACCTCCGAAACCTGGATACCATACGGTTGCCATGTTTAGAGCAGTAAATGAAGGAAAGATAAAGGCACTTTGGGTAAACTGCACAAGTCCTGCTCAAAGTCTGCCCAATTGCGACCTTTATAGAAAAGGGCTTAAGAGAGAAGATCTATTTTTAGTTGTAACAGATATATTCCCCACCAAGACCACAGAGCTTGCAAATCTTGTGCTTCCCACAGCCTTTCACTTTGAAAAGACCGGGGTATACGGATGTACAGAGAGAAGATCCCAGCTCACACTCAAAGCCATTGATCCTCCGGGAGAAGCAAAACCAGAAGTGTGGATTGTGAGAGAGTGGGCATTACGGTTAGCCAAGTATCTCAAAGACCCTGTTATTAAGAAATTGGTAGAGCCTTTCATAGGGCTTGAACCTGGATTTGAACTTCCTAAAGCAATATGGACAGAGTATACTCAAAAACTTACCAAAGGAAGGGACAACGATCTTTCTGGAGCAACTTACGAAGTTCTTATGAAAAGACCCGATGGGGTTCAATGGCCAGCTCCCACAGTAGAAATTGCCATGAAGGGAGGAACTTACAAGAAGTTTGTGAGAGGAATAGATCCTTTGGCTGATAAATACGCTAAAGACGAGAAGCCCTTCCAGTTCTATGGTCCAGCCCATAAAGATAAAAAACCTTATATATGGCTCAGGCCTTATAAAGGAGCAGCTGAAGAACCAGATGCCCAGTATCCCTTCTATCTTTCCACAGGAAGGGTGATAGATCAGTGGCATACAACCAGTATGACAGGCAGAATTGTAGAACTTCTTAGAGCCAATCCCTATGCTTATGTAGAGATAAACCCAAGGGATGCAAAAAGAATGGGAATTAAGCCCAACGATATGGTAGAGGTGGAGACCAGAAGAGGAAAGCTTGTCCTTCCTGCAAAAGTGGTAGAAGGACCCATGGAAGGGATGGTGTTTATCTACTGGCACGATATGGCAGAAAGCAGAATGGCGAACAGAATCACAAAGGATGCTTTTGATCCTGGATCAAAAGAGCCAGAATACAAGATATGTGCCTGCCGTATAAGAAGAATATCGGGTCCTGTTCCCATAAAGCCTTTCGTTGTTGGCATGAGTAAGGCTATATAATATCAAGGAGAGGGGAGATTTTCCCCTCTCCTTACAAGGAGATACCAATGCCTATAGGAGGATTTGTCATTTCAGCCATCCCCGATAAGAGAGAAAAGATCATTGAAAAACTCAAAGAAATACCTGAAATAGAGGTTTATGGATCCGATGAAAGGGGAAATATTATTGCAGTGATAGAGTCTGAAACTTCAGAAGAGATGGAAAAACTCATCGATGAGATTAAAGGTTGGCAAGACATACTTTCAATAGGACTTTCGTATCTTCACTTTGAAGATGAGGTAGACAAAATTGAAAAAGGAGAAATCAAACCAAGAAACATCTTCAGAAAAAGAAGGATATGAAAGAAGAAGATTTCTGCAAACTGCTATAGCTGGATCCTTCTTACTTTTAAAAGCTAAACCAGCAAAACCTTCCATTTTCAAATCACCAGTGAAAACCAACAGATTACGACCACCTGGAGCTGTTCCCGAAGAAATATTTGCAGGCAAATGTATAAGATGCGGTAGGTGTGCAGAGGTTTGTCCTTACAAATCCATATATATGCTTGATGCAAGATGGGGAGTATGGGCAGGCACTCCTTTAATCTTTGTAGAGAAGATACCCTGTTATCTCTGCATGAAATGTGTTGAGGTATGCCCCACGGGAACCCTCATAAAAATTAAACAGGAAGAAACAAGAATGGGGCTTGCCGTGGTGAACAAAAGATACTGTGTGAGCTGGTTAGAAACAGCACTCTGTAGAAGCTGTTATAACGCCTGCCCCTTTAAGGACATAGCCATTAAGCTTGAAAGGCTAAAGCCTGTGGTTATAGACGATAAATGCACAGGTTGTGGTCTATGTGTTCACGCATGCCCTTTAAATCCTAAGGCTATAAATGTTGAGCCTATATACTCCTTTGTTAGGGTAAAATGGAGATGAAAACCAAATACTCAAAGATAAGATTCACGGTATTAACATGCGCCTTTCTTATAATATTTATAAACCCTTTTTTAAACTACTTTTTTCGCTTCAATTTTGTCCAAGGGTGGTACCAATCACTGGGTATTGGGAAGCTTTGGTTTGTCTCTCCTTTAGAAGGGTTAGAAGCCATTCTTGTTTCAAAGACCTTATATCTGCCACTAATAATAGGAATGGCTATACCCATTATGGTGGCGATCTTTTTGGGGAGAGTGTTCTGCAGTTGGATATGTCCTATAAGTTTTTTGTCGGAAATCATAGATAGAGTATATAAACTGTTTAAGAAGCAAAAGCGACTCTATGATAAATTTTGCCTTCCCAAATGGGTGCTTTGGTTTTCTCTTATAGGTGAGATTCTCATCTCCATGACCATTGCAGCACCCATATTTGTCTTTCTTTCTCCACCTGGGCTTGTGGGAAGGGAAATAATGATGGCTGTTTTTTTTAGAAGACTTGCCATAGAAGGAGTGGTTGTAATATTCGTTTTATTACTTCATCTTTTCACCAGAAGATTTTTCTGTAGATACTTTTGCCCCTTAGGTGCACTTTTAGCCTTTTTAGGCTCAAAAAGAAGATTGAGAATAACAAAGGACGAAGGAAAATGTGTAAACTGTAAGATTTGTGACAGAGCGTGCCCCATGGACCTTAAACCCAGTGAGTATAAAAATTCTTCTGTATATTGCTGGAACTGTGGAGAATGTGTAGACTCCTGTCCTAAAACAGCCCTTTCCTTTAAGTGGAAAGAGTGATATTTAAAATATAAAGCTATAAAAAGGAGAGAAAAGATGGGAGGAATAGGATTTTCTGAACTGCTTCTGATATTTGTGATAGTAATGATACTCTTTGGAGCCAAAAAACTTCCAGAGTTTGCAAGGGGTATGGGACAGGCACTGAAGGAATTCAGAAAGGCAGCCAGAGAGGTCGAAGAACCTATAACTGAAGTAAAAAGCGCTATAAAAGAGGAAACAGAAGATAAAGAGTTAGTTGAAAAGACAGAAGAGCATCATGTAGAGTCCTGAACTTCCCTTTTGGCAGAGAAGATTTTACCGAGAAAGAGGCTCACCTCAAAGAGAAATATTAAAGGAAGAGACATCATAACCTGGGATAAGACATCAGGAGGAGTGAGAACAGCTCCTAAAACAAAGCTGGCTACCCATATGTGCCTTCTATACTTTGTTAAGGAATCCACATCCACGGTTCCAGTAACGGTTAAAAAGAGAATCACAATGGGTGTTTGGAAGACTAAACCAAAGGCTATCATCAACTTGAATATAAAAGAGAAATACTTACCTGCGGTAAAAAGGGGTTCAAACCAGTTATATCCAAATTTTAACAGAAATTTAAAGGCAAGGGGAATAATAAAAAAATAGGAGAAAGAGACTCCCCCTGCAAAGAGAAAGACAGAGGTGAACAGCAAACCCAAAGCAATCTTCTTTTCCTTAGGGTAAAGACCTGGAGCAACAAATTTCCACATCTGATAGGCTATTACAGGAAAGGCAAGTATAA
>JALVKL010000156.1 GCA_027033775.1 bacterium | reverse complement strand
ACAAGATTACAGCTGTCAGATGTATACCTACAATAAAAAAGATGAAAAGGTGGATGAAAGAATTTACCAATACAAATTTCTGAAACCCAACTACGTTTATATGAAGGTCTTAAAAGGAAAAAGCAAAGGAGCAAAGGTCTTTTATGATCCTCAGAAAAACAAGGTAAGAGGATGTAAAAAAATCTTTTTCACCATATGCAAAACCTTTGATCCCTCCCACAAGAAGGTGACCTCCATAAGAGGGGTAAAGGTGTATGAAACTTCCTTCGGATATATACTGAAGATCGCCAAAACATATTTGGATATGGGCAAACATTGTAAAGTATACAAAGAAAATGGCTTCACAGTAGTGGAGCTGGAATCAGATGTTCCAATCTTTCAGGAAATTGTAAGAGAAAAGCTCTATTTTGATACTTCAGGATTTCCTGTTAAATGGGAAAGATACTCTCCTAAAGAGGTTGTCTATAAACTTGTATGTGAGAATGTAAAAATCAACAATGGCTTCAGTGTAAAAGATCTCAAACCGTGAGGGAGGATGGGTTATGCAAAAAGAGAGTCCTTATCTTTCCAGACCTTGGCTGAAGCTGTATCCTCCGGAGATACCCCCTAATCTTGAATACCCTGAAAAACCGCTATTTTGGATACTGGAAAAAGCTTATGAAGAATTTAAAGAAAATACAGCTATTATCTTTTACAACAAAAAGATGACCTATAAAGAACTTTACGAAAAAACTCTCGCTTTTGCCGCTTCCCTTCAGGAGATGGGGGTAAAGAAGAAAGACAGAGTTGCTCTATTTTTACCAAACTGTCCAGCCTATCCCATATCCTATTTTGCCATTGCAAAAATAGGAGCTATTGTCGTCCAGCTAAATCCTCTGTACACAGAAAGAGAATTGGAACTGCTAATAGATGATAGCAATGCAGAAATCGCTATAACTCTGGATCTTTTAGCGTATAAATTTTCCAGCTTGATAAAAAAGGGAAAGATAAAGACCCTTATAATTGCCAAGATGAAAGAGTTTCTGCCTTTTCCATTAAATATTCTGTTTCCGATAAAGGCCAGAAAAACCCCAAAACCGGTCTTTCCAAAGGGATCAGATATACGTGATTTCAATAAACTTTGTAATTCAAAGAAATCCCCTGAACATGTGGAAATAGACCCTTCAGAAGATATAGCGGTATTCCAGTATACAGGGGGAACAACGGGGCTGGCTAAAGCCGCCATGCTCACACACAAGAACCTTGTCTGCAACACTATACAGGTGGTCAAATGGGCTTATAAACTTGAACCTGGGAGGGAAGTGGTTCTCTGTGTTCTTCCCTTCTTTCACGTATATGGAATGACTGTGGGAATGAACGTGGGAATATACCTTGCCTCTCAACTGGTCTTAGAGCCAAGATTTGAGATTGAAAGGGTGGTGAAGCTTGTAGAAAAGTATAAAGTGACCCTCCTTCCAGGAGTGCCTACCATCTATGTAGCTATTAATAGATATGCCTCAGAACACAAAGTTGACCTGTCATCTGTAAAATTCTGCCTTTCTGGAGGAGCTCCCCTTCCCGTTGAGGTAGCTGAAGAATTTGAGAAGCTCACAGGGGGTATATTGCGAGAGGGATACGGTCTTTCCGAATCGTCCCCTGTAACACATGCAAATCCTGTATATGGAAAACCTAAAAAGGGCAGCATAGGGCTTCCTCTTCCTGATACCTTGGCAAAAGTTGTGGATGTAAACACAGGAAAAGAGGTTCCGGTGGGAGAAACAGGAGAACTCTGTGTAAAAGGGCCTCAGGTTATGAAAGGATACTGGAACAGACCAGATGAAACAAAAATAGCCCTTGACGAAGAAGGATGGCTACATACAGGAGATATAGCGAAGATGGACGAGGAAGGATTCTTCTATATCGTGGATAGAAAAAAAGATATGATTATATCAGGGGGATACAATATATATCCCAGAGATGTGGAAGAGGTTTTATACCAGCATCCTAAAATCTCAGAAGCAGCTGTAATAGGTGTTCCGGATAAATACAAAGGTGAAGTGGTAAAAGCCTTTGTGGTATTGAAACCTGGATGTGAAGCCACAGTTGAGGAGATAATAGAATTCTGTAAGAAAAATCTTGCATCGTATAAGGTGCCTAAAATAGTGGAATTTGTAGAGGAACTACCCAAATCTGCCATAGGAAAAGTTTTAAGAAGGGTTCTAAAGGAACAGGAACAACTGAAACAGAAAGAGAAAGGAGAATAAAGATGCTGTCCCATAAATTGTTGTCTGAGACACAAAAGAGAATTAGAGAGGAAACCATAGAATTTGTAAAATGGGTTCCCAGAGAATTGATAATAGATATGGACGCGGACAGAATAAGGTATCCCGCAAACTTTTTAGAAGAAGCAGGTAAAAGGAATCTACTTGGATTGAGATTTCCTAAAGAATATGGAGGAAGGGATCTTGGCTGGAAAGAGGAAGTGGTAGCTTTAGAAGAAATTGGTGTATTGGGCACATCCCTTGCCTGTTTGTATTCTCTTGTCTCCATTGTAGGGGAAGCCATAGATAAATTTGGCACAGAGGAGCAAAAGGAAAAATATCTGGCTCCCATGATAGAAGGAAAGCTTAAGGCAGCAGAAGCACTCACAGAACCAAGAGGGGGATCGGACTTTTTCGGAGCCACAACAACAGCAAGAAGAGAAGGAAATTATTTTATCCTGAAGGGCTACAAGAGATTTATTGTGGGAGCAGAGGGAGCTGACTTTTTTCTTGTATATGCCAAAACAGCAGAAGCAGAATCCCATAAATCCATGACAGCATTTTTGGTGGATAGATGCCCAGAAGTGGAAGTCAAATATATATATGGTCTAATGGGAACAAGAGGAGGTGGGACTGGTAGAATATATTTCAATAATGTTAAGGTGCCCATTGAGAATGTATTGGGAGGGGAAAAGGGGATAAATAAGGGAGCAGATGTATTCTATCAAATGATGATACCTGAAAGGATGACATCTGCAGCTGGCGCTTTGGGAATGGCTAAAGCAGCATTAGAAGTTGCCGCAAGATACTCTGACAAAAGGAAAGCCTTTGGACAAAAGATAAGAAAATTTCAAGCCGTATCCTTTAAGATAGCAGACAGCCTAATAGAGCTTGATGCTGCCAGAGCTTTAGTTTATCAAACTGCATGTGCCATAGACGAAGGAGAAGAGCCTGGAAAGTTGAGAAGGCTTGTCTCAGAAAGCAAGACCTTTGCCACAGAAATGGCTTGGCGTGTGGTGAATCACGCCATGCAGATATTGGGGGGTATAGGATACACAAATGTTTATCCTATAGAAAAGATGCTGAGGGATGTAAGGCTCATCACCATCTGGACAGGAACAAACGAGATTATGAGACTTATCATTCAGCACGAATTTTATAAAGAGTTTCTCCAAAGAAAGATAGAAGGAAGAGACATAGAAAAGGACGCTCCTGAAGCAGAAGCTGAAGAAGAAAAGGTTTACGAATAGCGTTCTATCTCTAAATGGAACAAAGAGCCATCATCCTCAACAAGATGGTGTATATTAAACTGGTAAAACTCACCCATGGGTATTTCTGAAGGGGAAAAGGGCAAAGCCAAATTGCCAGAAGTGGATTTCCTACCCTTATAGTGGCAATGCATCAAATAGGATCTTATCCAGGAACAAATAGCCTTAGATTTTTCCTGAGAGTCAGCAATCACATCTATTACTAAAGTGAGTTCTTTAGAGCAAAAGGTCTTAAATCTTACAGTAAAATCTTCACCGAAATAATCCTTAGCCGCCTCAACAGTGGCAGAGTTCCATTCTTTTTTAGCCTCTATCATTAAAGGATCTTTAATCACACATATTGCTACGGTTCTGTATCCACACAACTTGGCTCCTTCCAACTTTATCCACCGTTCTTGGGACAGATGAAACTCAGAGCCTGCAACTTTCACCCTTCTTTCGTCCAGCTCCTTAAAAGAAGAGTTTTTAAGATCCAGCACCCCTTCTGGGAAAGGAATAAGATAGGGATGAGATTTCTCGTAAAGGGAATGGGCCGCCACTGAAAGTTTTGTGCATCTTCTGTTAATGCTTGCAGGCTCTACTATGAAGCTTTTAGCCTTTAAAATGCCTATCATACCATCTGAAGCTGTTCCGGGAACAGAGGCTATAGCTCCACACTCCAGAATCTTTCCTAAATGAAAGGAAAGGCCATAATCAAAACCCTTATATACAGCATAAGATGCAAATATGGCAGGATCGTTAGATCTGCCACAAAGCACAACATCCACATTCTTATCAAAGGCTTTTATATAAGGATTAACACCCATAACAGCCACTATATTACAAGCACTGTCAATTTCACGGTAAGTCAGATCAGAAACAGGTCCCAAAGGTTTTGTTTTGCCTTCACTCAATCTTTTCTTAAGCCATTCTTTATCAACATCGGAGTATATAACAGCCAACCTTAAAGAAAACCCCTCCTCTTTGGCTATTTCAAATATTATTTTCTTAACCCAATCCACATGATATCTTGTTCCCGCACCTCCAGCAGAGCCAATGATTAAAGGAATTTTCCTGTTCAAAGCAACCCTCAGCATAGGGGTGAGGTCCCTTTTAACCGCTATTTCAGAGACTGTAGGCTTTCCAGAACCTAATCTGTAAGGGCCTGCATCTGTTGATCCAGCATCAACCCCTATAAAATCAAGAGGAAAAGAGACAGCCCTTTCAAAAGATGAAAGGGGATATCCATATCCCAACATCCCTTGAGGGGAAAAGGCAATAAGACCTTCCATAGCTATGATACAGCAACACCCATAGCTATGGCGAATATGCTTTTAAGATCAGAAATACGTGAGGTGATTTCTGGGGAGATTCTGATATTCCTGAAAGGATCAAGCTGAATAGCCTTAAAGTTTTCTGGTAACGTAGAGGAAAGAAGGGGCACAAATTTGGGTAATTCAACAACCCCACCTGAAACATAAAGCTTAACCGTCTCCCCCTTTTTAACGCCATACTGTTGCTCACAGAATATGCTATAAGCCTCTATCTCTTCCGCTAAAGTCTGAACAAAGCCCCTAACCGCCTCCTCCATAACCTGCTCATCCACTTCATTCTTCTCAATAAGCTCTTTAACCTGCTGGGGTTCTATATTCAAGGCACAGGAGATATAGTCTTCTATCCTTTTAGAACCCATGTTTGAGCTTCTCCCATGTAGCATCAAACTGCCGCTCAAAAAGCAAAATGTGGAAACACTGTATCCCACATCCACTAAGAAGATGAACTCACTGCCAAAATCGGGGTAGTTGACAAAGAATATATTGGATAAAGCCGTATATGCGCTAGTCACAGATTCAAGGGTTATACCTGCCTTTTCGTGAATGGAGATAAGCTTTCTTATAGTCTCTTTTTTACCAATAACAGCAGTTATAAATCTTTTTTCATCCTTTTCCACCATAAAATAATCAAAATTGACCTCGGCTATAGAAACGGGGATCTTTTTAGCTATCTCTTCTATAAGAATGTATTCCACATTCTCCTCGGACACCTCAGGGGGAAGGGGGAAAGTGGTGACTAAAGAGGCATTACTGGGCAAAACAGCCATAAATTTGCCTTTGGGAACTGCGCCTTTTACGCTTTTTAAAGCATTTATAATAAATTCTTCATCTCCCAATTCTTCTGATGATTCTGAAAGCACAGGAAAATAGAGGGCTTCCTTTAATATAAGCTCCTCATTGGGTTGTTCTTCTATCACAGCAACCTTCAAAGAGTGAGAACCTATGTCAATACCTATATTTACCTTATCCCTTTTCAGGAACCTCTCTAAGAGTCCCATCTTTTACTCTCCATAACATTAAAATGCATATTTTATAGAATCGTCCAACACAGGAATATTTTTACGATACTCTATAACATCCTTAAAGTCTATATCAACAACAAAAAGACCCTCTGATCTTGAAACCTCAACCATAGGATCTCCTAAAGGATGAATAACACTGGAAAAACCTGAAAAGAATAGTTTAGAAGTTTTTCCCACCACGTTTATTCCTGCTACAAAACATTGATTCTCAATGGCCCTTGCCTTTAAAAGGGTCCTCCAATGAGAAATTCTGTCATGAGGCCACTGAGCAGGAACAACGATAAGATGGGCCTTCTCAAGGGATAATTTTTTAAATACCTCAGGAAACCTCAACTCATAACATATGGCTATGCCAAATCTGACCTTTTTTAGCTCTATTATTTTTGGTGGCTCTCCCGAAGAAAAGATTTCTGGTTCTTTCATGAGAGCAAAGAGAAAGCGCTTTCTCCTTTTAGCAACTATTCTACCATCATAAATGACAAAGGCTGTGTTATAAGTAATGTTATTTTCCCTTTCGGGAAAGGTGCCTGGTATGAAAACAACATCCTTGCCCTTAGAGAAATTAAGGGTATAATTTAAAAATTTTTGAGAAATCTCAACGCTTTCTTTGTCAACATTAAAACCTGTAAGCCACATTTCTGGCAATGCGACAAAATCACATTTTTTATCTGTTGCCTCCTTTAAAAAATTTATCCCCCGTTCAAAGAGAAGATTTCTATCATTAAGCCTTTCCACCTGAACAATTCCTATTCTCATGCTCAAGGAAGTATAAATAAAATAGATTAACTGCAAGTGTGTCAAATAATATACAGTTATGAATTGTTTGTGGTATTTATTTCACATTGACTAAAGCACAACATATCCTTTAACCTTCTCTTTAGAAGGATGAAGAGGAAAACTCTAAAAAGAAGAGTAGAATTAGAAGGATTTGGTATCCATACTGGTAAATTATCGTATCTTATAATGCATCCTGCCATAAATGACGGAGGAGCTATTATCTTCAGAAAGGGAAAAGAAACTATAAAAGCACATATTGACAATGTGGTGGATGTGAGATTCGCCACAGTTTTAGGAATTAATGGGCAAAGTATAAGAACGGTTGAGCATCTACTTTCTGCCCTCTATGGGATAGGGATAACCGATGCTATAATCGAAATTAAAGGGGAAGAGGTTCCTGCCTTAGATGGCAGTGCTAAAAGCTTTGTGGACGCAATAGAAGAAGTCGGAACTGAAAGCTTAGATTATCCAGCTAAAATAATTAAAGTGACAAAATATTTTAAAGTAACAGGAGAAAAAGGAAGTTTTATAGAGGTCTTCCCCTCAGAAACAACTGAGATAGAGTGTATCATAAGCTATGATCACCCATATCTGAAAAAGCAGGAAAAAAGGTTCACCTTCAGTGAGGATGTGTATAAAAAGGAAATAGCACCCGCCAGAACTTACTGCTTTTACGAAGAGATAGCGCATCTTTTAAAGAGTGGATTGGGCAGAGGAGGCAATAACAGAATAGTGGTTGTTATAGGAAAAGACGGTATAATAAATAAACCTCCCCGATTTGAAGATGAACCTGTAAGACATAAAATCTTAGACCTTATAGGTGATATCGCCCTATCGGGATACAGGTTTATAGGAAAAATAAAAGCTTATAAAAGCGGACATGCCTTACATAACAAATTCCTAAAAGAATTCCTAAAATCAGACGCCTACACCATTATCTAATAGGAGCCTGAACAGCTATATACAGCTTTCTTCTATTCCTCAACACCTTAAACAATACAAATCCCCCTGGTCTCACCCTACTGAAGGCCCTGTCTATAGAGGAAGCATCCTTTATTTTGACTCTGTTTATCTCTAAAATGATATCTTGCTTTTGGATTCCAGATTCAAAAGCAGGACTTCTGGGAGCAACTTGTGATATGACAAATTTTCCATCCTTTTTATCCAATTTTATGCCCAAAATGGAAAGAATTCTTTTGGTTCTTTCAGATACTCCCAGCTCTTTTAACTCTTCAAGAACCACATACACTTTTATAACCTTGCCGTTTCTTATTATCTCCACAGGAACCTTTGTGCCAGGTGCTGTCTCTGCCACCCACAGAGGAAGATCGCTGGTTTTCTTAACCTCCTTGCCGTTAAAGCGAATTATTACATCTCCCCTTTTAATTCCAGCTTTTTCAGCAGGACTGCCCTTAACCACAGAAGTTACATAAGCTCCCTTGGGCTCAGAAATCCCCAGTTTCTTTGCAAGATTAGAGGTTAAGTTAATAGCCTCTACTCCAAACCATCCTCTCACAACCTTTCCTGTCTTTATAAGCTGGGAAAAGACATTCTTGGCCATATTTATAGGTATGGCAAAACCTATGCCCTGAGCCTTTGCTATTATGGCAGTATTTATGCCCACCACTTCCCCTTTAATGTTCACCAAAGGGCCTCCACTATTGCCTGGATTGATTGACGCATCGGTCTGAATGAACTGATCGTATGCTTTCTCGCCTAATATTCTGCCCTTGGCAGAGACAATCCCAGCGGTAACTGTATAACTCAACCCAAAGGGATTGCCTATGGCAAGGACCCACTCCCCTATTTTGAGTTTATCGGAATCCCCTAAAACGGCTGGTTTTAACTGAGATTTTGGAGCGTTTATCTTTAAAAGGGCAAGATCCGTTCCTGGATCATAACCAATTACTTGAGCTTCATAAACAGAGCCATTATAAAGCTTGACTTTAATCTCTGAGGCAGCCTTTACCACATGATAGTTGGTGGCTATAAAACCTTTTTTATCAAGGATAAAACCTGAACCTAAGCTTCTTTTTTTCAACTCTTTGGGAGGTCTTCTGCCATAAAGCTGGCTAAAGAAGAAACTGAACACATCGTTTTGTGGCAACCTCACAATCCTTGTGGTGAATACATTCACCACAGAGGGATTAACCCTCTCTGCCACCAAGCTGAAATCTGGAAGGCAAATACATTTGTCCTTTGCCTGAACAGCGGTAAAAATTAGAACAATTGAAAGGAAAATCCATAATCTCTTCATAATCTTCCCCCTTTAAACCTCTATTATTTTTGCCCATCTTTTGATGATAACCTCCCTTTTTCTTTCTGGATCCAGAAGGATGTTTTCAAGTATTTTAAACGGCTTAAAATTATAGAATTCCAAGCACCAAAGGTTCTTCATTTTATAAAAGTTTACAAAATCTGGCAGCTTTTCCGTCCATCCCTGAATCAAGGGAATCTTCCGAGGATCAATAATTATTCTGTAATACACCTCTTTATCCGCCTTTCCAATGGAAAAGTTATTATCCACATATTCAACACTTAGAAGCCTTAATCCTTGAGGAAAAAGAACATTAAGCTCAAAGAATTTTCTAAGATCCACCCTCTCATACAAGCTTAATTCAAAAGGCTCAAGTTCACAATCAACACCTAAGGGAACTGCTTCAGAAAAGCTGAACAAAGGTCTGGGATGAAATCCCCTTGAATATGCAATGGGTATAGCCACCCTTCTTAACATCCGATGCAAGAAAAGCTCAAAATCGTTTTGACCAACCAAACTCATAGGGAAAACCTTTTTTATGTACCCCAAAACCTTAAACTTAGCCTCCCTTTTGAAAAGGGGGAGTTTCAAATTATATTTGTACTCCTGTTTATAATCTGCATTGACTGTAATTATGCCTTTTCCGCACACACCACAGCCTAAACACCCTATCCTGCAGTCTTCGCTCATGATTCCTTCAAAGGCCAAGTTCCTTTCTCTAAGCAGAAACTCTTTGCTAATGCCCGAATCAACTATCTCCCAGGGAAGAATTATGTCCAATTTTGGAGGATAACTGTGCTTCTCTAAAGAGACACCCTCTCTTTCAAACACCCTTTCCCATAGGCTCCATTTAAAATGCTCACTCCACTCATCAAAGATGGCACCCTCTTTAAAGGCATTATAAAGTACCCTCCAAGAATCCTCAGCACCTTTAGAGAAATAGGCTTCTACCAAACTTTGATAAGGATTGTGGCTTTTTATCTTTACCCTGCTTTTTTTAAAATTTGAAATAACATAATTCAATTTGTCCTTCAAAGAATCCACATCCTCCTG
>JALVKL010000155.1 GCA_027033775.1 bacterium | reverse complement strand
TGGATGTAACAAGTGAGAATATGGAAGAGGAGATAGAAGCGGTAAACGAAATAATAAGAGAGCTCGGTTTGCAGGAAAAAGAAAAACTGCTGGTATATAACAAATGTGATCTTCTTTCTTCTGTGGAAAGAAGGATGCTGGAAGCTGAAGGCAAGCTCCTCATTTCGGCTAAAGAAAAGATTAACATTGACAAATTGAAAAAGGCTATAACAGAAAGATTGCTAACCTTGGTGGGTTAGCTCAGAATATAGAGCTAATAGATCATCTGATATTCTTTCTATAGAGAAAAATCTCTTTATCTTTATCACCGCATTCCTTCCAAGTCTTCTCCTTAAGGCAGGATTATCAATGGATAAACTGAGTAATTTGCTCAATTGCTCATGGTTCCTCTTCTCCATAACCAATCCCACCTTTCTGTGCTCAACTACCTCCATATTAGCGTCTATGTTAGATACTATTACAGGAACACCGACAGCAAGAGACTCCAGAACAGCTATAGGTAAACCCTCTCTTTTAGAAGGCAACAAAGAAACATCACACCTCGCAAATATTCTATCCACATCTAAACGTTTCCCCATAAACACCACATTATTTAATCTTAAATTCTTCACAAAACGGACAAGCTCGTCCATATAAAAACCATCTCCTACTATCCACGCACTCAAATTGTTGTAAATCTCATTTAAATTATACAAAGACTTAAAGAAGATCTTATGCCCCTTCCTTGGCACAATACGGGATACAAATCCAATAATAAACTTGGAATTAGATTTTCCATCTGAAACGAATCCTTTAGCATGCACACCATTATGAATTATTTTTACCTTTTCCATATAGACACCAACTCTTTTTAAATCTTTGCCCACCTCATGGGAAACGACTATGGTACAATCTCTGAGGGGATAAAGTAATCTATCAAAAAACCTCTTAAAAGTGCTCCTCCATTGATTCACATTGTGGACCGTTGATATAACAGGTATACCCAAAATCTTTGCCACCAATACACCCACTATATTGGAAACCACAAGATGAGTGTGAACCACATTCGGTTTAGAGTCTTTCAAAAGCTTTATTAAAGATATTAATTTTAAAGGAAATAATGCACCACTGTTCATCCCCACCTCTTCCACAGAAACACCTTTTTTTTCAAATTGAGATGCCAATTCCCCTTTTGAAAAGAGGGTGATAATTTTTATTGTTAGCCGCGATCGTAACAAATCCAGCATGTCCAAAAGCCCTTTCTCAGCACCACCCAGCGGAAGACTGGGATATATATAGATCACTTTAATCTTTCTGTTCTCCTGCACACTCACACCCTAGAAAAGCAAGATGAACAAAAAACATATAGATTATTGGAACCTGTATATAATAGGTAACCAGCGAATGAATCCACAAAGATAGGACAGATATAAAGAGACATGCTTTAATCAATCCGATAGCAGCTTTGATGTTTATATATTTTACAGCATAAAGGAAAACCGAAAGCATAAATACCAAATAGCACATCAGTCCAATAACACCACATTCAAACATGATTTCAAGAAAAGTATTATGAGCATGATATCTAAAAGGCTTCAGTTTCCGCTTCTTAAACCAATTCTCCCCTAGACGCCTCTTCACAAGTTTGGGGATCTTTCTGCCAAAACCCCAACCTGTTAAAGGACGCTCTTTAAACAAAGCCCATGCAGTCTTGTAAAACTTTAAACGAAGCTGCAACGATACTTCACTTTTCAAAGATTTTTTCAATTTAATTAAAGAAATCAGCCTTCCCTTTAAATAACCAGTGTTTCCAACCGCCAATCCTGACAAAGAGACTAACACCACCAACAGTATCCAGAAAGAAAGCCATCTTTTAATCAAACTGCCAGATTTAGTAAGCCAAATGGTAAAAAAAATGAAAACTAAAAAGAAGGAAATCCAAGATCCTCTAGTACCAGAGAGAATAAGAAAAATTACCGATAGAAAAGAAAACAGAAAATATATAATTATCAGCAAGACATTTCTTTCGTATAAAAGAATGGAAACAGATGGAAACATTGATAGATCAATAAATTTTCCAAATTTTGTAGGTGTCTTAAATATTCCAGCAAATCTAAAAAGCCATCTTTTGTGAAAGATTATCTTTATCAAACGGAATAAAGATAGAAGAAATACCGCAAAATAAGAAGCGATAAGAGAAAAGAATAAGAGAAAAAACCTCTTCTCATTAACAACAGCAATCCTTATTACAGCATACAATATTGCAGGTTTAAAAATCAGTTTTTCAAAGTATGAAAAACTTTCTCTTGGATTTATAGAAAATATACAGCTTATGATAATCCCTACTACAAAAACAAGAATACCAAAATCTATAAAATTAATTTCTTTAAAAGAAAAACTACTATTTTTAATAGAAACAAAAAGGCAAAAAAATAGATAAATTAAAAAAATTAAAGTCATAAGGCCAGTGAAAACTTTAATAGGTGACCAAGATATAAGCATTAGATTTAAGGATAAGAAAAACAAAACGAAATATTCCAGTTTTTCCTTTACCCTATTTAAATCCATTAAACCTCCCAAATGGAACAGAAATCACCACAGTCAAGATCAGGATACAGGCTCACAAAATTTTTAGACCAGCTTGCAAACTCACCAGAAACTATCTTTTCCTTTATCTTATCTATAAGCCTCATGTAGAAGTGAACATTGTGAATGGTATTAAGCCTTAGGGCAAGAGTTTCATCATTAACAAAAAGATGTCTTATATAAGCTCTGCTAAAATTCCTACAGGTGTAACAATCACAATTAGGATCAGGTGGAAGAAAATCGTTTTCAAATCGTTTATTTTTTATCCTCAGTTTTCCGCATGAGGTAAATAGCAAACCATTTCTGGCGCATCTTGTGGGAATGACACAATCAAACATGTCTATACCTGCAGAAACGCAATAGACAATATCTTCAGGCTTTCCCACTCCCATTATATACCTTGGTTTATCTTCAGGAAGAAGATTGGCTGTGAAAGAGGCCATTTCCCACATCAAAAGTTTAGGCTCCCCCACAGAAAGCCCCCCTATGGCGTATCCATCAAAGCCTATATCAATAAGAGCTTGAACACACTCCCTTCTTAAATCTTTATACACGCCCCCCTGAACTATGCCAAAAATCACACCCTTTTTGCTTTTTTTAAACTTTTTACTTCTTAAAGCCCAGTCTAAGGTTATTTTCACAGCCCTTTTTGTATCCTCGTATGTTGCAGGATACTCTATACACCAATCAAGAGGCATTATAAAATCCGATCCAAAAATTTCCTGTATCTCAATTACAAACTCTGGAGTGAAAAAATGAAGGGAACCATCAATGTGGGATCTAAATTCTACTCCTTCATCCATAATTTTTCTTAAAGGAGAAAGGCTGTAAATCTGAAATCCCCCACTATCTGTTAAAATCAGTCTGTTCCAAGAAATAAATTTGTGAAGTCCCCCAGCATCTTTTATAATCTCTAAACCGGGTCTTAAGTAAAGAT
>JALVKL010000154.1 GCA_027033775.1 bacterium | reverse complement strand
TAGAGAGAGCAATTTCAGATGAACCCTTTGAAGGGAACATTATAAAAAGGGGATACAACCCTGAATTAGATAAACTCAAAGATATAAAAGAGAACTCCAGCGAATGGCTAAAAAAATATGAAGAAGAGCAGCGGAAAAAAACGGGTATTCCCTCCCTAAAGGTAGGTTATAACAAGGTGTTTGGCTATTATATAGAGGTGACAAAAACCCACCTCAAAAATGTTCCTTCCCACTATATCAGAAAACAGACCCTGGTAGGAGGAGAAAGATTCATAACAGAAGAGCTTAAAAATATGGAGGAAAAGATTTTAAGCGCTGAAGAGAAGATTGCAGAGATGGAAAAAGAGATTATGGAAGAGATAAGAAAAGCTGTACTTCTTGAGACAGAAGCTATTCATAAAGATGCAGAAATTATAGGCTTTATTGATATGATAAACTCCTTTGCAACACTGGCAGAGGAAAAAAGACTTACCATGCCCAAAATCACCGAAGATGGAAGAATTCTTATAAAATCTGGTAAACATCCGGTTCTGGAAAGCATACTTCAGGAAAGTTTTGTCCCTAACGATACTGTGCTTACTGAGAAAAATCCCATTCATATAATAACTGGACCCAATATGAGCGGTAAGTCCACTTATATAAGGCAGGTAGCCCTTATAGTTCTGCTTGCTCAGATGGGAAGTTTTGTTCCTGCAAAAATGGCCATGATCTCCCCTGTGGATAGAATCATGACGAGAATTGGAACAGCTGACAACCTTGCAGAAGGGCAGTCCACCTTCATGGTGGAGATGATGGAAACCGCAAGCATCCTTTCAAACTCCACAGGAAATTCTTTGATAATACTGGATGAGATAGGAAGGGGAACAAGTACATATGATGGTCTTTCTATAGCCTGGGGATGTGTGGAATACATAAGAGAAAAAATTAAAGCCAAGACACTGTTCGCCACCCATTACCATGAATTGACACAGCTTGCTGATATATACCCTGAGATTAAAAACTATCATGTGGAAGTTAAAGAGTGGAAGGACAGGATAATATTTACACATAAAGTTAAACCAGGAAGAACCAACAGAAGTTACGGAATTTATGTGGCTGAGATAGCCGGTCTTCCTAAAGAGGTCATCAAAAGGGCAAAAGAGATACTGCAAAAGCTTGAAAGCAAAAGTGAAAGAACCAGCCTTCCCCTTTCTGAGCATCCGGTACTTTTAGAGCTCAAAAGGATAAATCCAGAAAAACTCACCCCTATGGAAGCACTCTTTATACTTGAGGAATTGGTTAAAAGGGTGAAAGAATCTTAAAATTTCGGCTTCATGGATATAACGGCACGGGGGCACTCAAAGGCGCATATGCCACAGCCCTTACAGTGATCAGGATCCAAAACAGGTTTTTCCTCTAAAGAGATGGCAAGATCTGGACAGAATATCCAACAGTTGCCACACACATTGCAGTAACCACAGGAAAAGCACCTGTTCATCTCATCAGCCAATCTTTCAAAGCTATTAATTACCTGCCTGGGTGTCTTTTTAAAATACCACAGATTAAGCTCCTCAAAGGAAACCACATCTTTTATGTCCCTGCCCCACAAAAGCTCTCTTATAGATTTGGCATTTTTAGTCTTTCCCTCATATTCTGCCTTCATCATAAAGGCTACATCCCTTCCTGTGGATATAGCCTGGGCCACTGTGGAAGGACCTGTGGCATAATCACCTATAAGGCAGCCCTCACCAAAATCAAATTCTGCATCCTGGCCAACGGCAAACACCACAACATCACAAGAAACGATATATTCATCAGATCCAATAAAACGAACCTCTTTGAATCTGTCCCTCTCCCCTGTGATTTTAACTTTCCCTATCTTAACGCCTTTAATTTTTTCATCCTCAACAATAATCTCTTTCACTCCCATGGAATCCACTATCTTAACACCTTCAGCTAAAGCCTCTTCTATCTCCTCAGAAATGGCGGGCATCTCGTCTTTAGGCTCCACACAAATTAAGCTCACATCTTTTCCATTTCTTGAAAAAACCCTTGCCACATCCACAGCTACGTTTCCCCCACCCACAACCACCACCCTTTTTCCAGAAGGCAATAACCCTTGGAGGTTATACTTTTTGAGAACATCCAACCCTTTCAAAGCATATTGAGCATTTCTAATCTTCAGCATCCTTGGAGATTGAAGCCCCACAGCTATAATCACCCGGTCAAACTCCCTTGATAAGGTATCAACATAGCAGGGAGTAATTTCCATCCCTGTTCTAATCTCAACTCCCAACTCTTTCACTCTTTTTATACTCTCTTTCACCACATTTTTAGGCAATCTAAATTCTGGAATTCCCCACTGAAGAACACCCCCAGCCACATTTTCCCTCTCAAACACCACTACATTAAAACCAAAAAGGGCAAGATACCAAGCGCACGAAAGCCCAGAAGGACCAGATCCCACTATAGCAATTCTCCACTTTTTAACATCCTCCTTAGGAGGCATTAGCCCTTCTTGAAGGACAACATCCCCTAAGAAACCCTCTATTTTCCTAATGGAGACTGCCTCATCGAACTGAGCCCTGTTACATCTTTCCTCACAAAAGCAAGGACAAACTCTACCCGTTATGGAAGGAAACGGATTGTATAAGAGCAAATAAAAAGCAGCCTCTTTAAATCCCTTCTCTTTATGAAGCCAGTAAATTTTAGGAGTGTCTATACCCAACGGACAAGCTTCCATACAGGGAGATATAGAATTCAAGAAGACAGGCTGAAATCTACTCCAAATCCCAGTTTTTATTCTTCTGGTAGTAGTGAAAGTTCTAAGAAGGTTTATGTCCATAACCTCACCACTTGTTTGTAAGCTTTCACAACAGCCTCTATATTTTCCCTGACCTTTACACTTACATACTCTTTAATAGCTTCTTCAACAGAGGCGATAGAAACCAATCCAGTAGCACCTGCAAAGGCACCCACCATGGCAGTACTAACTAAAGGGTACGCAGGGGTTCCAAGCCCATACTCCACAGCAATGCTTGAAGCATCTACTATGGCAACCTTAGCATTTCCTAAATTTAAAGATTTATCGGAATTTATGACAGCCAAGCCTTTATCCTTTAAACCCTTTGTAACATCCACCTCCCTTATAAGAGTGCTATCCAAAATTATCAAAAAATCAGGATTTAATATGCCACACCTCAAGGTTATGGGTTCATCATCCACCCTGGTAAAGGCTGCAACAGGAGCTCCCCTTCTTTCAGCGCCAAAAGTGGGAAAAGATTGAACCCACTTCCCTTCCTTAAAAAAGGCAATGGCAAGCAATCTAGAGGCAACTACAGCTCCCTGACCGCCTCTGCCGTGTATTCTGATCTCAATCAAGCTCTCTCCCTACAGATTCCTTCAACAAACCCATCAGCTTTTCATAGCTTTATCAAAGCCAACGAACACCTTCAAGCTGATACAGGTAAGCCTTTGGATTTCCAAGCCGTAATGCCCCCTGCCATATTGGCTACATTTTCAAAG
>JALVKL010000153.1 GCA_027033775.1 bacterium | reverse complement strand
CCACTCAAACCCACCAGAGACCTCATAGACCTCATACTCCAAATCATACCAGTCGGACATATCGTCCATGCTGCTGGTATAGGTTATAGCAAACCAAGGATCAAAACCTGGCTTATAACTGGGATGAGGATCATCAGGAGTGCCACCGTATAGGGTTATCACATTCCAAGGATTGCCAAAGTGGGGATTGTCCGCATCCGCTTTAGACCATGTGTAGCTAAAGTCAGCAAAAAGCTTCAAATTGTCCAGTGGCTGGAAGTCCAAATTGGCATAAAGAACAACATTCTTCACATCATAATCAACCTTGTCACAGAGTGAGGCAACCTGCCTCACAAAGCTGTGACCGCCTCAGCCACCAAAAAGATCAACACACATCCTGGCTTCATAGGTATCATACTCGTAATTACCGCCTATGTTAAAGGTAAGCTTTTCCATGGGCATGAAGAATAGGTTCAATCCAGCAACATAAATGTCTGCTTCCCAATCTGAATCGTCATTGTCCTGATATTTGTAGCTGAGATTAAAGCTAGTAACAATTTTAGGAACAGGAGTCCAGTCAGCAACAAGTTTCACAAAGTGCGTATCTGTAGGAACATTGGAGCCATCATGTTTTCCGTATTTACTTCTAAAGATGAATATATATGGAACTCCTCCCGGTTTTCCTAAATCGCGGGTTTCGTGTCCCACACCATTCTCGTTCATAAACTCATCCTGCTGGTGTTCATACTTGTACGTGAGCCTGAAGTTGAAGGTGTTAATGGGATGGCCACCAAAGGTGAGCTTAACTTTATGGATCTTTGTGCTATCATCCCCAAGGAACTTCTCGTCCCAGAGATTGGGGTTGTCATAGTCTTTCCAGGTTTCGTGATCCCTGTCAATGTAGATGTACTTGTAGCCAGCTCTCACATAATACTTGGAAAAGTTGTATTTAAGGTCTATTCCAGCTTCCCAAACATCCCTGTCCATGTTGGACTTTCTCTCGTAGTTAAAATCAGAAGGAGTGGTAAAACCTGACATTCCATACACAGGATCCAAAGAAGAATCGTTGCTCAGTTTACCAATATTCACGTAAACATCATCATTGTCTATGGTGTAATACCTTGAACTCAAGCTGACAAGAAGATTCTTAATGGGCCTTGTTGTTATCCTGCCTGCAAAAACTGTGGTATCGTAGTCTTTGTCTATATATTCGTTTTCAACATTGCTGTAAACGAAAGCACCGAAAAATGTTGTTCTTCTGGGAAGATCAACCCTCACTTTCACTTTATCTGTGTGCTTCTTTATATCAGGAATTTCTGCATAGGGTCCTATCTCTATGTTTGTAGGAACAAAATTGTGAGATCCAAACCACTGATCCCAATCATACTGACTATCATAAAGCAATCTCGGGGCAAAGAGTCTAGTTTCTGCTTCTGGGGCCATGACATAGTCAAACTGGATGTTTGGCTCTCTTGTTTCCTCGTCAAAGTGTCTCCAAAGATGAGAGTAATCCACAGTGACAATTCCGTATTTTAGGGTTGCTCCAACCACCACATCTCTTGTATACTGATTTATCCTTCTTCCCACGCCAACTATATGACAAGGGGTGCATTTTCCAGTCATTAGTGTGTGCTGGCGCCATCCCGCTTCTCTTTCCTCCCTTGCCATGGCATGAAATACTATATAGGGGAAGAAAGGAAGCTGCATATCAGCCTTTATCTTATGCTCCCTTCTGAATATCTCATAATCCCTTCCTGCATCAAGATCATCAGCTGCCACCATCTGGGCACCACCAAGATGAAGATCAGGATCGGTTCTCCAGAAAGGATTCAAGGCAACCAAACCACTTACATTATTGGGGGGAATCTTTTTGGGAAGACGGGGTTCGTCTTTATAAAGATAATCGTGCTGGAGTCTGTGAATGAAGCTGTTGTACCCATACTCTATTCTGAAAACCCTTCCAAAATCTAAATCGGCACCCCATTCCTTTTCGTCTCTATCCCTGTAATAGAAGTAGCCTTTGCCTTCAAAAAGGCCAACATTAAGCTCACCCTTTACTTCAGAAGCAGCTTGGGAGCGAGCTGATTGATACTCTGAAACCTTGGTAAGCTCATCGTCGTGTCCCACAAAGGTGTAGCCTGGATTTAGTTCAATCTTCACCTTTTGATCAGCGGCAAATCCTAAAGAAGCTATAAAAGCTATTACTAAAGCTACTATTAAACCCCTCTTCATGGCCTACCTCCTTCATTACCTGGTTAATCTGCTTCCGCCACCAGGTGTTGCAAGAGACGGTAAGTCAGACCCGTGTATGGCAGAATGACACTCTGTACATCTTGTTGTCATGACCTTCTGCATGGAATGGGCTTCAGGAACTGTTACCGCAGGTGCACACTTTGGGCCACCAGTTTCAGGAGAAGGATTCCAGGCAAATCCAGGCGGACAGCTATGGCCAGATTCCTGATTTTCTATAATATATTTTGTATCCGGTTTTATAGCACTGTGGAAATGCAATCCATGGCACTGTATACAGAGATAAGGCTCATTCTGTTTAAGGAGATTGTCAGCCACAGATCCATGAGGCCTATGGCAAATACTACAATCTTCAGTCACAGGAGCGTGCTCAAACACATAAGGACCGCTTTTTTCCTGATGGCAGCTTAAACAGAGTTCGTTGAGATTCTCATCTGTTCTAAGAAGGGGACTAACCTCAGATCCATGAGGATTGTGGCAATCGGAGCAGACCAGCTTACCCTCCTTTATGGGGTGATGGTTAGGATACCTTGTCTCAGCCAATACATCTTTATGACAGCCGAAGCAAAGCTCAGGCTCAGGCTTCTTCAAAAGCTTATCTCCCTGATATTTATGCCTGTAACCAAGCTTGTCCCTTGCCGCATATTCCTTTTGCTTTTCATGTACAGTATGGCAGCTCACACAGGAAAGATTGTTCATCTCATGTTCAGAACCATGCCAATCCATTAAATCCCCCTCAGTATGACACTGGGAACATATAGCGGAAGCCTGCTCAGGAGGAATTTTAGCAGGGTTAACTATGAGCTTTTCGGCTCCTTCAGTTCCCTCCTCTTCCGCATCGGCGTGTCTACTACCGGGACCATGACAGGCTTCACAGCCCGGCTTTACAAAACTTCCCTTGGTTTCAAAACCAGCTATCTTTGCATGAATATTGTGCTTAAAATTCTCTGAAAGCTCGTCGTGGCATTCGGCACAGCGCTCCGAACCCACATAGGTGGCTCCCTTAGCAAACTGGGGGAGCCTTTGAGAATCCACACACTTTTTTGTGTTTTCCATCTGGGTACATCCAATAGCAAATAAAAACACCAAACAGATTAAAAAGGCCAACTTCTTGCTCATTCTGACCTCCTTTCTCTTAAAATTCTCCACAAAACCTACCTTTGCCAATCGCCTCACCTCCTTTCAAATGTATTAGAACATTCTAATATTAAAATATTCTAATCAAGTTCTATTTTTCACAATCCTTTTGCAAAAACTTAATACAAGCTCGTTTCAAT
>JALVKL010000152.1 GCA_027033775.1 bacterium | reverse complement strand
AGTTTATTAAAATAGGCGGTACTAAATCTATAGCTGTGGATGTAAGAATAATAGCTGCTACCAATAAAGATTTAGAGTTAATGATAAAACAGAAAAAATTTAGAGAAGATTTGTACTATAGATTAAACGTAATCAGAATTGAGTTACCACCTTTAAGAGAGAGAAATGGAGATATAGAGATACTGGCTAATCACTTTCTTCATGTGTATTGTAAGGAGTTGGGATTAAATAAGAGTTTTAGTCCAAAAGTAATAGATTATTTAAAGAATTATAATTGGCCTGGTAATATTAGAGAATTATCTAATGTAATTAAATATGCTGTAATTATGAGTGATGGTGTTGAAATTAAATTGAAGGATTTACCTAAGTATTTAATAGAAATAGGTGATAAAAATAAAGGAGAACTTGAAATAGATGATATATTTAAAAAATTAGCCAAGCAGATGAAAAATAGAAAATGGTGTGAAATAAAGATGGAAGTTGAATATAGACTTATTAAAGCTTTAATAGATGAGTTTAATAATAAAACTGAATTAATTAAAACTTTGGGTATAAGTAGATCTCAATTTTATTCAAAATTAAAGAAAAGAGAAGGAGATCTGTACAATGGGAAGCGATAAAGAGAAAATAATAAATAATATTAAGTCAATATACGAGTCGGCAGATAAAGATAGTATTATAACTCAAGCTAAAGAGTTAGGTTTAAAATATGAGCAGAAATATTGGGGATGTGGTCAAAGTGTAGTATTGGCTGTTCTTGATACTTTTAAGATAAGAGACGAAGGTGTATTTAGGAGTTTATCAGGATTTGGAGCAGGAGTCGGGCTTACTAGTAAATCTACCTGCTGTGCTTTATTAGGAGCAGTAGCAGTTATCGGATATATATTTGGCAGAGATTTTCAAGATTTACAAAGGCTTGATAGAGGGGTGTTTTGTTATAAGTTATCCAAGAGGTTGGTTAATTCATTTGAAAACAAATACGAGCATTTAGAATGCAATAAAGTCCAAGAGAATCTAATGGGTAGAGCTTATAACCTATGGGATAGACAAGATTTTGTGCTGTTTGAAAAGGCTGGTGGGCATTTAGATAAATGTCCGGAAGTGGTATCTTAGTGTTCGCAAAAGGCGGTTGAAGTAATATTTGAAGCAATAAATAATCTAAAAAATAAAGAGGGGGGATAAATAATGAACGTTGTTATAGTGTCTGCAGTTAGGACTGCTATAGGGGATTTTGGAAAGTCTCTTAAAGATGTTCATGTGTCGGATCTTGGTGCCACCGTAATAAAAGAAGCTGTGAAAAGGGCAAATGTAGAACCCAGTTTAATAGACGAAGTTATAATGGGATGCGTTTTTCAAGCGGGGGTAAGGGCCAATCCTGCAAGGCAGGCTTCTGTTAAAGCTGGAATTCCATTTGAGGTACCAGCTTTAACGGTGAATAACCAATGTGCTTCGGGAATGAGGTCTATAACCGCTGGTGCTCAGAAGATAAAGGCAGGCGATGCGGAAATAATTGTTGCTGGTGGAATGGAGAATATGAGCCAGACCCCCTATTTACTTACCAAGGCAAGATGGGGATATAGGCTCTTTAATGACACATTATATGATCATATGCTTTATGATGGGTTAATTTGTGCCTTTTGCAACTATCATATGGGTATCACAGCTGAAAATCTTGCTGAAAGATATAACATCTCCAGGGAAGAGCAGGATAGGTTGGCTGTTGAAAGTCATAAGAGAGCTGTAAAGGCCATTAAAGAGGGAAAGTTTAAGGAAGAGATTGTTCCCGTTGAGATCAAAACAAAAAAGGGAGAGACTGTAATCTTTGATACAGATGAGCATCCAAGAGAGGATGCCACCTTTGAAAAACTGTCTAAGCTACCTCCTGTATTTAAAAAGGACGGAACAGTAACTGCTGGTAATTCTTCTGCCATAAACGATGGAGCAGCCGCAGTTGTAATTATGTCTGGGGATAGGGCAAAAAAACTTGGTATAAAGCCACTTGCAAGAATTGTGTCCTGTGCAGTGGTTGGGGTGGAACCAGAGATTATGGGATGGGGTCCTGTTCCTGCCACCAAGAAAGCTTTAGAGAAAGCGGGTTTAAGCCTTGATGATATTGGACTTGTAGAATTAAATGAAGCCTTTGCTGCACAGGCTTTGGCCTGTATAAAGGGATTGGGTTTGGATCTATCCATAACCAATGTGAACGGCAGCGGGATCTCCTTAGGGCATCCTGTAGGAGCAACAGGGTGTAGAATTGTGGTTTCTCTTATTTATGAGATGAAAAGAAGGAAGGTAAAATATGGCCTTGCAACCCTCTGTCAGGGAGGGGGAATGGGGAGCGCTCTTATAATAGAAAATCTCTCTTGAGTTAGGAGCTTTTTCTTTTGTCTATTACCCTTACAGCCTTCCCCGGTTTTCTGGGCAGGGTTCCCTCTTCTACAAGTTCCAAATCCACCCTAAATCCCAGAAAGTCGTATAGATGTGTTGCTAAGTGCTCTTTTAGTTCTCCATTGGATACTCTAGAAGAATCTTTTATTTCAAGGATTACTTTAACGTAGGTTTTTCCTTTCTTTTCTTCCAATACTATCTGGTATTCGTTTCCTACTTCTTTGTGTCTCATCAATATAGCTTCTATTTGTGAAGGATAGAAATTCACCCCTTTAACTTTGAGCATATCGTCTGTTCTTCCCTTTAGTCTATCTACCCTTATGTGAGTTCTTCCACACTCGCATCTTTGTCTTGATACAATTTTTGTTATATCTCTGGTTCTGTATCTTATTAAAGGAAGTCCCTCTCTGGTTAGAGTGGTTATCACCATCTCCCCTTCTTCACCGTCTGAAACAGGTTTTCCTGTTTCAGGATCTACTATTTCCACTATGTAATGATCCTCCCATACATGGATTCCATCCTTTTGTTTGCAGTCTATGCCTAATCCCACTCCTCCTGTTTCCGTCATTCCTATTATATCGTAGGAGTCTATGCCCATCTCTTTTTCTATTCTTTCCCTCATCTCATCAGACCAGACTTCGGCTCCGAAAATTCCAATCTTTAGATCAGTTTCACGGAAATCAAATCCTTCCTCTTTTGCAATCTCTATAAGTCTTAAAGGATAGGAAGCAATAGCACATATAACAGTTGTACCCATCTCTTTCATAAGCTTGAGCTGGAGCATGGTTCTTCCCGCTCCAATAGGCACTACCATAGCTCCTATTCTTTCACATCCATAGTGGAATCCAAACCCTCCGTTGAAAAGCCCAAATGATGGGGTTATTTGAACCACATCACTACTGCTAACACCTGCACACATAAGGCATCTTGCCATAACTTCAGCCCACTGTTCCACATCGGATCTTGTATAGAAATTTATTATAGGAGTTCCTGTAGTTCCCGATGACATGTGGAATCTGACAAAGGATTCTTTAGGTGCACATGTATATTTAAAAGGGTATCCTTCCCTCAAATGGTCTTTAGTAAGAAAGGGAAGCTCTTCTAAATCATCTAAACTCCTTATATCTTCGGGTTCTACTTTATTTATATGTTCCCAA
>JALVKL010000151.1 GCA_027033775.1 bacterium | reverse complement strand
ATGGAAAGAGGAGGTGGCATGATGAAAGTAAATAAGGTAGTAATAGTAGCGATCGTAATGATCGCCTTCAGTTTTTGGGTGTCTCAAGGATGGGCAGGGTTTACTAAAGAATCTCAGAAATGCGTGTCCTGCCATGAGGAACAAACAAGTTTCGTGGTGGTAGAATGGCATAAGTCAAAACACTTTAAGAATGGTGTGGGCTGTTATGAATGTCACGCTGCTGACAAGAGTAATCCTGCTGCTTATAAACATATGGGCTTCACCATTTCTACTTTAGTCACTCCCAAGCAGTGTGCTAGATGCCATCCTGGTATAGTAGAAGAGTATGAGAGTTCTATTCATGCTAAATCTGGTCTCATTGCTCAGGGGGCTAGTGCTATAGGCGGCGGTTCCTATTGGAACATCGCTGCTTCTGTACTGGGCTGGGTTCCTTGGAACTTTCATAAGGGTTTAGTTAAGGAAGTGGGACAGGTGGTAACTTATGGTAAGAAACCCATTATTTTTAACGGCAAAGTGGTAGTGGATAAGTATTGGGAAGATCTTAGAAACGATCCTGCTCAAGCTTGGGGTAGCTGGCCTGTAGGTTGTGATAAGGCGAAGAAATCCGTTAAGGATGTGATTCAGATTTTTGCTGACTGGGGCTGCCTCTGGTGTCATGGTTCTACAGTAAAAATACTCAAAAAAACTCCTACTTCGGTGAAGTTTTATGCTCAAACTTATCCCACTGGTGGTGCTGGCAGAGTGAATCCTGATGGCTCGTTCGGTAACTGTGCGGCTTGTCATCCTGCTCATTCTTTTGATTTAGCTGTGGCTAGAAGCCCATCTACCTGTGGACGTTGCCACGAATCCGAAGATCATCCTAACTTTGAAGGTTATCAGAAATGTATGCATGGTGCCATTTACTATTCCACCAAATATAAATACAATTACGAAAAGGCCTATGCTAAACCTGGCAAGGATTATTTTGCTCCCACATGTGCCAACTGCCATATGGGAGCTGTGTATAAAGGCAACAAGATGATCTATCCGCCCAGTCACGATGTGGCGAGTATCTGTATGTGGAAGTTTGGTGCTTGGAAGACCACCTTTATCAGGAAGAAAGGCATGTTCCATCCTGCTGTGAAGAAAGTGTGGTTAAAGATAGATCCCAATTATGGTGTTAGATTTGTTAAAAAAGGCACTCCTGGAGCTAAAGAGATTGACATTACTTATCCCAGCAATGGCATAGATAATAGAAAACGAGCTATGGCTATGTGTAATCAGTGTCATTCTAAGCAATGGGTTGGCAACTTCTTCCTCTCTGCTGACAGTGTGATTTACATGCTTGATCATATTAGAAATATGGCTTTCCAGATTGGTGACGAGCTTAAGAAAGCTGGTGTATTTACTCCTATTGATCAGATAACCATTAGAAATCTGGGCGCTATGGCTGTGAGACCTACTATGATAATGATGTACCATACTGCTCCAGGTTATATCTGGTGGGAAGGTATTATGAAGCTTTCTCAGGAGTTTGCTGAGTGGGTAGAAGATTCTGTTGCTCCTAGACTGGGTCCAGAGGAGGCTTCTAAATATGTTTCTTGGATAGAGGAATACGAGAAAAATCTTAGGAAATTGAAAATGAGAATGAAATAGAGAAGGCTATGTAATTATTATGGGAGGAACGTAACGTTCCTCCCGTATTTTTATAAATTAATCGAGTGTCTAATAGGGAGGAGATAGTGAGCGTTTTCTTTTTATTGCTTACTTTGATATTGGCTCAGGGAAAGGGTTTTGTAGTTACCTCTAATGATATTATTCCTTATTGGCTGGCTTATACTAGGAGTCACGGTGAACCTGAGGAGCTTTTTCAAAAGAGAGAAATTCTTATGAATTATCTAGGAGATTATCTTATGCTAAAGAGAGCTAAAGAGCTTGGTTTGGATAAAACACAGCAGTTCCAGAAAGTCTGGAAAGATGCATGGGAGGAGATTCAGAGGCGTTGTAGTAAAGAGAGGGTAGCAAAGTACAAATGTAAGCAAATAAAAGAGGCTATTAAAAAGGTGATCCTTATTCAGATGGTAGTCCAGAAGGAGGTAATTCCTAGAATAAAAATCACAGAAGAGGAAATACAGACTCTTATTCTCTCTCATCGGGGCCAAAAAAGGGGTAAAAAGCTGGATAGATTAGGAGCTATTTTATTCCTTCAACAGAAAAAGAAGGCTGAGGCCTTGAATTCTTATATTTTAGAGCTTATGAGCCATTATAAAGTAAAGATAGACGAAAAAGCTTTAAAAAAGCTTAATAGTAAAATCTTGGGTCTAAATTCTCTTTAATATAATTATTGATTTTCAGTGCCCGGGGCGGGACTCGAACCCGCACGGGCATTGCGCCCAGGGGATTTTAAGTCCCCTGCGTCTACCAGTTCCGCCACCCGGGCAAATGCTCTCAATTGGCTTGTCTGCTGGTTTTATATGTGCTTTGTCTTTTTATGTCAAGGTCGGAAAAATGAGGAAAAATGTGGAAAATCGTGCCCATTCTGTTAGCAATCTGTTAGCAGCCAAATTAAGCTCCTATAAAACGATTTCATTAGTATCTGTCTTATCCTCAACAAACTTAAATACTACTGGTTCTTTCAGTTTAGCGTGTCTAAAATCTTCAGGATGTAACATAAAAGCTCCAGCAGTATTGCTTTTCACAACAAATTGTCCTTGCCCTGAAGTTACATTTATTCTAAAAACTTTATAAATTTCGTTTGTATCAACTTTTCTCACAGGGATTTCATAAACTCCTGAAAATGAAATTATTGTTTCGCCAGTTATTTCATTTTTTATTGTGAAATTAAAATTAATAGCGTCAGTTCCATTGGCAACTGCTGTTTGTTTATCTAAAGTCACTTCCACAATAGGAATGGGAGTTGTTTCTATCTCAATTATGTTAATTTGACCATTTTCATAAACAAGCTTCTTTCCTTGCTTATATGCTTCTATTTGTTCTTCGTTAAGTTCTATGAGCTCATCAGCATCTACTTGCGGTTCTACATTGGAAATCAATATGCCTGCTTGTTTTCCATCTTTTATTACTAAAAAATATCTTTCCATCTATTTCCTCCTAATTATAATCCACTAACAGTTTGTGTAAATATCGTTCCATTTGAACCATTTTCAGCACTTCCTGTTCCACCACTTACTGAAAGTGTCCCCAATGTGGGGCTTTGTTTTGTTATTACAGCTATTACTCCCCCTCCACCACCACCATAGTCAGTATTTGGGTCAGAATCACCTCCTTCAGCTAATATACTACCACTGTTTGTGAATGTTTCAGACAAACAAATTACTGTTCCCCCACCACTCCCCGAATAATTACTATCTGCAGGAGCATCATTACTGCTTGCATTTATTGTTCCCGATATGTTAATACTATTTGCGATTAAAATTACTGACCCACCACTTTTCACTGCCCTCTCTGTTCCTCTTCCACCACAACAGAAAGATTTACTAAATAGAATTGTTTCCAAATTGGATGTGTTTATGTTAGACAAGGATTGCGTTTGTCCTTGACCAACGCTTCCTCCTTCTCCACCCCCTCTACCAC
>JALVKL010000150.1 GCA_027033775.1 bacterium | reverse complement strand
CTAAAATTAAGAGGTAAAACTTACAGGCTATTTTTAACCCTCTCAATTATATTCTCTTTATCCTATACCAATGTATATCAACCGATAGCAGACAGAACTTTTCATTCGGCGAAATACTGCTCCTTAAAGATAAAACACCAAACAGAAGGGAAACCCCTCTTTGTATTTGGATCATTGAGGGCAAATGAACTTTATTACATAGGAAGGGTTATAAGAAAACTTCCCAAGAATATGAAAAAAACTGTGTATGTGTATACAAGAAGATGTGAAAAATTTGAAAAAAAATTCCCAAAAGCAAAAAAGGTACTTTCCTGCTCTTACCAAAAAGAGAGGCTGTGTTTGTATATCTTAAAGGGAAAACCAAAGAGCTTTAATCCCTGAAACAACAAACTGAACAGCAATGGCTCCCACAATAAGTCCCATTATCCTTGTGACTATCTTAAATCCTGTTATTCCCATTAACTTCATCAAAAATGGAGAATTCCTGAGAATTACATAAGTTATAATGCAGGATATAAAAACCGCAGAATAAACCTCTAAATAATCAATCCACCCTATAGATCTAACTTTAAGAATGATTAAGGTTGCTATCACTCCCGGACCATATAATATAGGTATACCAAGGGGTATCACAGATATATCCTCTTTGGAAAGGGCTTCATGGGATTCTTCTGGAGAGTGTCTGGAGCCAATTTGAAGATTGCCGTGTATCATATTGAGAGAAAGGTAAAGGAGAACAATCCCTCCCACTACCTTGATAGAATCCACTCCAATACCAAATATCCTGAACACAGCATCTCCAAAAGCAACAGTTAAAAGAGAAGATATAAAAAGCACAGAAGAGCTTTTAAAAGCCACCCTTTTTATATTTTGGTGATCTTCTTCAGGAACCATGGAAAGTAGTATAGATGCTGCAGCTATTGGATCTATTATGGCAACCAGAGAGACTGTATCGTGAAATATCTTAACGCCGATTTCCATTTCACACTAGCTCAAGTCTGCCCTTCAATCCGTAAAGAATGCTTATCATTACAGTTAGATAATCCCTCAAGTGTCGGGTTATGAGAAAGTTCTCCAAAACAAATCTATGTGCCTTGTTCCCCATCTCCTCTATCTTATCAGGATTGTTAAGAAAATACCTCATTCTAAGAGCTGCTCCTTCAGGAGAATTGACAAGAAATCCTGTGTGATGGTTTACAACCTGAAGCCTTATACCTCCTGTATCTCCTCCTATAACAGGTTTGTACTTCCACATGGCTTCTGTAACTGTAAGGCCAAAGCCTTCCCTGATAGATTTCTGAAGAACAACAGTTGCCCCTCTTTGTAAAGCATTTATCACCCTGTCAGATTTGGGAGGAAGGTACAGTATTTTTATATCTGGATCTCCCTCTGCAGCCATTTTAACCTCTTCTAAAACTGTCATCCCCTCCGGATCATCAGTTGCTCCACCTCCAGCAAGGACGAGCTGCAAAGATGGAGAATAACGTTTAACCATCTTGTAAGCTTCAATCACACCTATGGGATCTTTAAGTCTGTCAAACCTTGATATTTGAACCACCACAGGTCGATCAGGATCAATCCCAAACTGGGAAAGTACCGATTGTATCTCAGAGTCAGGAAGGGGAATATTCTTTTCACCCAAAGGATCTATACTGGGAGGTATTAAAAACATGGGATGGGGAAGGTGTTGAGCAAAGGTGGCAAGGTGGAATATACTAGCATCATAATTCACAACATAATTCTTTAGATACCTCCAGACAGATCTCACAGGTCTGCTTATATCTATATGGCATCTCCATATCCATTTGCCCTTTCTATCAGGAAAATGAGAAATTAAAGCGGCAGGTTGGGGATCGTGTACAAACACTATATCAGCATCCATTAACACATCCCTTAATCTTTCAGCATTTTCAGCGTTAATTTTCTCATACTCACTGATAAATTTGTCAGGAATTACCACGTGCCTTCCATGTAAAGCGTTATGCATGGCTTTAGTGCATTGGAAAAAGACATCAGTTCCAGTTATAACCTCCCATCTCACCTTTATACCAAGCTCTTCCATAAGGGGAGTGATGTTTTTAAGAATCTCAGCTACCCCTCCCCCTTCTCTGGTAGAATTAATGTGAACCACGTTAACCTCGCTTATCCAGTGGGCAAGCTGATATAAATGCTCAATAACATCCAAACCTGTAATTTCAGCAAGTCTGTCAAGCTTTCCCATTTAAGTGGCTCCAAAATATTCTTTAAAAATTTCAGACAAAACGCGCCTCAACTCTGTAAGGGTGGTAAAAAAGGGATCTATCTCTGCAAGCCTTTTGCAAAGATCAAGATATTTGTCCCCAAATCCATATAACCATGCCCTAAAATCGTCTACCCTCCCCATAGTTCTTCTTCTCGCATCTATAAAATGATAAAATAGACTTCCAGAGGTCATTTTAGGTATCTCCAAGGCTAAATGGGAAGGATCTTTTATCCTTTTGTATGTATCAAAGACAACAATAAATCCCCTTATAAAATGAAACTGTTTATCGTACTTGGCCACTGGCATGTATTCCAGCTCATCCATCCTATACTCTATAATATCGATGAGCTCCTGTCTAAGATCCTCAAGATCCTCATAATCACAGGGATCTACCATGGCAAGTCTTTCAGCAAGGAGAGGATCGTTAAGCTCCTTATAAACCCAAGAGGCAAAATCGTTGTTGAACTCTGGTTCCTCAAAGGCAGGTGCCATCAAAGCTCCCCAGAAATGGTAATATACACAGTCTATATCCACAATGGACAGATATTCCCTTAAGTCCTTGAGACTCTGAGCCTTGTAACCTGTAGCTATCTGTATAAGGGCACAGTCCTTAACAACAAAAGGATAAATCTCGTGATCACTCATCTTACACTCTCCGCAAAGCTCTTCAGCAATTTTCTAACTTGAAGATGAGACTCCACGATAAACCTGGCTTTAGTGTGTCCCAGGCCAACCTTTATGGAAAAGGCATCATCAGGAAGAGCAGCGAACATGTCCTCATCCGTCACATCGTCTCCAACAGCAAAAACAAAATCCCATTCTCTTTTAGAGAGCCAATGAGAAACAGCCCTTCCCTTGTTTATTCTGACATCTTTAACCTCTATAACTTTGTTTCCTTCTGTAACACCAAGATTGAGATTGGCAACAAGCTGAAGCAGAGTATTTTTTAGTTCCCTTGATCTCTTTGCAGCAAGATCGGGATCTGCCATTCTGTAATGCCAAGCCAAAGAAAACTCCTTTTCCTCTATGAAGGTTCCAGGAGTTCTATCAACGAATAGTTCCAGAATAGGTTTCACCTGTTCTTTCCATTGGTTGCTTAAAGGCTCTATCATAACCCATTTACCATTCTCTTTAGTCCATACACCATGCTCTGCCACAAGATGAACATTGATATTACTAAACCACTTATCCAAAGTATGTCTGTCCCTTCCGCTTATTATCACAACATCCGATATATTAGATAAAGCCTCCAAAATGCCTTTAAGCTCATTATCAGGAACAGCTCTTTCCGGACGAGAAGCGAAGGGAACAAGGGTTCCGTCGTAATCCAGAAAGAGAATTCTACTGTCAGCTTTTTTAAACTGAGAAATCATGTTATCGTAAACAGAAACATCTATCTTCTTTCCAGCAAAGTCCTTTTTCAGCTCCCTCATGTCCAACATGGAATCCATAAAATCATTAGCCCATCTTGACACAGTATATCTCTTCAATCTCCACTGCATAATGGAATTTCTCTCTATCTGCTCACTCTCAGTCATGTCAAGAGCCTCTTTGAGCTTCTCACAGAGCTCTTCCACATCGTTGGGATTTACCAATAGTGCCTCACCAAGCTCCTTTGAAGCCCCTGCAAACTCGCTCAAAACAAGCACACCAGTTTTGAACCTATCCTTGGAAGCTAAATACTCCTTAGCAATAAGGTTCATGCCATCCCTCAGAGGGGTCACAAGGGCAACATCCGCTACGCTGTATAAAACTGAAAGATTGTGAAAAGGTAGAGATCTATAAAGGTAGTAAATGGGATTCCACCCAACAGTTCCGTATTTGCCGTTAATCTTCCCCACAAGTTCATCAACCTGCTTTTTTAACATCATATAATGTTCTACCCCAGTTCTTGTAGGAACACCAACCAAAATCATTGTCACCTTTTCCGCATACTCCGGATACCTCTCCAAGAATAGATCAAAAGCCTCCAACCTTTGAGGTATACCCTTTGTGTAATCCAGTCTGTCCACAGAAAGTATCACCTTAACATTTCCCAGCCTTCTTTTTAACCTTGCATAATCCTTTGAAATTCTGGGATCATCCAAGGCTTTGGCAAATCTATCGTAATCTATGCCCATGGGAAATGCGTCCACCTTCACAAACCTGTCTTTAAGGGTGATCTCACCAAAGGAATGCTCGTACCCTAAAAGGTACATAACACTTGAAATAAAATGAAGAGCATAATCATAAGTATGAAATCCCACAAGATCAGCCCCCAAAAGTCCTTCCAAAATCTCTGTCCTTGGGGGAAGCAGTCTGTAAACTTCGTAGGAAGGAAAAGGAATGTGGAGAAAAAAACCTATGGTCACATTCTCCATAGCGTCTCTGAGCATCTTTGGAAGAAGCATCAGGTGATAATCGTGAACCCATATAAAATCGCCTTCTTGGGCTATGTTCAAGATCTTCTCGCAAAATTTTCTGTTAACTCTTTTATATTCCTCAAAATAATCGTTGGTATAGTCCATGTATAAATAAAAATAGTGAAACAAAGGCCATATGGTCTTATTACAAAAACCATAATAATAAGCCCCCACTTCAGGAGAGGACAAAAATACAGGAACACAGTTTTCCTTAGACAGGTGCTCCTCTACGATTTCCCTCTCCTCTAAAGAGATATCCTCTTTGTTTATACCAGGCCACCCCACCCAAACACTTTCAAAACGCTTATATATAGACCCAAGGCCCGTGGCCAACCCCCCAACGCTGGGGACAAAAGTGAGCCTTCCCCTTTTCTTGCTCACACTTATAGGTAATCTGTTTGATACAATTATCAGCTTTCCCATACTTTTAAGATATTAAGCTAACAGAGTTTTCTCAACTCTTCGTCTATAAGCTTTAAGGCTTTAAGCCCTTTTTCTGGGATAGAAATGTGGGGATCACTTATGTGATATTCCCTTGGATTAATCCTTATAACAACGGCATTATAATTCTTGCCTATCCTCTCACTGGTATGCCTTATAGATGGAACAGCTGTTCCCGCCCCTATCTCCACCACCACTATTCTTTTGTCTTTATTGCAAGCCAAAAACTTTTCAAATCTTCTGCCTTGAGAATAGGTTCTCACCCCTACCCAGGAAAAATCACCAAACATAAGCACATTAGGCCTTGCCACATCACCACAAAAGGGACACTTAGGTATGTATTTTGCCCTCATTGTTTCATAATCAACTGGAATATCCTCTTTATTCTCCCAAACTTCATTACAACATGGCCTTATACATTGCAGATGGTGAATAGAACCGTGTATCTCGTATATTTTGTCCTCAGGATAACCTGCCTTTTGGAATTGACCATCCACATTGGAGGTAACAACAAAGAAATCGTCCATTAATTCCTCAGCCCATCTTAACAAAATGCGAAAGCCCTCATGGGGATTGGTCTTTCTGTAAAGCTCCAATCTATGACCATAAAATCCCCATCCAAAGGCAGGGTCCCTCTCAAAGTGAACGGGATTTGCCATTTCATAGAAGTTTAAACCCAATCTCTCATACAAGGGATAGGCCTTCCAGAATCCTTTCTCTCCTCTAAAATCAGGAAGTCCAGAGTCTACCCCCATCCCTGCGCCAGCTGTTATCAATAAAACCTGGGCGTCTTTTATGGCTTTGGCAGCTTTTCTGTAAACATCCATAAAATAAATAGATAGCAAAAATGAGAATAAAGGGGAAGCCCATAAGTCAAAGGGCTTCCCCTAAAACCTAAAAGAGAGCCTTGTTTTTCAAAGATATAACGATACCTAAGGCAACCACAACGATAAACCACAAAACAGGAAGCACCGTGGCTATCTTAGCAAGGCCATCTAGATTGCTCAACCTCAAGGGAGACTTTTCGTCTGGATTTCTGCCAGAATAAAAGGCAAGTAGCAGAAGATAAGAAACCACCACAAGCCCCATGATAAAGGTAATGAAAAAGAGTAGAGTGCTTCCCACACTGTAGTTCACCTTGTAGGTGAGAATGCTATATCCAAATTTTGAAAGATAACCGCCCCTTAAAGCTTCTCTGGCAAAAGCCATGGCAAAAATAGCGATAAAAGCAAATACAGTCGTTTTAAGCCCATTCTTTACTGGATCTTTCACGGCGTAAAACAACCAGCCTATAAAGGCCAAAGCAATGAGAGCCCCTATTAGGAAAAATGGATTGTAGATGAAATTTATACCCTTAGGCAAAGATAAGAGCCACCAGAAACCCACCACAGCTTGAACCAAAGAGGCGTACAGGGCAACCTTTGCACCAAAGGAGCCCACCCACTCTATATAAGCCTTGTCCCTGTCCTCTCTTTCATTGAAATACCAAGCATAGAGCATCATATAAACCCCTGCTAAGGCAACGGAAGGAACCATGAAATGCAAGAATCTTGAAAGCTTAAAACCATATAATCCAGATCCCGATAAATTCACCTTTCCATTGGCGAAGATCCAAGAAGACCATTTTTCAGGATGCAGCATCTGAACCGATATAGCATGTATTATCACACCGGCAATCACAAGGGCTATGAGGGATACAACAGCCCAGATGGGATTTCCTCCTTCATCGGATTTTGAAAGATAAAACAAATAAGCACAGGTAAAAGCCACAGCTATAACTACAAGAAAAACAAGAGCCCAGACAGCTGACATATTGTTGGCATTATACCATAAAGGATCATATATCACCTGAACAAAAAGCAAAGGAGCAACACCGAGAACAATGGCAATGGACATATTTACAGTATTTGCCCTGGCAAAAGCCTTAGAGATCCCCCTTGCATAAGGATTGCTGCTAAATCTCCCCCAAAGGGCAAAAATGGTTCCACCAACCACAAAGTTAACAAACATTATGTGAAGGGCAAAGGTAAGGACCATCAGGATCTGAAATACAAGAGGATGAAAGGGTATTCCCATAGGATCTCTCAAATTAACAAGGAAACCTCCCATTGTTTACCTCCTTATTTTGCTATTGTTGAAAGATAAAGAGCAGCTGCATCCTTTTCCTCTTCCGTTCCTACAAAAGGCGGCATGTAAGGGTAATCGTTTAAACTATCAAGAAGATCTTTTATTTCGTCCTTCTCCATGCCAGATAAAAGCTTTGGTAAAGGCCTCAAAAGACCATTGGGCTCAAGAGTGTGACAAGCAGCACACTCGTGGGCAACAAGTATTCTTCCCACTTCAAGCTTATTCTTTTCCGTAACTCTGCGTAGCCTTTCAGGAAGATAGTAAAGCACAGACAAATAGCCCTCTTTGTTAAGCTTGCTGAGCTGCTCCTTTACTTTCTTGGCAGGAATACTTTTGGCTATAACTTGGGAGCTGCCATACATAAAGTAATTGATTACATAAGGCCTTCTGACACCCTCTCTGAAACCTTCTCCTGCGCCTATGCCAAGAAAGAGTACAAGAGCAAAAAGGATCCCCAAAAGTGGATTAGACGCTTTGGGAATAGCAAGACCAAATAGTACAAAATAAATACCCAGAATCACACCTATTATAATGGAAACTTTAAGAAGGGTTTTTAGGTAAGGCAACTGTCCACCAAAAACAAGATCTTTAGCCTCTGGAGGAAGCTTTGATATATACCAATAGGCAAAAATAGCTCCAAATATAAGTCCTCCAATACCCCATACAGAAGCCTTCCTTGTTATCTCAACCTTTAAGTCCACATTGTCCAATGTGGAAGCAACAATCATAGCGTAAATTCCGGCTACCGAAAACATCAAAGCTGTTCTTGTGAAAAGTTGAGGCCAATAGGTTGGATTGAAAAATCCGTCAAAAAAATTGCCTGTTTCAAGCCACTTTCCAGGGGTAAGCATAAATGCAAGAATACCCGTTATTATAACCATGCTTATCCAAGCACCCCAAGCATAAATCCATCCAACCCTTAAGTGATGATGAGAATCGATCTTGCCAAATGTGTAGTAGTAAACGTAAATGGCAACGATTTCTATTATGAAAAATACCCACTCAGTAGCCCATCCCCAGACATAATTGTGAATCAAGGAAGATATAGCTCTTGGGGAGGAAACAGTGGCAGAAAACCATATCCAAACGCCAGTGATAGATCCGTAAACAAAACAGAAAACCAGAATTAAAAGAACATATTTTTTGAGAAACTGAAGAAGCTCTGGCCGATTCTCCTTATAAGCCTTTCTCTCAAGCCAGACGTTAAACCAGAAAGAGCCTGTAGCAAGATGAGAGGGCAAAATGTGAAATGTGGCTATAATGGCTATAACAAGCCCCGATCCCAATATAGGCACCAGCCAAGCAGGATACATCCCACACCCCCTATAAATTTATTAATCGGGTTAATTAAGTTTAATTAACCTGATTAAATTTAGAAATAAAAAATTGAAGATGTCAAGGAACTAATATAAAAATAAAAACTGGTAAAGTATTTAGGAGGTGAACTATGAAGCTTCTTGCCGAAAAAAAGCTAAAAAACGGCAAAATCATAAAAATTATAATGGGTGACATCACTGAAGAAACCACAGACGCCATTGTAAACGCTGCAAACAGCCACTTAAAACATGGTGGTGGGGTTGCTGGAGCCATTGTGAGAAAGGGAGGGAAAATCATCCAAGAGGAAAGTGATAAAATAGGCTTCTGTCCTGTGGGAAAGGCGGTTTATACTTCTGCAGGAAAACTTAAAGCTAAATATGTCATACACGCTGTGGGGCCAAGATGGGGGGAAGGAGAAGAGGAGAAAAAGCTTAGATCCGCTGTCAGAAGCGCTTTAGAAGTGGCCACACAGCTTAAATTAAAAAGTGTTGCAATCCCAGCCATCAGTACCGGAATATTTGGCTATCCCAAAGAAGAAGGAACATGGGTGATATTAGACGAGGTTATAAATTTCTTGGAAAATGAAAACACCACCATCCAAGAAGTTCATCTAACCAATATTGATGAAGAGACATCAAACTTATTTGTGAAACATTTAAAAAATATTTAAAGGAGGAAAAAATGAAGCCAACAGCCGTTGATAAAGCGAAAGTGACACTTTTAGTGGACAACTATTACGATGTGCTTCTTCCCTCTACAGAACATGTGGTAAGGGTGGGACCTGGACAAACAAAAAAACCCTTAATGGCTGGACACGGTTTTTCCATCTTTGTAGAGGTTTGGAAAAACGGTGAGTATGAAAATATTCTTGTAGATGCCTCTCATTCTCATGTGGTATTACTCAACAATCTTGAAGGATTGAACATTGACCCAGACACCATAAACGCTGCCTTTATATCACACGGGCACTTTGACCATTACCAAGGCTTGGCTGGTTTAGCAGAAAGAAGAACTAAACCCCTTACCACGTATATTCATCCTGATGCCTTTTACCCAAAATTGCTGGTAACTCCTAAAGGAAAAATAGGGCCTTGGGTATTTGATAAAGAGCTTCATGAGGAAAAGGGCATACGTTTTGTAGAGGAGAGAATGCCCTGTGTGGTGAATAAGTTTTTCATTCTTTCGGGAGAGATAGAAAGGACAACAGATTTTGAAAAACCCTGGCCGGCAGCTAAAATACTCAAAAACGAAAAAGAGACTCAAGATTATTTCATAGATGAACAGGCTTTGGGAATACTTGTAAAGGATAAGGGATTGATAGTAATAGCTGGATGCTCGCATCCAGGTATAGTGAATATAGTAAGACACATGCACAATATTACTCAGGAAAAGATACTGTGTATAGTGGGAGGATTTCATCTAAGTATTCTTCCTGAAGAGATCATCAAAAAGACCATAAACGCACTTTTAGAATTTGAACCAAAGCTCATAATGCCGTGCCACTGCACCGGCTTTGAACCAACTGTGATGATGTACGAAATGTGTAAAGATAGATTTGCTGTAAACTGTGTGGGAACCTCAATAGTCTTTTCCTCCAACAACGCTTAAGGGGGAAATGTATGAAAGTGGATATAGCTGTAATAGGGGGGTCAGGACTATATGAGATGGAAGGATTCACTGTAGAGGACGAAATAAATCTCTCAACCCCTTTTGGCATGCCCTCTGACAAGATTGTTGTTGGAAAATTTAAGGGTAAAAGTGTTGCTTTTCTACCAAGACACGGTAAAGGGCATAGATTACTTCCTCACGAGGTCAATTATAGAGCAAATATATTCGCTCTAAAACTTTTGGGAGTGAAAAGGATCATATCCGTCTCCGCCGTGGGA
>JALVKL010000149.1 GCA_027033775.1 bacterium | reverse complement strand
TTAAGGTATTTAAAAGATTGAAAGTGAGCTTTCCAGATTTAAGATTAATCCTTGCTCCTCGGCATCCAGAAAGGAAGACAGATGTTATAAGGCTTGTTAAGGATTTTGGTTTTTCCTATTCCCTAAGAAGTGAGAATAAGAAATGTGAAGAAGCTCAAGTTCTTATATTGGATACCGTCGGTGAACTCATGGGGTTTTATAGTATTTCTGATGTGGTTTTTGTAGGGGGATCTTTTGTGGATGTGGGAGGACACAATCCCCTTGAACCTTTAGTATTTGGTAAGCCTGTTGCAATGGGTCCTTTCTTCCACAATTTTTCGGATATTATAGAGGATATGGGAGAGGCTATTAAGGTGGTCAAAAATGAGAGCGAGCTTTTTGATTTTGTATTGAAAACTCTAAAAGGTTCTTTTAATTTGCCCCTTGATAAAGTTATGAAAAAGTTTAATTTGTCCCTAAACAGTGTTGAATATATAATTGATGAAGTGAAAAGGAGAATGTGTGATTGAATTTACTATAAATGGTAGAAAACTTGTTATAGAGAATGTGGTTTTTGACCTTAACGGCACTTTGGGAACCGATGGAGTAGTTCCTGAGGATGTAAAAAATCTTCTTTTAAAGCTTTCCAAGCGTGTTAATGTTTACATCCTCACTTCTGATACCTTTGGCACAGCATCCTCTTTGGATATTCCTGTTGAGGTTTTAAAAATAGATTCCCCTGCGAGCTTGAAGAAAAAAAGGTTTGTTCAAGAGATAGGTTCTAATAGCACCGTTGCTGTAGGAAACGGGTTTAATGACCACCTCATGCTAAAGGAAGCCGTTTTAGGTATATGTGTTGTAGGTACAGAAGGAGCTTACAGTGTGAGTTTGGAGTGTTCAGACATTGTGGTGACTGATATTAAAGATGCCATTAATCTTTTGTTGAATCCTAAAAGAATAGTTGCCACTTTGAGGGATTAGGGAGGTTTTTATGCCGTCTCCTCGCAAACCAAAACCACCTACACCGGGTTCTAACTTCGCCAAAAGTATAATAACTTGGCTCATTATAGCCATTATTATGATAATTGCCTTCAATTTCTTCAATGTGTCTCAAGAGCAGGTTTACGAGATAAACTACACTCAATTTCTGGAACTGGTGAAAAGAGGTGCAGTGAAAAGTGTGGTTATGAAGGAATACACCATATATACAGAGGTGAACAAAAAAGATTTTGAAGCTGTTGTAGGTAAAGTAAAACCCATTTTTGAGTGGGGAAGAAGGCAAAAGAGGGCGTTTTATAAGGTGAAGGTAAACGTTCCCAACGATCCTGAACTTATAAAATTATTAAAGAGCAAGGGCATCCAGATTTATGTTAAACCCCCTCATAAGCCATCTTGGTATATGAATTTCTTGTCTTCCTGGCTGCCCCTTATAGTCCTTGTAGCTGTTTGGATATTCTTCATGAAACAGATGCAGGCAGGTTCAGGTAGAGCCTTCACCTTTGGGAAGAGTAGAGCCCGTATAATAGTTGATCAAGGGAAAAAGGTCACCTTTTCAGATGTGGCCGATATAGAAGAGGCCAAAGAAGAGGTTAAAGAAATTATAGAGTTTCTCAAGGATCCAAAGAAGTTCCAAAGACTTGGTGGTAAGATGCCTAAAGGCATACTTTTAGTTGGTCCGCCTGGTACAGGCAAAACCCTTCTTGCTAAGGCTATCGCTGGAGAGGCAGGGGTTCCTTTCCTCAGCATATCAGGTTCTGAGTTTGTGGAGATGTTTGTGGGTGTGGGAGCTGCAAGAGTAAGGGATCTTTTTGATCAAGCGAGAAAGCACGCTCCATGCATTGTCTTTATAGACGAAATTGATGCTGTGGGAAGGCATAGGGGTGCAGGCCTTGGCGGTGGACACGATGAAAGGGAGCAGACTTTAAATCAGCTTCTTGTAGAGATGGATGGTTTTGACACCTCAGAGGGGATCGTCATTCTTGCCGCCACCAACAGACCGGACATTTTGGATCCTGCTCTTTTGAGACCTGGGAGGTTTGATAGAAGGGTGGTTATTCCCAAGCCCGATGTTAAAGGAAGACTTGAGATATTAAAGGTGCACGTAAAGAATAAACCCCTTGCTGAGGATGTGGACCTTGAAGTTATAGCCAAGGGAACCCCTGGCTTTTCTGGAGCTGATCTTGCCAACTTGGTTAACGAAGCGGCTTTGATTGCTGCAAGAAAGGGAAAAGATAAGATAGAGATGGAGGATTTTGAAGAGGCTAAAGACAAGATACTTATGGGGGTGGAGAGAAAGAGTATGATTATAAGCGAAGAGGAAAAAAAGCTTACAGCGTATCATGAGGCTGGCCATGCTCTTGTGGCAAAGCTCATACCAGGTTCAGATCCTGTGCATAAGGTTACGATTATTCCCAGAGGGCTTGCCCTTGGAGTGACACAACAGCTTCCTGAGGAAGACAGGCATATGCACACCAAGGAGTATCTGTTAAAGCTTATAACTGTGCTTTTAGGGGGCAGAGCCGCTGAGGAGATAGTCTTTGGAGAACAGACCACTGGAGCTGCCAGTGATCTTGAGAGGGCTACAGAGATTGCAAGAAAAATGGTCTGTGTTTTTGGTATGAGTGAAAAATTGGGGCCTCTCACTTTTGGTAAAAAGGATGAGCTTATCTTTTTAGGAAAAGAGCTTGCAACGCATAAGGAGTACAGCGAAAAGACAGCTCAAGAGATAGACGAAGAGGTAAAGAGGATTGTGGTCTCCTGTTACGAAGAGGCAAAGAAGCTCTTAATGGAAAACAGGGAAGCTTTAGAAGCAGTGGTAAGTGCCCTTTTGGAGAAGGAGGTACTTTCTGGAGAGGAGTTGGATGAGATTCTTTCTAAATTTGAGCTGAAGTATAGCGAGAGGTTCACCAAAAAGGAGAAGAAGAGTGCCTAAAGCCCAGCCTGAGCATATTTTAGAAATCATTCATAACGAAAAAGCTCCTCCGTTGGTTATGGGGATACTAAATGTTACGCCAGATTCTTTCTATGATGGTGGAATGTATAAAGAGATATATTCTGCACTGAAAAAAGTAGAATATATGATGGAAGAGGGAGCCGATATTATAGACATAGGCGGAGAATCTACAAGACCATATTCCGATCCAGTTTCAGTGGAAGAGGAGATGGAAAGGGTTATTCCAGTTGTTAAAGCTGTTAGAGAAAAGTTTCCTGAAGCTGTAATCTCTGTGGATACCTATAAAGCAGAGGTTGCCAAGAAGGCTCTTGAATTGGGGGTTCACATAATAAACGATGTAAGCGCTGCCAGATTTGATCCTAAGATGGTGGATGTTTTAAGGGACTATCAACCCATTGTTATTATAATGCATATGAAGGGCACTCCTAAAGACATGCAGAATGATCCTGTTTATTCTGACGTTGTGGCTGAGGTCAAATCTTTTCTTAAGGAAAGAAAAGATTTTCTGGTTAAAATAGGTGTTCCTGAAAATAATGTGATTGTTGACCCTGGTATAGGATTTGGTAAAAGATTGCACCACAATCTTCTTCTCATAAAACATTTGTCTCAGTTCACCGAAATTGCACCTGTGCTCATTGGGCCTTCCAGAAAGTCTTTTATAGGGGAGATTCTATCCCTTCCACCTGCTGAAAGGTTGGAAGGCACACTCTCATCTGTGGCTATAGCCGTTTATAATGGGGCAAGGATAGTCAGGG
>JALVKL010000148.1 GCA_027033775.1 bacterium | reverse complement strand
TGCCCATGGCATTGGCCACATCGTTGGCTCCTATATTCCAAGCCATATAGAATCCCGCTATGCCCGCTAATCCCCCTATAACATAGAGATTCATGTTTTTACCCCCAGAAAGGGAATCATTTGGAGATGAAAAGTCTTACTCTGTTACACATTCTCTCGGCAAAATTGGCGACATCGCCTATCTTAGCCACTATTTTAAGCCAAAGCCAAAGCTCTCCTGGTGTAAATTTATCTTCATGCAATAAAAAGTTTTTCGTAACCTCTCTCTGAAATTCATCGGTGTGATGCTCCAGATCGCAGACTTCCTCTATCATCGTTATAACCCTCTTCGCCTCTGGTCCTTCAAAGGATGTTTCTGATAGAACATCCAACTCATCTATAACATTCTTTGCTTTCCTCACCACCTCCAAAACCCTCTCCACCAATTCCAGGATGCAATCCTTAAATTCAGGAAGCAGCTTTAAATCTTTCAAGGTTATAAGAACTGCAACATCCTCTGTAGCATCTGCAATGGCATCTTCATTAGCCAGTATCTCCAAGATGTCCGTTCTTGCCACAGGCATAAAGATGGAACGGGGAAGAGAGCTTCTAATCCTGTTTTTTATATGATCAGCTTCGTATTCAAGATGAGAAATCCTTTCCACAAGCTTTCTGACAGATTCCTTGTCTCCAAGTGCGAAGGCATCAAAAAGGGGCTTTAGCTGTTCCGCACACTCCATAACCTTTTCCATCATCTCTTGTAAAGGATCAAAGGGAGATTTGCGAAAAAGCTTAAAGAGAGCCATAACGAAACCTCCAGATTATTTTGTGCCAGCTATCTTTTCCAAAGCCTCCTCAATGGTTATAATTCTTTCTCCCTCATATCTGGGATACACGTCAAAAGGGACTCTGTCATTGGCATGCCTGTAGCATAAGAGAAGAGGAAATTTCCTGCCCCAATCTTCAAAAGGAATATTTTTATTAAGGAAAGCCGGCTTATGCTCCCCTGAAAGGGCTCTGTGATAAACAGAAGCAGTTTCCACTATGTCTGATAGATCAACAATCTCAACATCAACGCCTTTTTCAGAAAGATCATTTAATCTTTTAATCACATTATCCAAATCAACAGAAAACTCGCTTGAGGTATCCATATCCTTAGAATAGTAAAACTCAATTCTTTCAATCTTGTGCATCCTTTCCTCCAGAAGCACTGCTTTTCAGCTCTTTTTTAAACTTTTCGATAAATTCTTCTTTAAACTCGGGTATCTTAAAGGCTTCCTCTTTGTTTCCAGAAAGATAAAGGGCCATTCCCTTATAAAGAGAAGCTATGGTTGCTCTTCTTTCTACCTTGAGTGCTTCATCAAACATCTTGATAGCCTCATCATACCTCTCCAATCCCATCAAAGCATACCCTTTTCCTATAAGGGCAAAGGTACTTTTGGGCATCTTAGAAAGTATAATATCAAAAACCTCTATAGCCTCTTCATACCTACCAAGATCGCTTAAACAAGAAGCTTTAAGGGACAAAGCAACAAGATTGCCAGGATTCTCTTTTAAATCCTTCTCACAGCAGAATATACACTCTTCAAGATAACCTTTACTTGCCAGAAACTTTGCTCCTTCAACCCAAGGGGTCTCCAAACCTACAATTCTTTTTATTATACCTGCGTAGGTCCCCTCAAAAACCTTTTTGGCCTCATAGGCTACAGGAGTGCCATGACCAGGAAATAGATGTTCAATATCCATATTCATTAAAATTTTTAGAGAAAAAAGATGATAATCTATCCTTCCTCCTCCCATAGGATCGGGAGAGGCTACCGCGTAAGGCAAAACCGTATCCCCTGTAAAGATACTTTTTGAAGGAGCATGATACAGACAGATACTATCCAAAGTGTGACCAGGCGTATAAATCACTTCCAGTTCAAAACCAGAAAGATCCAGTTTTTCGCTGGGTTTAACAAAATGATACTTACACTTCATATCCTTTAAAGTATATTTCAACTCCTCAGGGCCATCTTCGTGAAGATAAACTGTTAGCAATCCTTCATAAATGAGATAAGGATAACTTCTAACAAACTCGTATATTCCTGCTATATGTTCAGCATGGCCATGAGTTATCACTATTTTCCTTACATCCTTGGGGTTATATCCTCTTTTGAAAAGCTCAATATAAGCAGTATAATCATTTCCTGGATCTATTATGGTAAGATAATCCCCTGTAATAACATAAACATTAGAGGAGATATCATACTCCTCCACAAAAAGAAGATTCTCAAAAAAGGGATTTTCTATTTTTAAGTATTCAGAAGCCCTTTTCCATCCCCAATCCATCTTCTCTTCGTAGCTATACCCTTTATTTTCCATCTCTGTCCCCCAACCCAACCAACAACTAACAAAAAATCCCCTCTCCTACAATAGGAGAGGGGACAAAGATCAAAATAAAAATTTTTTACAACTAAATTAGGGCTCTACAAAATCAAGATGGAATTCCATCTTCATTTTGTCATCAGGCCACCATTTTCTACATTTCTCCTCACCAGGATACACCTCAACCTCTTCATAAACTGGCACTTTGGTAACCTTTTCTACTTCCTCAACCTTTTCCGCTTCTTCATATCCCTTTTCTTCTGCAGCTCTGGCAACTTTCTCCTCGTAGCCTTTCAGTTTCTTGACCTTAGTGATCACCATCTCCAAGAAATGCCAGGCTGTCAGCTTGAAGTTCTTAATAACATCAGAGGGCACAACCACAGCAAGTCCACTCTCCTTTGCCGTTGGCCATTCAAACTCCAGATTGGGTTCAGCAACCTTCTTTCCATCGTAATCATATACGGCAAGTAGCTTACCACAAACCACATCTCCAGGCTTTACCTGATAGTCCTCATAGAGCTCATCTGGAAGATACCACCATATAGCCCTCTGATTGGTTCTTATGTATCCAGCAACCAACATTGGATCAAATCCACAGCATACAACTCTCGTTTTCTCCGGCATATTTAACCTCCCAAATTTAATATTGCCTCCCTGATCATTTTTCTTAAATCCTCAACTTGTTCCTGACAGAAAAACATAAAATCCATATATTCCTGCTCGGAAATCCTTCCCCACTTTCTCAAACTGGAAAGATAGGGGAGGGCGAACTCTTGAATGTCAAGATAAAGCTCCTCACACATCGCCTCTCCCCCATTCTCTTCAACAGCTATTTTGTAATAGCTTTCCTTCCAAGCAATTATCATTGCTTTTATGTCTTCAAGCTCCCTCATATCTCCTATTTCTTAGCTTCAAAGGCGTAACATTTCTTTATCACATACTTCTCAGGCACCACCCAGAAGAAGGGCCAGTGAATCTTCTTGCACCAGCCAATGATATCAGCAGGTGGAAAGCTAGAACCCTTCAAAACAGGTTTGAAATACTTACACTGCCAGCAAACATGATCGGTCTTCTTTTCTGGAACAAGTATTGTATCCAAAAACTCAACTGGAGTTAAATCTTTTCCGCTCATTATCTCCCTCCTATCACCAATCTCTTACTTCGCCTTTCTTTTTCTTCTCTAAGAACTCTTCCCACACCTCAGGGGAAAGCTTTTCAATATCCCACTTAAAACCATGAGAACCAGCAATCCCTGCAGAAGGAGGCTGTGGCGCCCATGCTCTCATAGGCCAGTTCCTTATGCTGAACTTTCTCCAATCGGCTTTGCCAAGATAGATCTCTCTGGGAAGACAGTTATAAGGTCTTGTTTTCCCTGGAACCCCTGGTTTAAACGAGGTATATCCGTTCAGCGGTTGGTCAGCATAAAGAGGCAGAATGTCAGGCTCCTCTCCAGGTCTCTCCTCAGGCCCTTTGTACATATGTCCCTGAATCATGTATATGTAATACACAGTATCGCATCCAGCACACTTTATCTTTCCTTCCCAGTTCCAGAAGTTAAAAGGATCAAGGTAATTGACTGTGTTACACTTTTTGCACCAAATGATATCACACATCTTTATACCTCCTTAAATGAGCCTTTTTTCATACCAATCTTTTATGGTGCTGATGGGATAACCGAGCATCTCATGATAAATCTTCACATTATCCGCACCCACTGGTCTGAAGTCCCAGAACTTACGCCTTGGAGTCTTGGACATAAGACCACAAGAGTAAGTGGAATGAACCACCTGATCACCAAAGATGGGATCAAAGTTCCATCTTACAGTTCCTCTCATTCTGTAATGGGGGCTCTCATATACCTCCATGTCATTGTAAACGGGCATAGCCAAAAGACCAGCATCGGTTAAGATCTTCACCACTTCTGATCTTGACTTGTCGGCAGCCCACTTCTCAAGGGCATCGTAGATTTCAACCTGAGCCTCAGCCTCTACTCTATCCTTAAACTTCTGATATTTGTTCCAGAGATCCTCCCTCTTTATGATCTTACAGAGCTCTCTGAAGTCGTCATCCTGGAAGGCACTCACCATAACATACCTTGCCTCATCTCTTAACTGGGGATTCTTAGCATCTGGATAGTCAGATTTACCGCATATAATTATGCCGTGGACACAGAGCTGAGTATCCCAATTGCCCCAACGCTGTCTCACAATACCGAATCTTCCATAAAGGGGAACACCGTATCCACAACATCTTGTAGCACACTGAACTTGAGAGAACTCAATCATGGTTCCAAGTCCAGTTTTCCTCCTCCAGTAAAGAGCAGCCAAAATGGCCACTGTAATCTGAGTTCCAGAATACCAGTCTATACACCAGTTGGTATGCTTAACTGGGTGACCTCCAAAATCCTCGTGAAAACCTGTAATGGAAGCAAGACCTGCATGGGACTGACCAAGAATGTCATAGGATCCACCAAATACTTTAGGACCGTATCCAAATCCACCGCCCCATACATAGATGAACCTTGGATTTATCTCCTGAAGGTATCTGTAGGATTGTTTCCACCTGTCAAAGGTACCAGGTCTGTAACACTCTGTAAGACCATCGCTCATTCTAACTAACCTGTAGAAAGGCTCCTTCATCTCCTCTCTGTGATAGTCCATGGTAATGAAGTACTCATTAACATTTGCGTTAACACAACCTATTCCCTGTCCTGTGTAAGGACGCTCATCATGGAGAGGATAGTAGTAACACTCGTTAAAGGGTGAAGTGTGTTTCATGGGATCACCCATTCTGGGCATCTCAATCTTCACAACCTCAGCACCTAGCTCCGCAAGATTAGAAACAGAATGAGGTGTGAAGATATACATGGTACAGCTCATCCAACGAACGCCTTTCAACGCTACTGGTTTTTCAAACTCATTACCAGGATCAAAGACCTGCTTACAGAACTCCTCAAAGGGAACCTTATTGGCATCAAGCTCTTCCTTTGACTTTGGTCCACCTTGCTCTTCAATGGGTATTCTTTCCTTCTCTACCATCACACTACCCCCTTCTCTTTAAGTTCTCTTAATTTCAACTGATTAATACCAAGATACTTCATAAATAGCTCTTCATTGTCCTTGCCCAGAGGCCTGCCAAGCCACTTCACCCTTGCAGGGGTCCTCATCTGGAATGCAGTAGGAGGTGTGGCATAAAGTATAGTTCCATAATGCTCATCCTCTATGGTGTAAACCCAAGGTCTATATTTGAAGTGTGGGAATTCACAGGTTTCATCAATGTAAAGTAGAGGACCTGCAGCAATATCATACTCCATAAGTTTTTGCTCAGCCTCTATCCTGTTTATCTCCCTCAGCCATCTTGAAGTCAGTGTATAAGTCTTAACCAAAGCCTCAAGGGCATTTCTTGCCGCCATCTCTTTAAGAAGAGGATCTTCAGTAATTAGTCTTCCAAACTGCGGGAAGTCCCTTTCTATACACATACAGATTCTGTACCAGAGTCTATCTGTCTGACCACCAATCATCATGTATCCATCTTTACAGGGATTCCAAGCATACTGGTTAAGGTTCGGATCCCAGGAACCAGTTCTTGCTTTAATGGAGGCGTTAAAACCATACCAAGTAATATCAAAGTCAAGAATATCCATTAAAGACTCAGCAGAGGTGACTTCTATAAACTGCCCCTCACCAGAGAACTCATCCCTCCAGTAGAGAGCAGCTAAAGCACTAACAGCTGCCTGCTCCCCTGCAACATAGTCAGCAAGCCAGACTCCTGATCTTGTAGGATCTCCACCTTTTCCTCTGGGTAAAAGATCGGGAGGATAACCTGTGTTATGGATAAAGGAGCAAGCACACTGACCAAAGGGATCAAGCATCCATTGACCAAATTTAGAAACCTTGTCCTTCCAGGGACCCCACTGACCAACCTCACCAATCCATACATATATGAGCTTAGGATTAATCTGTGAAAGCTGTCTATAACCTATACCCCTTTCATCAGTCCAGCCAGGAGGATAGCCTTCAAAGATTATATCCACAGTTTTTACAAGCTTTTTGTAAAGCTCCCTTCCTTCCTCTGTTTCAAGGTTTAAGGTCATAGAGTACTTGTTTCTCATCTCGTGAATGAATTCCAGACCACACTTTTCACCAGTATACTGATCCTCAAGCATATACTCTTCCCTTCCAAAGGGAGTGAGTTTTCTCAAAGGATCACCATCTGGTGGCTCAATTTTAATCACTTCAGCGCCGAGCTCCGCAAGAAGAGAACTTGCAAACATATGGCTCAATCTCCATAGACCTACCTCAAGAACCCTTACTCCCTGTAACGCTTCTGGCTTACTCCAAGCATACTCAAAGCGTAGATTGTCCTCACACCACTTTCCAAATTCGGCCGCCCTCCTCTTCTCATAAACCTTCATAACTTCTTCTTCTGAAGGAGGAGGAGTAATAGGCCATGGTCTCTCTTCATAAGAGGTTAATTTAAAGGTATCCTCACGACTCTTAATCTCCACTTCTTTTGCCATCTCTTACCTCCTAAATAATATTGTGTTAAAACTTCTTCCACAAATCAGCCTCAACCATTTACCACCCCCCCTTTCTAAAATTCTCTCAAAAACCACTTCAATCAATAAATGGGAAATTTCCACAAAATGTTTTGTTATTTTATAGAATATTAGAAAATCCATGTCAAGACAAAATAAAAAACTTTATCAAAATTTGAAAATTCATTCCCTATATGTAAGTCATTATATTTCAATGTGTTATCTTTTACATTCAACATAAAAAATTTTCAATTTAATTTAATAAATCTTAAAAAGTTAGAAAAATTATATAGTGTTTATTAATTTAGCATTTTTTCCAGATTGACTGAACACAGCTTAGCGAGTATCCTTGAAGAAAATCAAAGGGAGAGCTTCATGATAATAGAAGAGATATTAAAAGAGTATCCCAAAAAAATAGTCATTAAGAATGGGGAAGAGGTAATCTTGAGACCCTTGCAAAAATACGATGCAGAAAGACTATTTCGGTTTTTCAAAGAGGGAATAGAAGAGGAAGAGTTGGCTTTATTAAAGGATAATGTAAAAGATCCAAACACTATTTCCAGATGGTGTAGAGATATACATTACGAAAGGGTTTTTCCTTTAGTGGCTGAAAAAACCAGCGGTGAAATTATAGGAGATGCAACCCTTCACATGAGAGACTTTGGATGGGCCAAGTTTATAGGAAAAATAAGGTTTGCTGTAAGCAAAAAATACAGAAACTTAGGTGTAGGAAGTACTATGATAAGGGAACTGATAGAAGTGGCCAGAAAATTGAATTTAGATAAATTATGGGCTGAGGTTATAAGCACTCAAACTGCTGCTCAAAAAGCTTTGGAGCGGCTTGGATTTGAAAAAGCAGGAACAATTCCCAAGCTAGCTAAGGATCATCAGGGAAATATACACGATGTGCATATCTATATTTTAGATATCTGGAAACAGGAATACTAATCACTCAGCATCTTTCATCATCTTGAGAATGGTCTCCCTTGCCTGCTTAGCCTCCTTGAAGTCAGGATAAACTTCAAGGGCTGTATCTATACATTCTAGAGCCTCTTTTAATTTTCCCATCTGAAACAAGGCAAGTCCTTTGGTAAAACAGGCTCCTAGATGCTTGGGCTCTTTTTCCAAAACTTTGTCAAAGCAAAATATTGCACCATCCAGATCTCCTAAATCAGCAAGCACTATACCAGTATTTATGTAAGCCAAATCTTCTCTTTTTTGAATCTGAAGCTGAAGCTCAAAATACGCCCTTTTCATGTGCTCTAAAGGATTCTCCCATACAGGAAAAAGGTGTCCTGGAAGAAACGCTTTTATATTTAATTTCATTAAAAATCTTATGGAAAGAGCCAACTCCTCTATATTTCCTCCTTGGGGATCAGGAGCAGGAAGCAAAGCCCACTCTCCCATCATAGGAAAAACAACATCCGATGAAAATAAAACCGCATTTTCATAATCATAGAGACAGATGGTCCCTGGGGTATGTCCAGGAGTGTAAAGGACTCTCAACCTTCGGGTTTCAAGCTCTATTTCTTCGTTACCCTTGAGAGGGACAATAGATTTCTCCAAACCCAAATCTTTCAAAACATCCCAAAGCCTTTTCCCCTTTATAACGCCTTTAAGTTCTATCTCGTGCATATAAATCTGAGGCTTATAACAGGAAATCAACATAAAAAGACCCCCAATATGGTCCATATGAGCATGGGTTATTATCACTTTTTCTATCTCGGAATCTGGATAATACTGGGGATAATCCATCATAAATTCTGAAAAATTGCCTGTATCTATGAGAACTCTCCCCTCATCCAGAAGATATATGTTACTGCTTAATCTACCGTTTCCATAAAAAAGAAGATCTATGCCTTTGAGTTGCTCGGCAAAATCCCCCAATTTATAATGAACTCTCTCTATGTCCTCATATGGATTCATTGATTATCCTCCTTGGCTTTTCTTGCAAAAAGTAAAAAGCCAGTGTGGGCTATCATCATATCGTCAGGTCTTAATCTCTCCGGATTAGGTTTAAAGCGTCTAAGAAGTATCTCAACAACTTCAGCTCCTACAAAGCCACTTTTTTCTATAACCTTTAATAAAGAGGAAACCTGATTGGTAGTGGGCAAAAGAAAACCAACACTTGCCCCTATTTTAAGAGATTTCTTGACACTTTCTATTAATCTTTCAGGGTATTTCACGTCTATAAATACAGCATCCACCTCTTTTTCTTGGAATCCCTTTTCTGCATCTGACACCCTAAAGGTTACCCACTCATCAAGCCCTATTCTTTTCAAATTATCTTGGGCAAGTTTACTGAATTCTTCCTTAACTTCATAGGTGTAAACCCTACCAAAGGGTCTCACATAATAGGCAAAAGCCATAGTGAGAGCCCCTGAACCTGTGCCACACTCAATAATTTTTTTACCAGGACCAATTCCCAATTTTAGTATTATATAACCTATATCTTTTGGATATATAATCTGGGTAAGCCTTTTGATTCTCTTTAAAAAATCGGCTAAAACTGGCCGAACAACCCAATATTTCACTCCTTTATTGGTCTCAACACAGATTCCATATTCTTTTCCCACAAGGCGAGATAGATCTACACTGCCTTTATGGGTACTAAACTCCTTATAATCCACCTTTACAAGAAATTCCTTTTGATCCTCCCCTACAAGTAATACAAAATCCCCTTTTCTTATCATGAAAGCCTTTGTATTATGTTTATGAAAGCAAATTCAAGAGGCAACCTAATGGGAAAAGCATTTATGATAACAGGAACTGACACAGGAGTAGGAAAAACCTTTATAGCATGCTGTTTAATAGAATCCTTTAAAAAGATGAACTTCAGTGTTTTTCCATTTAAACCTATAGAAACAGGAGCTGATCCAGATCCAGAGGATGCTAAAAGACTCATAAATCATTCTGGGATAAAAGCTGATCTTAATAAAGTGTGCCCTTTTAGATTTAGGTATCCTTTAGCTCCTATGGTGGCAGAAAGAATAGAAGGACTTAAAATCAATATTGAGAAAATAAAAGAGATATACGAAGAAGCCTTTAAAAATTACGATATAATAATAGCTGAGGGGGCGGGCGGCCTTCTTGTACCTATAACAGAAAAGATAACCTATGCTGATCTTGCAGTGTATTTGAATACTCCGATTGTTGTAGTTGCAAAAAGCAAACTTGGTACAATAAATCACACACTGCTTACTGTAAGAATGGCAAGGGCTTACGGGCTAAAGGTTGTATGTGTAATTCTAAATAAATTTGAAGGAAAGGATATTGCAGAAAGGACAAATCCCGAAACCATTGCGGAACTTACCAACACAAAGGTCTTCACCGTTTCTGACATGAGAAAACCGTATCCGCTAATGGAAATTGCAGAATTTATCTATGAAAATCTATAACATCAGACATATTATACCAAAGACAGAAATTGTTCTGGGAAAAATCTTAAAAGGGAAAATACTATCCATTAAAGGAACAAAGGTTGTTATAGATTTTGGATCTTTTATAGGGGAAGGTATATGGGAAGCCAATAAACCCGTACCAAAGCAGGGAGAGACTTTAACTTTTCTGGTTAAAAAACCGGCAAATCCCATTGTGCTAAAGGCATTAAAACAAAAAGAAAAGGTAGTTTTTAAAAATGTGGAAGATATTGAAATAAGCGAAATAAACTTTGGCGACGAAGAGTCAAAAAAGAAGATAGCTGTTCTTTTAAAGATTATCCTTGCTTCAGTAAAAATTAAAAAGGAGAATTCAAACAATTTAAAAACAGAAGCGGGTAAAATAAAAAATAAAACACATATAGAAGAGCCTATATTTGCTTTTAATATACCCTTTCATATTGATAATTCCTCATTGGAAATTAAATTATTAGTAAGCTACGATCATGAAGAGGAAATTTATATGGTGACCTTGCTTTCCAGTATTGAAAGCATGGGGTTAATTAAAACAGATGTATACTACATGCCCAAAAAGGGAAAAAGACTGATTGTAAACTTTCAAGCTTCATTAAAGGAGACCAAAGAGCTTGTAGAAAAAGAAAAAATAAAACTTGAGAACAATCTAAAAGCTTTAGGGTTCACCCCTTATATTAGAGTTACCTATAATCCTAATATCCACCAAGAAAATCTATATCCGCACAAATCTATTATAGAAAAGAGGGTGTGAATTTAATTTAAACTTTTAATTGCTCGTCCTATAAGAGGACTTTGAGGTTTTATGGTTCCATCCACAGGATTGTAAAATAGAACATTTTCCTCGATCCAGAATATCACCCTCTCAAAATCGTCCTTAACATCTGATATAGAAAGTAATTTATTATGCTTAAATTTTTCTAAAAATTCCCATATTTCTTCCCCATCTTCCTTTTCGCTTAGCTTTGTCAACTTAATCCACTCTAATCTTCTTATCTCGTTCTTAAGCATCTCTTTTAAAGCCTTTTTCTCCTCTATGCCCCTTTTCTTCCTCTCATAAAGACCCACCATATCTCCTACTCTGCCCCCTATATATCTCCACACAAGCTCTTTTTGGTTAAATCCAAATCCATCATATACCTCAAAGGCTTCGTTTTTTGATAAATCGTTCACAAGTATATACTGGCTTCTTCCCTCAAGCCTTGCATTACTGTAAACACTTTCTATAAACAGACAATCACTTGTAGCACACAAGCAGTGACACAGATGTTTCTCTTTCGTTAGAGCCACTAAAAAATTGAAAAGCTCCTGAATCACAGGTTTACCAGACGCATTTATCACTCTTTTTATACTTTGCATCTCATCGAGGACAAACACCGGAACCTTTCCCGCCTCTTTGATCTTTTCAAACACCTCTTCCAAATAGCCGAAAATATTTCCCACCTTTGCCTTTCCAAAAATTAACTCAAACATCTTTTCAGGTATAGGGATACCCTTGAACTCTCTGAATGTTCTAACACTCTCTTTTAGCAAATCCTTTAAAATCTCCTTAAAATCTCCCTGTCTTATCTCAAAAAGCACTTGCAATAGATCATCGATGTCAGCCACATATCTCCATCGAAAATTGATATAGAATACACAATAATTATCAGGTAGATCTTCAAAAACCTTCATAAGTAAAGCGGTCTTCCCACTATTTATAGGTCCGTACACAAAATAAATGAGGTTAGGATCTCCACTTAAAATGGCTTTCATTTGGGCTATATCCTTTTCTCTATTGAAAAAAAGCAACCTCCCCTCCCAAATAATTTTAGAACCTTATATCACAGAGAGCCTTTAAAATTAAAGAGAAAGTATGTATTTTAAATTCAAATCGAAGGCCGAGCATTCAAAATGAGGGTAAGAAAAGCAGTTGCTTTAAAGATGGAAGAAAAAGAGATACCGAAAGTAATAGCCAAAGGCAAAGGGAAAATAGCAGAAAAAATCCTACAAATAGCAAGAAGGCACAATATCCCTATTAAAAGGGACACACCTTTAACAGAAGCGCTTATAAGTTTAGATTTAGGAGAAGAGATTCCCCCTGAACTTTATAGAGCAATAGCAGAAATTATGGCTTTTGTTTACAGTTTAAAATCCAAGCCGTAAAGATCTGTAGAAATAAAAATTTTTTACAACATTCTTTATGTATATTCTGGTTTCGGCCTTTGGATAAAACTCTACAAGCTCAGCCACATTTGAAACCCATCTGTTTGTTGAAAGCCATTTTGCCACAGTATTTGGCCCGCTGTTATAGGCTGCTATTGCTAAAAACAATGGGAATCTCCCTTTCAGATAGCTGAGATACCACACGCCATATTTTATGGAGTAAAAGGGCAGAAATAACCTTTTTCTTTCATAAAATTCCTTCAAATTCTTATCTGCTATCCATCTACCCGTTGATGGAAGAATCTGCATAAGACCTAAGGCACCAGATCTTGAAACTGCAAGGCCGTTAAATAAGCTTTCCTGCCGAATTATGGCAAAGACAAGGTCTTCATCAACTCTATAGGCCCAAGATGCTGCCCTTACCGTCCCTAAGTGAGATCTTGGATAAAGAAAATAAAGTTTCGTTTTCCAATCCAAAGTCCTATCAATGGAAAGCAACTTTATACCGTGATTGGGATTGGACATCTTGGGAATTATCAAAAACCACAAAGGATCAGAATACACACAGTCTTTTAGTATCTCCAGCGAGACATTGTATAAGCCCAAATTCTGAGCATAAGATACCAATTTACAAATGTAAGACAGATTCACAGAGGGTAGATTAAAGGGGCTTTCTAAATAGAACGAATTTTTCTCTATCAAGAACAAAACTTTATAAAAATCCCATACATTACTTTTGATTAATTTACTTTCATATATATCTTTCGGTATACCTAAAATTTGAGAAAGTTTGTAAAGCCAGTAATAAGAAAAATTATCATTTAAAGCGGAAAGTATTTTGTAAGCACTTTTGAAATCTCCAATCCTGTAGAAAGCCAAAGCTTTTAGTTTTTTGACTACATAAAGTTTTTTAAGTTCTGGAAAACCTTCCACCAACTGAAAAAAATAATTGTAATCCTGAGAATAAAAGCTTTTGGAAATTAGATAAATCAGCACATCTTTTGCAACCCATCTATCAAAACTTTTCAAAGCCTTTTTCAAAGAGCAGACAGGAAGGCCATACAAAGTTTCAATGTTTATTGAAGGCTTTATTTCTTCTGCCTCAAGCTCCACATTTTTTTCCATCATCATGTAATGAAGAATATCTTTAATCTGTTTTTTGGTTGCCTCGGAGGCTAAAAGTTTAGCTTCTTTATATTTTCCTTTCTTTAGGAGACAGTGAAAGGCTATAGGAATATAATTTTCGTCAAGACTGTATTTAGCTTTATAGATGGCTAAATCGCATAAATCATATACTACTACACGCACATAATCGGAGCCGGCAAAGGAAAAAGAGAAAAAGCACCAAAAAGCAAAAAATATACAGAAAAATTTCCGCATTAAACTATGGTTGCTCTTTTTGCAAATCCTTATTTACGATCTCTCTTCCCTCTTCCTCATCCTTCATAAGTTTATACTCTATGCTATCAACCAAAGCCTGCCAGCTAGCTTCAATAACATTTTCATGAACACCAACTGTACCCCATCTTCTCTTTCCGTCTGTGGACTCTATCAAAACCCTCACCTTAGCAGCGGTTCCAGCATACTCATCCAGTATCCTTACCTTGTAGTCCACAAGCTGCGTCTCTGAAAGATTGGGATAAAATTCTTCCAAAGCTTTCCTCAAAGCCCTATCCAAAGCGTTTACAGGACCATTTCCCTCTGCAACGGTATACTGTCTTCCCACAGGAGTTTCCACCTTTATGGTAGCCTCGCTTAAAGGTTCATCGTCCCTTCCTCTCTTTTCAACTATTACCCTGAATCCTCTAAGATCAAAGTAAGGCTTAAACTTCTTCATAGCCTTCTTTATAAGAATCTCAAAGGAAGCCTCTGCCCCTTCAAACTGATAACCCTGATGCTCTAAAAGTTTCAGCTGTTCAAGAACTTCCTGCACCACAGGATCCTTACTATCAAGATCAAGGCCAAACTCCTTAGCTTTGTAAATGATGTTGGATCTTCCAGAAAGATCAGACACTAAAACCCTTTGTCTGTTACCTACCAGTTCAGGCCTTATATGCTCATAAGTTTCAGGATTTCTCATAACTGCACTCACATGAACACCGCCTTTATGGGCAAAAGCACTTTTGCCAACATAAGGCTGATGAGGCCAAGGCTTGATATTGGCAATCTCATAGACGAATCGGGAAAGGTTGGTTAAGCCCTTAAGCTTTTCAAGAGGAATACACTCAATACCCATCTTCAAGACTATATTCGGTATTATGGAGCAGAGATTGGCATTCCCACATCTTTCTCCAAACCCGTTTATCGTGCCTTGAACATGAACAGCTCCACATTTAACCGCCATTATAGAATTGGCAACGCCACATTCTGTGTCATTGTGACAATGGATACCCAAAGGAGCATTTATGTGTTTCTTTACCTCTTCCATTATCTCCTGAATCTCAAAGGGAAGACAGCCTCCATTGGTATCACAAAGGCAGATAACATCAGCTCCTGCCTCTTCAGCTGTTTTGATGGTTTTCAGAGCATACTCTGGATTTCTCTTATAGCCATCAAAGAAATGCTCAGCGTCGTATATCACTTCCCTTCCATGAGTTTTCAGAAAAGAGACAGTGTCATAGATCATCCTCAGATTCTCGTCTAAAGAACACTTTAAGGCATCCCTTACATGAAGATCCCAAGACTTACCAAAAATGGCCACCACAGGGGTTTCAGCCTTCAATAGAGCAATGACGTTGGCATCCTTTTCCACAGGAAGATTTGCCCTTCTTGTGCTACCAAAAGCACTTATCTTAGCGTTCTTTAAATTAAGACGCTTAGCAAGCTCAAAAAACTCCATATCCTTAGGATTAGAACCGGGCCATCCACCCTCTATATAATGTATGCCAAACTCATCAAGCTTCTCCGCTATGAGTAGCTTATCTGTGGAAGAAAAGGATATCTCCTCTGCCTGGGTGCCGTCACGAAGTGTTGTATCGTATATCTTAACCATAAAAATTACCTCCTAAATTACTTTCCTCTATCCTTTAAATTAAAAGCTTCATGCAAAGCCCTTACTGCAAGCTCTGTATATTTCTCATCTATTACACAAGAGATCTTAATTTCAGAAGTGCTTATCATGAGAATGTTTATCCCTTCTTTGGCAAGGGTCTCAAACATCTTAGCTGCAACACCTGGATGAGATCTCATCCCCACTCCAACAACGGAAACTTTTGCTATCCTGTCCTCTGTTGTATAACCTTTAGCCCCAATCTCCTTTACCACATTCTCTATAACCTTTACCGCCTTGGGCAGGTCAGTTCTTGCCACGGTAAAAGAAAGATCGGTCAAACCCTCATGGGAAACGTTCTGAACAATCACATCCACATTTATATTAGCATCTGCTATAGGTCTAAAAATGGCGGCAGCAATGCCGGGTCTGTCAGGAACATCTATAACTGTAACTCTGGCTTGGTTTTTGTCATAAGTAACTGCAGAGACTAAAACCTCTTCCATCTCCTTTGTGAATGGCACCACCATTGTTCCCTCCTCTTCAGAAAATGTGGATCTAACGTGGATAGGGATACCGTATTTCATCCCTATCTCAACAGACCTCACCTGTAAAACCTTAGCGCCTGCAGAAGCCATTTCTAACATCTCTTCAAAACAGATCCTGTCTATCTTTCTGGCTTCAGGAACTATCCTTGGATCGGCAGTAAAGACCCCTGCGACATCGGTGTAAATCTCACAAACATCAGCATTTAAAGCTGCAGCAAGGGCAACCGCTGTGGTATCAGATCCTCCCCTGCCTAAGGTGGTCACATCGTGAGAAAGCTCAGAAACTCCTTGAAAACCTGCAACAACTGCTATCTCATCCCTATCAAGAGCATCCAGTATATTCTTTGCCTCTATCCTTTTTATACGGGCTTTGGTGTGTGCTTCATCTGTGATAAAGCCAGCCTGTCTTCCTGTAAAGGATCTCGCTTTATATCCCATGGCCTTAAGAGCAATAGCTAAAAGTGCAGCTGAAACCCTCTCTCCAGAAGAAAGAAGCAGATCCATCTCCCTCTCATCTGGTATCTCTGCAAGTTGCTGAGCCAATCCTATCAATCTGTCGGTCTCTCCTGCCATAGCAGAAACAACCACAACCACCTTATGGCCAGCATCCTTTGTCTTTGCAACCCTTTTTGCAACATTTTTAATCTTATCTATATCGCCTACAGAGGTTCCACCGTATTTTTGGACAACAAGCATCACATATCCTCCGAATAGAAAAATCTCTCCAATTTAGAAGGGACTATTAAGCAGGTTTCTTTAAATGTCAAGCTTATAAACCACAATTTTTATGTTTCCCCATCTGGTAGGAACAACGGATTTTAAGAGATAACCCTTATCAGCATCAAACCACACAATTACAGGCTTTTTAGGGTCGCGGGCTACAAGAAGTCCTTTAGCGTAAACCTTAAGGGAAAATTTGAGAGCATTCTTTATACCGATACGTGTTTTGAGTTTACCCTTTCCCAAAAATCTGACAATAGGAATCACTTCCTTTTTCCCTGTTGTGACTTTTACATTGATAGTGTCCCAGCTTTTGATTCCTTTAGATAACATCAGTCTGGAAAAGACAAAATAAGCCGATATTAAATCATAAACAGGCTTTTTTACTTTTTCTTTTCTTTTCAGTTTGCCATTTTTGTAATAAATCAGGATTTCTGTAGCGGGATTGTATATTATTTTGTCTTTTCTTCTGTATCCTCCCTCTCTTATTTTTGCTTTATAGTAAAGAAAGCTACTAAAGGAACCATCAACGATAGATTTGAATTTGTCCCTTACTTTATAAAATAGATCCACTACTCCTATAGTTTTTGCCCAAGAGGTAATAACATACACTTTATTTTTGTGATCCGATTGAACAGAAATCTTGGCAATACCCACAGGAATAATGCCAAAGTAAACTTTGTAATAGTAAGATTCAGCAAAGACATTAGCGTTAAAAAAACTAAGAAACAGAATAAAATAAAAGACCATTTTTTTTGTTGCAAACCACCTCTCCTTTTTCTTCAAGAATATCCAGCCTTCCTATAATTTCAGACATTACTATAAATATATGTGATTTGTTCATCTCAGGATAGATGGATAAAGCCAGCTCAAAGGGGGTTACCTCTTTTTTAGCTTTTATGCAATCAAGTATAAGTCTACTTTTGTTTTTAAATCTTTCCATAAGATTTTTTAAGGCTACAGCATACTCGCCAACAAACTCCCTGTGAGCGGGGTAAAACACCCTCAATCCAAGTCTTTCCATTTTTTTCAAAGATTTACAGTAACTCACCATGGATTTCATTCTCAACCCTGATGGGGTAACGTCTATTATGGGATCCGGTGTAAGACTGGTAAAGATAAAATCCCCTGTTAAGGCTTCGTCTTCAAACATTAAAATGGTATGCCCTGGAGAATGGCCAGGAACATGAAAAATAGAAAGAGAAAAACCATCAAATTCCAGCTTTTCTTCGTCACTAACAGGTATAAGATAATCCTCAGTTAGATCCTTACATAAAAGACTTTCCCAAGCAATCACATTGACAAAATGAGCTACATAATCCTCAGGAACACCAAACATCCTCAAAAAGGGAACAGCCCTTAAATAATATTCCCTTCTGTTTTTAACCTTATCAAAATCATTAGGATGAAGAAAAATCTTTGCTCCGGATAGATCAGAAAAAACCCTTGAAAATCCATAATGATCAGAATGGCCGTGTGTAATATATATTCTTTTAATATCTTTAAAGGTTAGCCCATGCTTTTTAAGATTTTCTTCCCAAATTCTTTTCATTTCAGGGGTATAAACACCTACATCTACAACGGTTATAGGATCTTCGAGGATAAGGTAAGAGTATATGTCCCCTATGGGGTAAGAGGTGGGAAGGGGAATTCTCTCAATGTGGATCTTGTCCTTTAATAACATGGCGATTATATATCACAAGACAGATGAGAAAAGAAAGCAAAATATACAGAGAAATATTTGAAGGTATGAGTCAACCCATATTTCTTTTAGATGAAGGCTTCGTTATAGTCTTGGCAAATCCAGCATCTTACGAATATCTCATCCCCACAACATCCCTTGAAGGCAAAGCCATTGAGGAGTTTCTAAAATCAAAAGAGTTGATGAAAATACTGAATACAGCCCTTAAAGAACAACTTAAAGTAATAAATGCAGAGATAGAATGCGTTATTCGCAAAGAAAAAAGGGATGTGTTGGTGGATGCGTATCCTTTTGATCATAACGGTTCGACATATATTATTCTTTCTCTGAAGGATTTTACTCAGCTAAATCTCCTAAAGCATAAAGAAGAAAAAGAAAAAAGATTTGAAACTGCTATTAAATCTATAAAGAGAATAGCGAAGGTGATGGAGCCAGAGATATCCAACATTATAAGTGTGCTAAATTTTGTAGAAAAAAATCGAGACAGTTTAGATGAGGTTCTGGAGTTTATAAAAAAAGAGGCTCTCAGACTCAAATTTATTATAGACGAAGCGTTGGATTTATCCTTAGATGTTCCCTACGAAATACAGAAAACAAATATACATAGAATAATAGATGATGCTGTAAAATCCCTTAAAGAGGAAATTACAAATAAAAACCTTCAAATTGAGAAGATATATTCTCCCGATATACCTGAAATAGAAGGAGATCCCTTTGAACTTCACAAAGCCATAAAGAATATAATTAAAAACGCTATTGAAGCATCTCCAGAAAATGGAAAAATAGAGATAAAAACCTTTTGGGGGCAGGAAAGAATCCATCCGGAAAAGCTTACCCTCTGCATAGAGATAACCGATGAAGGAAAAGGGATTCCTGAGGAAATTAAAGAAAATATGTTTTCCCCCTTCACCTCAACTAAAAAGGGACATTTGGGATTAGGGCTTTCCTACTCATATGCAGCTATTAAGAGACATGGTGGAGACATAGTTTATTTCAATGATAATGGAAAAACAACATTTAGAATCCTTATCCCAGTATGAGAATTCTTGTTGTTGATAGCGATCCTGGAACAAGATGGATTTTGAGAAAGGCTTTAAAGAACCATATTGTTATAGAGGTTATCTCTATTGAAGAAGCAGAACTTATATTAAAGAATGAAGTTATACATGCTGTCTTTACCGCCAGATACCTTCCAGATGGCGACAGTTATAATCTTATAGAGAAGTTTAGCGATATATATTTTATCATCATGACTTCAAACCCCATAATAGAAAATATATCATTGGCTTTAAAAAAGGGGGCTTATGGGTACATAAAAAAGCCCTTTGATTTCAAAATCATAGAGGAGGTAATAAGAGATTTAGAGGAAAGAATTAAATATCCCAAAGAGACTGAAACACAGCTTGTCCTACATAATATCCACACAATAAGAGCGTTTAAACTTATTAAAAGATATACAGAAGAAGGAACGCCCTTTACTGTTTTTGGGGAAGAAGGTGTAGGTAAAAAGAGTATGGTTAAAGCTGTCCTCGTTCAACTGAAAAAACCCTACATCTTTATAAGCAAGCATGAAGAACTTTACGGCTTTATAAAAAGCAAAGAAAAAGGCAGATTTATAGTAATTGAGGATATAAACAGACTCCCTCTAAACACGCAGAAAGCCATACCAAAACTTATAACAGAGGGTTATCTTACTTATAACATTATCTTTCTGCTCAAGGAGGATCCTTTTAAGCTTCTTTACGAGGAAAGCGTCCCAGAAAACTTATTCAACCTTCTTACGAGAAAGCTTATAGAGATACCCCCGTTAAGGGAAAGAAAGGATGAGATCCCTATAATTATTGAGAATATAAGAGAAAATTTAAAAAAACAGAACAAAAACATTCCCAGAATTAGTCCTGAAGCCATGAACGCACTCATCAGATACCACTGGCCACAAAATATAAAGGAGCTTAAAGAGAGAATTATTCAGATTCTTTCCACGGATAAGCCCGTTATAAAATACAGAGACCTCCCATCTGAGATTACCATGGATTCTTTGGAGATGGGTTCCTTTGAGCTTTTGAGAAAGGAGATTAAAAAACTTTTAGGTAAGGAAAAGGATCTCTACAACACGGTAATAGGAGCTGTTGAGAAAATACTTTTGGAAGAAGCGCTCTCCTTCACAAAGGGTAATCAAGTAAAAGCCGCCGAACTTATAGGAATACATAGAAACACCATCAGGAACAAAATAAAAAAACTCTTTGGAGGAAAGGGATATGGATCTTAAAGAGATACCGGATCTAATAGCCAAAATGATGGCTGTTTCTGCAATTACAGCTCCTAAGAGTAAAGGTGAAAACTTTGTGACGGTGGAGTATATAACTGGCAAAAAATTAAAAAAGTTGGCTGAAGCCATGATAGAAAGGGGAAGAAAAGCCAATGATCCTTTCTATGTTCGTGATGGAGAAAGCGTGTCAAAGTCTGATGGAGTTTTACTTATAGGGCTTAAGGATGCAAAACCTGTGGGATTAAACTGTGGTGGATGTGGCTTTGACAGATGTATAAGAAAAGAGGAAATAAAAGAAATGAGAGACTTCAAGGCTCCTTCATGTATGCTAAGAATACTGGATATGGGTATAGCCATTGGATCTGCTGTAAAGACTGCTTCCATACACAATATTGATAATAGAATAATGTATAGAGCAGCTGTGGTGGCAAGGGAACTGGGGTACACTGACGCAGATGTGGTAATGGCTATACCATTTTCTATAACTGGTAAAAATATATTCTTTGACAGGAAGATACCGGAACTTAAATGAAAAGATTCTTAAAGATATTTCTGTTATCCCTTACCATTTTTGTCTTTGCCTTTGCGGCAGGAGTAATCTTTCTTTTTATAAAATGGTATACTATAGACATACCCTCAAAAGATGAGATACTCCACTACAGACCCCCGCTGGTTACAGAAGTCTATGATAGAAACAAAAAGCTCATAGGAGAGTTTTTCCTGCAAAGGAGAATCTATGTGCCCATAGAAAAGATACCGGAAAAGCTTAAATTGGCCTTTTTAGCAGCGGAAGATGCAAGATTCTATCATCATAAAGGCATAGATATACAAGGAATAATAAGAGCACTTATAGCCGATATAAAGGCGGGAAAGTTTGTTCAGGGAGGATCAACTATAACCCAACAGGTTGCTAAAAATATGTTTCTTACACCAGAAAAAACCATATCGAGAAAGATAAAAGAGATGATCCTTGCCATGAAGATAGAGCGTTTGCTTCCAAAAGACAAAATCCTGGAGCTTTATCTAAATCAGATTTACTTTGGATTCGGATCATATGGTGTGGAAGCTGCTGCTCAAACCTATTTCGGTAAAAGTATAGACAAACTAACCCTTGCAGAGTGTGCTTTACTGGCAGCAATACCCAAGTCACCTGGTAAATACTCACCCCTCATAAACATCAAAGCAGCATACGAGAGGAGAAATTGGGTTCTAAAAAGGATGCTGGAAGAAAAATTCATAACAGAGGAAGAATATAAAAAAGCAATAAATGAGGCAATTATCCTTAGTAAAGAGAGGATAAAAAGGGTGGATCTTGCCCCCTATTTCAACGAATTTATCAGACAGAAACTGGTGGAAAAGTATGGAGAAAAAGCGGTTCTAACAGGAGGACTTAAAGTTTATACCACACTGGATTACAATCTACAAAAAAAGGCAAGACAAGCTTTAAAAGAGGGGATAATATCCATAGCAAAAAGAGAAGGATATATAGATAAGGATCAACCGGAAAATTTTGTATACGCCAAAGTAACAAAAATCACACCGGAAGGCATCTGGGTTAGATTTAAAGACAAGAATTACTTTATATCACAAAACGATACCTCCTCTGAGAACATAGGAGATAGTTTAAGGATCTGGATAGATAAGAATGGCAAAGCCCACATCTGGAAATATGTAGGATTAGAAGGAGGAATACTCTCTGTTGATTTAAACACCATGGGGATACTGGCTATGGTAGGCGGATACGATTATAGTATAAGCAAATTCAACAGAACCTATCAGGCTAAAAGACAGCCTGGATCAGCCTTTAAACCTATAGTCTATACAGCAGCCATTGAAAGTGGATATACTCCGTTTACCATGGTGCTTGATGCCCCTGTTCTTTATGAAAGACCAGAAGCGGAAAACGAAACAGAAAGATACTGGATTCCCAGAAACTACGAAGGAGACTATCTCGGTCCTATACCCTTGTGGAAGGCATTGGCTCTTTCTAGGAACACTGTGAGTGTTAGGCTTGCAGATAGCATAGGGATAGCAAAAGTCATTGAAGTAGCAAGAAGGTTAGGTATAACCAGCAACCTCAGAAGAGATCTCTCCCTTGCCCTGGGTTCATCAGAGGTCTCTTTATGGGAATTATTAAGAGCTTACACAGTCTTCGCCAAGGAGGGTAATCTCTGCGAATTCAGGTATATAACCAAAATAGTGGATAAAGAGGGAAAGACCATATATGAAAATAAAGAGCCTCTTTGCATAAATGTTCTTGACAAATCCGTTGCAGAAACCATGCTTTTTATGCTGAGAAAAGTGGTGGAAAGGGGAACTGGTAGAAGAGCTTTGGCATTAAAAAGACCAGCAGCTGGAAAGACAGGAACCACAAACGAATTCCGAGACGCATGGTTTTTAGGCTTTACCCCCAACGTGGCTACTGGGGTCTATGTAGGCTTTGATAACCATCAGAGTATAGGCGATAGAGAACCAGGAGCAAGGGCAGCCCTTCCTATATGGGTAAGCTATATGAAAGAAGCCATAAAAAACTTTCCTTTCAAAATGTTCCCCCCTTACACAGAGCTTATACCCTCCGAGCAAGAAAACAGATGAACATAAAGGATCTCAGCATAGAGGAGTTAGATGTTTTAATAAGAGAAAAGGGACTGCCAAAATACAGAACAGATCAACTACTCTACTGGCTTTACAAAAAGCCTGTGGAAAGCTTTGATGATATGACAAATCTTCCTAAATCTTTAAGAGAGGAGTTTGATAAAAACTTTACCCTCTGGAGCATAAAAGAGATAGAAACACTCATCTCTCAGGATAAGACAGAAAAAAAGATTTTTCTTACAAAAGACAATGATGTAATAGAGTCTGTAATAATACCCGATAAGGAAAGACTAACCCTTTGTATATCCACCCAAATAGGATGTAGGATGGGATGTAAATTTTGTCTAACAGGCTATCAAGGTTTTAAAAGGAATTTATCGCCATCGGAGATACTGGATCAGATTTTATGGGCTAAGATGCAAGGATATCCCATTACCAATATAGTGATAATGGGAATGGGTGAACCTTTAGACAACTACCACAATGTGAAAAAAGCGCTAAAAATCCTCTTTCATGAAAAGGGCATATCCTTTTCTCATCGAAGGGTAACTCTATCCACTGTGGGTATAATCCCTGAGATAGAGGACCTTTTGAAGAGCTTTCCCCAGATTGTTCTTTCACTCTCTCTAAATGCCCCTGACAGTGTGAAAAGAGCAAAAATTATGCCTGTGGAAAAAATACACCCCTTCAAAAGCGTTATGAACATTATGAGAAAATATCAAAAAAGAAGAAAGCTTTTTACCGTAGAGTATGTAATGCTAAAGGACTTCAACGATTCTTTAGAGGACGCCGTTAAGCTTATAGAGACTATAAGAAGCCACAAGCTCAGATGCAAAATCAATCTTATACCCTTTAATCCGTGGCCTGGTTCACCTTTCGAAAGGCCAGAAGAAAAGAAAATTCTGGAATTTCAAAATTTATTAATAAAAAACAACTTTTCAGTTTTTATAAGAAAAAGCAGAGGCAGTGATATTTTAGCCGCGTGTGGACAACTTAGATGGAAAAGATTAAATCCATAAAGGAGCATCTAACAAACCCACTGATTCATCCAACCCCAACATTATGTTCATATTCTGAACAGCCTGACCGCTTGCCCCCTTTACAAGATTGTCTATAACAGAGACAATCACCAGTTTATTTCTCTCTTTCCGAACCTCCCAGCCAATATCACAGAAGTTTGTTCCCCTCACATCCTTTGTGGAAGGAAAAACACCCTTTTCACATAACCTTATAAAAGGCTCTTCTTTATAATACTTATCGTATATGGATCTTATATCACTCCATTCAACATCCTTGTCCACATCTATGTATAATGTGGAGAGAATGCCCCTGTTCATGGGTATCAAATGGGGTATAAAAAGTATCTGGGTTTCAACCCCAGTTGCCCTTAACAAAGCTTCCTCCATCTCAGGATTATGCCTATGACCCTCAACAGAGTATGCCATAAAAGACTCGTTACACTCAGGATAATGCAACTTCTGAGAAGGCTTTCTCCCGGCACCTGTAACCCCAGATTTACAGTCTGCTATAACTGGGAAAGAGGAGACGATCCCCTCTGAAATCAAAGGATAAAGGGGAAGAACAACAGAAGTAACATAGCAACCAGGATTTGCCACCAATCTGGCTTGGGATATACTCTCTCTGAAAATCTCAGGAAGTCCAAAAACAGCCTCTCTGGCAAGATCTGAAAGGGAGTGTTTTATACCATACCACTTCTCATAAACATTTACATCCTGAAATCTGAAATCCCCTGAAAGATCTATTACCCTAATTCCTTTGTCGTAAAGTTTTTTTGTCTTTTCCATTGAGGCACCATGGGGAAGACACACAAAGGCTATATCGCACTCATCCACTATTTTAGATGCATCAAAATCCTCAAGCTCAAGATCGCACAAACCTTTAAAGCCAGGAAAAACTTGAGAAAACTTCTTTCCTTTATAGCTTTCTGAAGTGGCTATGCTAACCTCTGCAACGGGATGGCTTATTAAAATTCTTACAAGCTCCAATCCTGTATATCCAGTAGCTCCAACAACTGCTATCTTAAACATCTAAACCTCCTTAAAGATCTACTCTTGCTCCAAACTTAATAAATACAGGTTTTCTCTTCACAATCACCTTCAGTTTCACCAATAAATCTTCACCCTCACTTTTCTGAATCCAACCCACTGAGACAGTGTTTAATCTCTTGTCATAAAATCCCAAAAGCCTTTTATCTACATCTTCAAAGCGCATACCCCATAACTTAAATATGGAAAGTTTTATTTTAACCGTAGACGCATCTTCAAAATAAGCAACTGTAGCTCTGTATCTATTTATCCTTCTTTTCACAGGGTCTTTAGCTACCACAAACTTAGAGGGGGAAAGAGCAAAAACTTTTATGCCAAGTCTTTCTATAAACTCCTTCCAGCTCCACACCTTCTCTCCTACAAGAATCACCACATCTGGTTTAAAAACATCTATCTTAAAGAGCTTCACATTAAAAGCCTGATTTCCAGAAACCCAGCCTGTGGTATCAAAAATAATCTTCTCACAAGAAGAATTTCTTAAGAATATGTTTGTTTTTCTAATTCCCATAAGAAAACCAAGCAGATCCTCAGAAGGAGAGGAAAAACCTGTAAAATATAGAAACTGAGGATCAAGCTCGGAAATCAAAGAAAAGGGCTTACATGCCAAAGATACACCGATGGTCCCCACAGGACCAATGTCAGTTTGGCCCACATCAAGATCAGCTATAGCACAAGGAAGGCCTGAGGAGACAAAAAAATTGGCAAGGCTTTTAACAAAAGTGGTCTTTCCAACATCTGTAGAACCAATAATAAATACTCGTTTATACTTGGATAGTCTTTCTAAAGGAAAGTCTGAAAGAAATTGTGCTTTCATAGACAAAAATTATATTTATTTCTATGCATAAAAATCAACTTAAAGAAAAGATTAAAAGAAAGCCCGAAGATTTTATCGTAAAAGAGATAGCCGATTTTAATCTAAAGGATAAAGGGGAATTTTCCTACTATATTTTGGAAAAGATAAACAGAAACACTCTGGATGTGCTAGAGGAAGTTCAAGAGAAAACAGGCATCCCGTTATTTGAATTCGGCTTCAGTGGATTGAAGGATAAAAGGGCTAAAACTCACCAGTTTATATCGATAAAAAATGGACCCCCAAGAAACTTCTCCGGTAAAGGATGGAAACTAAAATACATTGGAAAGGCGGAAAAAGGCATAGAGATAGGAGAGGCGAAGGGCAATTTATTCATCATTAAAATCCACGATGTGGACACAGCAAGATTTGAAGAAGGACTATATTTCATAAAAGAATACGGATTTGCCAACTATTTTGGAGAACAGAGGTTTTCCTGTGATATATATTCTCACACACCTATCGGAAAGCTTTTGATTGAGGGAAGATTCCAAGATGCCTTAAAGGAATATTACACACAAAGCCCAAACTTTTTTATCAGAAGAAATCTAAAAAAGTATTGGGGAAAATGGAATCTGTTTTTGCAACACGCAAAACACCTTTCAAGAAGGGAAAGGGCAGCTATAAGAGATCTTGCTAAACATAAAGATTACAGAAGAGCTTTTAGAATGCTGCCTAAAAATATCAAACTTATGTTTCTTTTCTCCTATCAAAGTATGCTGTGGAATAGAATCTTAAAAAGAATTATCAAAAAGAAAACAGCCCACTTTAAGGTTCCCTTTGTAGTGGATGGATATCTTTATTTTTATAATGAGTATAAAGAAGTTCTTAAAGATTTAGAAATACCATATATATCCCGAGAAGCTGTGTCTTGGCAGGATAAAGAGATCAAAGAAGAGATAGTGAAAGTCATAGACGAAGAAAATTTAATGGAAAAATTAGATTCCCAAGTGGAAGGGCTTTTGGTCTTCTCCCCCGGAAAAAGAAAAGCGGTAACATTTCCAGGAAATCTTAAAGTATTAGAAAGGGGAAGAGGCTGGATAAAGATTAAGTTCTTCCTGCCATCTGGAAGTTACGCAACAATTTTGCTGAGAAAAGCTTTGTATTTCACTCCCTCACCATATAGGTGCCACACTTAGGGCATTTCACCTGCATACAAGGTACTCCTCTTTCATGGGGTACCCTCTCCCCACAGTTTGGACAAACACAAAAACCTCCTGGACCTTTTCCTCTTCTACCTCCACCACACTGACCTCTTCCCCATCCTCCTTTTTGTCCTTTTCCTCCACCAAATCCTGGACCCTGCATCACTCACCTCCCTCCAATTTCTTCAAACGCTCCTCTATATTTTTCAGCCTATCTTCAATGCGAGATAATTTATCGCCATAAGGATCAACATAATTGTGAATGTGAGAAGCATGAATAACTCTTCCACTCTCATCAATATAATAAGCATGGGGGCCATATCCGCATCTGCAAGGACCAATATAAGTCAATCCCTTGGCTCCAAACCTTGGTAAATGCCTCCCTCTGCCAAAAGCATGTCCACACATCTCTTACCCTCCTCTACTGATTTAATCTTTCTAAAACACCTTCTATAAATCTCTTGTATTCCTCAAAATAAGGTCTTGCCTGTTTCAGCCACTGCTTACCTTTGGATGTTATAGAGTATAATCTTCTAGCTGGACCTCTCCCAAAATCCCACTCTGAAGTCACTAAACCTGCCATCTCAAGCTCCCTTAATGTTCTATAAACAACCCCTGGATTTACAGGCCCCAAAAAAGGATTGGCATTAATTCTCTGTATGAGCTCATATCCGTGCAGTTTATCCGAAAGCAACACAGAGAGTATCCATACACCCATAATCTCCTTTTTATTGTGCCATCTACATCCATGCATCATATATATTCTAATTGAATATATATAACATTAGAACAAGTTTTCAACCCAGAAATAACAAAGTAAACTAAAAGCCAAAAATAATATGGGGGAAAAATGGACGCTGTAATTTTATGTGCCGGATTTGGAAGCAGAATGGGGAGCCTTTCCCTTCAAAAACCAAAAACCCTTATAAAGGTTGCTGGAAGAAGCATTCTTGAAAGGCACATAATATTGCTTGGCAGTCACGTTGACAGATTCATCATAGTTTCAAACGAGAAATTCAGCCAAGCAATAGAAAAGGCGCTATGTAAGCTGAATGTAAATTTTGAAATCGTGATAAACAAATATCCAGAAAAGGGAAACGGTTATTCTTTTATTTTGGCCTTTGACCACATAAAAAGCAAAAAATTTATTCTCACCATGGGAGATCACATATATGAGAAAGATTTCATAGAAGAAGCTGTAAAAAAAGAAGGACTTATAGTGGATAGAAAAGGATATTACATAGATCCCAAAGAGGCAACAAAGGTAAAGGTTAAAAGAGGAAGGATAGAGGATATAGGGAAAGATTTGAAAGAGTTTGATGGATTTGACACCGGCTTCTTTATACTCAGCAAAGCCCGCATAAAAAAGGAGATACTGGAGAGCTTGAAGAAAGAAAAAACCATAGAAATGAAAGATGTGGCAAAAAAGCTCTCTCTAAAAGCAGCCTTTTTAGACGGGAAATTCTGGATGGATATAGACACAAAGGAAGATGTGGAAAAAGCAAAAAGAAACCTCATAAATCTTGCTATAAAAACAACAGAGGACGGCTTTGTATCAAGGCACATAAACAGAAAGATATCCACAAAAATTTCGGAGTATCTCATAGATAATATAGAACCCTGGCAAGCTACTATAGGATCCACCATTTTTGGAATTATATCGGCTCTGATAGCATTATCGAATTTATACCTGGGTGTAATCTTCTACCAAATAAGCTCCATCCTTGATGGTGTAGACGGGGAGATAGCAAGGGCTGCGATAAAAGAGAGCAAACTTGGTGGATGGCTCGATTCAGTACTGGACAGGATAGTGGATTTCCTTGTGATATGTGGGCTTTCAATGCACCTTAAATTTACAAGTTTTAACGTTTTTCTCGCCCTGTGGATGCTTTTTTCATCAGTCATGGTTAGTTATGTCTCGGAAAGATACAAAGGAGCAATGCAAAGAAGCCTTTACGCTGACTTTCCACAAATTATGAAAATACCAGGGAAAAGGGACGAGAGGATATTCATTCTAATGCTACTTGTTATAATAACAAATATTAAATTTTCCTTCTTTGTTGTAGCTCTTCTTGCAACCTTTAGGATATGCTATACTTTAAATATTGTGGGAAAAAGGGCTTTACATATAGCTGTCATTACGATCCTTATCTCTTCTGCCGCTTGGGGTGAATGTTTATTCTTATTCAGACCAGAATTCAAAGCCTACATATCAAAAGAGCTAAAAGAAGAATCGAAAATACTAATCACTATTCACGGGGGGCTATCCTCTGCAGAGAAAAGCTATAAAATGTGCAGTAGATTTTCCGAAAAGTTTCC
>JALVKL010000147.1 GCA_027033775.1 bacterium | reverse complement strand
TAAAGGGATGCGAATGTTAATTACTCATATCGGATTCTTGGGTCTATGAAGGCATAGGTAATATCCGCCAATAGATTTCCTATCAATGTTAATACAGCACCTATGGTAAGGATACCCATAATGGTGGGATAATCCCTTGCCATGGCAGCTTCGTAGAAAAGCTGTCCCATTCCAGGAATGGCGAAAATGGTTTCAAATATGACGCTTCCCCCTATAAGTCCGGGAACGGAAAGCCCCAAAAGGGTGACAATGGGAAGGAGTGAATTTTTAAGAGCATGCCTTTTGATTACCTGCGTTTCACTTAAACCCTTTGCCCTTGCTGTAATTATGTAGTCCTGACTCAATACCTCAAGCATACTTTGTCTCATATATCTTGAAAAACCAGCCAAACCACCAAATGCACTCACGAACACAGGGAGTATAAGGTGCTTGGCTCTGTCTATCCAAAGAGCTAATCCCTTAAGCTGTCCAGCGGTGAGGGATTCCAAACCGGATATGGGAAGTAGTCTCAGCTTGATGCCAAAGAGTATCATCAAAAGCAAGGCTAACCAGTATCCAGGCATGGAAAATCCTAAGAAGACAAAAACCGTCAGTCCTTTATCTATAAGTGAATCCCTCTTTACCGCAGAGATTATCCCAATGGGTATAGCCACTATTAGAACAATTATTAAAGATAGAAGGTTTATGGTTAAAGTTATGGGAATTCTTTCCAAAATCTTTTTTATCACAGGCTTTCCGTCCACGAAGGATGTGCCAAAATCGGCTTTTGCTATTCTTTTAAGCCAGTTGAAATACTGTACATAGAGAGGTTTATCCAATCCGTATATTTTTTCCAGCCTTTTAACGGCGTCCGGTTTCACCTTCGGATTTAAAGCACCTTCGTAAAAGGTGGGATTGCCAGGGGCAAGGTGTATTACAAAGAAAGTTATGAGGGTGATTCCCAAAAGAAGCGGAATACAGTTAATCAACCTTTTAATTGTGTAAGAAAGCATGGTATTTAAATCCACAAAGCTTTTGGTTAAGTCAAGTCCTCTCCAAAAACTTTGCCATTATTATGGAAGATATAATCACCAAGGGGATGGAGACAGAAAGCCTGGCAAGTGTAAACTTTATGCCCATAAAAGAAGCCTCAAATATCATCATGGGAATCCTCACCAATGTGGATGCTCCCAGAAAAGTTAAAACAACATCAAGGGATGCACCCTTTTCGTAGAGCATAGCTGCTGCTGGAAGTGATACATATAGCCCTCCAGCCAAAGGAGCAGCGAGAATAAAGGCGGTGAGGTGAGCTTTAAGGCCTGCTTCCTTTCCCAATCTCTCTTCTATTGTCTTTTTCGGCACCCACACATCAAATAATCCTATTAAAATAAAGGCAAAAGGAAGAACCTTCATCATATGTATGGTAAAATCCAGAAGGTTTCTTGCCGTTTTAACCCCAAAATCAATATGGAATAAAAGGGAAAGGATTATTCCTAGTGTATAAATGGTAATAAAAATCCCCTTTTTGCTCATGGGATCTCTCCGAATATCACACCTATGGCAAGGGATGTTATGATTGCTATAAGAAAGTAAGTGAGATTTCTAATTAAAGCGAATCTTCTGTTGAAAAGATTGCTCTCCATATGAAGCGTTAGGATCCCCACCATCATCATAGTTGTTAGAAAAGCAGCAAGCACAGTATAAGGCACCCCTTCTTTTTTCAGGATTCCTGCGAGTGGGTAGGAGATAAATCCTGGAATGAATGTTATTGAGCCTATTATAGATCCCACAATGGTTCCTATAAAAAGTCCAGGACCTTTAAGCATTTCTCTAATTCTTTCAGGGGGAAGAAGGGTTAAAGCTATGGAGATAAGGGCAAGAAGTATAATAAAATCAGAAAGAAGCTTCTTAAATCTTCTAAAGGCAATCTTTACAGCCTCTATGGTCTTCCTTCTATCTGATAGAAAAGAGACAATAAGAAGCAAAGCCGTTATAATCCAGAGAATTTTCATGGGTGTTGTTATACTCTAAGGATATTGACTTGGCAATCTCCTTTGTGTAAAGGCTAAAAGCCTGGATATTGGTTTATAGGAGGAGATTATGTTTGTTGTTATTGAAACTGGGGGAAAACAGTATAAATTGAAAGAAAAGGATAAAGTTATAGTTGAAAAACTTCCCTTTGAAGAGGGGAGCGAGATAGAATTGGATAAAGTGTTGATGCTGGTGGCAGATGAGATTGAGGTGGGAAACCCTTATCTCAATGATGTTAAGGTGATTGCGAAGGTTTTAAGACACGGAAGGGGCCCTAAAATAGTTGGGATGAAGTTTAAAAGAAGAAAAAATTATAAAAGAAAGTATGGGCATAGACAGGAATTCACAGAATTGGAGATTATAGAAATAAAGGCTTGAGGAGGTAAGCCATGGCACATAAAAAAGGTGTTGGAAGTTCAAGAAATGGAAGGGATAGTATATCCAAACGCTTAGGTGTCAAAAGGCACGATGGACAGTTCGTAAAAGCTGGCAATATCATTGTAAGACAGAGAGGAACAAAGTTCTATCCTGGAGACAATGTGGGTATGGGAAGCGATTACACTCTGTTTTCTAAGATTGATGGTTTTGTTAAGTTTATATCCAGAAGGGGCAGAAAATACGTCTGTGTTTATCCCTAATTTATGTTTATAGACAGGGCAAAAATTCATGTTAAGGCAGGGGACGGCGGTAGAGGCTGTGTAAGTTTCAGAAGGGAAAAGTTTGTCCCTAAGGGTGGCCCTGATGGTGGAGATGGAGGGAGAGGGGGAGATATAATATTAGAGGTGGATCCCAACCTATCCACTCTTATTGATTTCAAGTATAAACCCTTCTATCGGGCGAAAAACGGGGAGCACGGTAAGGGAAAAAAGATGAAAGGAAAAGACGCTCCCCCTTTGATTTTAAAGGTGCCCCCTGGAACAGTGGTTAAAGACGCTGAAACTGGTGAGGTTATTGTGGATCTTACAGAGCCTGGACAGCGGTTTGTGCTTGCAAAAGGGGGGAGAGGGGGAAGGGGCAATGTCCATTTTGTGAAGCCCTGGAGGCAAGCACCCAGGATAGCAGAGCCAGGAGAAAAGGGAGAGGAAAGAACGGTTATTCTTGAGCTTAAGCTTATAGCAGATGTGGGGTTGGTGGGACTGCCCAATGCGGGTAAGTCCACCCTTCTTTCAAGAATATCTGCGGCAAAACCAGCCATAGCCGATTATCCCTTTACCACTTTGTATCCTGTTTTAGGGGTGGTTCGTGTTGGGGAACACGAAAGTTTTGTGGTAGCGGATATTCCTGGTATAATTGAAGGAGCTCACAAGGGTGCTGGACTTGGCCTTGAGTTTTTGAGGCACATAGAAAGGACAAAGTTAATACTTCAGCTTGTGGATCTTTCTGGCTTTGAAGTGGATCCTTTTAAGGCCTTTGAAATAGTGGAAAAAGAGATGAAGAACTACGGTGCTGATCTTCACATAAAACCCAGAATTGTGGTGGGAACCAAGGTTGATCTTTTGAAGGATGAGGGTATCATTAAAGAGTTTGGAGATTTTGTTAAGGAAAAGGGCTTTGATTTTGTAGCTATATCAGCTGTGACAGGAAAGAACTTGGATGTGTTGATTAAAAAGTGCTGGCAGATGTTGAGAAGCTTAAAAGGGGAAGGTAGTGGGGAAACGAAAGAAAATAAGGAAGATCTTGAGCTCACCCATCAGAAGGCTTCTGGTTAAGGTAGGTTCTGGAGTAATTGCCGAGCCTGAGGGGGGACTCAACGAAAAGAAGATAAGAGAGATCGTTGAGGAGATAGCCTATCTTAAGCGTTCAGGTGTGAATGTAATCCTTGTTTCTTCAGGAGCCATTGCCTGTGGTATGTCCATTCTTGGCATTAGGAAAAGGCCATCTGAAATTCCTAAAAGGCAGGCCCTTGCTGCTGTGGGTCAGGCTCATCTCATAAGGACCTACGAAAAATTCTTTAATAACCATGGGATAAAGGTGGGTCAGGTTCTCCTAACCAGAGACGATGTGGAACACCGCAGAAGATATCTCAATGCCAAAAACGCCATAACCGAGCTTTTAAAGATGGGCATTGTGCCCATAATTAACGAGAACGACACTGTAATGGTTGAGGAGATAAAGTTTGGGGACAACGATAAGCTTTCCGCTTTGGTTTCTATAATGATGGAAGTGGATCTTCTGGTTATGCTATCCACAGTTGATGGTCTTTACACCTCTGATCCTTCCAAGGACAGCAAAGCTGAGCTTATAGAAGTGGTGGATGCCATGGATCTTCAGAGACCTGATTTTTGTACCCTTAAAGGTTGCTCTTATCTGGGGTCTGGGGGTATGGAGTCAAAGGTAATGGCTATTTCTCAGGTTGTGGCATCTGGAATCCCTGCTGTTATAGCTAAAGGCAGACCCGATGTTCTTAAAGACATTTTAAAAGGAGAGGCTGTAGGCACTTTCTTTATCCCTTCCGAAAAAAGGATTATGGGGAAAAAGAGGTGGATAGCTTTTGCTACCCATCCATCAGGCAAGATCATTATAGATGAGGGTGCCTATGTGGCTATATGCAAGAGGGGCAAAAGCCTTCTTCCTTCTGGGGTAATAGATGTTGAGGGCAAATTTGATGTGGGAGATGTGGTGAGTTGTGTCACTGTTGATGGTAAAGAGGTTGCCAGAGGCCTTGTGAACTATCCCTCCCATGATCTTGAGAGGATAAAGGGTTTGAAGAGCTCTGACATTGAAGGTGTGCTTGGTTACAAACATTCCGATGAGGTGATTCATAGAGACAACATGGTTATCTGTGAAGGATTATCTATAGATGCCTTCAGCTCTTAGGAGGTGGCTATGAAGGAGTATGTGCTTGAGATTGCAAAAAGGGCAAAAGAGGCCTCTATGGTTCTGGCTAATGTTTCAACAGATGTGAAAAACAAAGCCCTTAACCTGATGGCTGATCTTATTGAGGAAAATGCTGAAAAAATTAAGCTTGAAAACAGCAAGGACCTTAAGGCTGGAGAGGAGGCAGGTTTGTCTAAGGCTATGCTTGACAGGCTTCTCCTTGACGACAGAAGGATAAGGGCAATGGCTGTTGGTTTGAGGGAGATTGCTGCTTTGCCTGATCCTGTAGGCGAGATAGTGAAAATGTGGAAACGCCCCAATGGATTGATGATAGGCAAAATGAGGGTTCCTTTAGGTGTGGTGGGTATAATATACGAGTCCAGACCCAATGTTACCGCTGATGCTACGGGTTTGTGCGTGAAATCCGGAAATGCAGTTATTTTAAGGGGCGGATCTGAAGCCATAAACTCAAACAGGATAATAGTTGATATACTGAAGGAAGCCTGTGAAAAGACGGGTATTCCTTCTGATGTGGTTTCTTTTATTGATTCTACAGACAGAAGCGCAGTTTATGAAATGCTGAAATTGGATGAATTTATAGATATAGTAATTCCCAGAGGAGGAGAGGGACTTATAAGATTTGTGGCTGAAAATGCCAGAATGCCTGTTGTTTACCACTACAAAGGTGTGTGTCATACCTTTGTGGATAAATACGCAGACCTTAAAATGGCGGAGGAGATCTGCTTTAACGCTAAGGTTCAAAGACCTGGTGTCTGTAATGCCATGGAGACCATGCTGGTTCATAGAGATGTTGCAAAGGAGTTTCTGCCGGTTATGTGTAATAGATTTAAAGACGCTGGCGTTGAGCTTAGAGGATGTGAAACAACAAAGTCCATAGTTCCTTGGGTTAAAGAGGCCAGGGAAGAGGATTGGTATGAGGAGTACTTGGATTTGATACTTTCTATCAAAGTGGTGAACAGCATTGATGAAGCCATTGGCCATATAAATAGATACGGTTCTCATCATTCCGATGCCATAGTAACGGAAAACTATGAGAGAGCCATGAGATTTTTGAAAGAGGTGGACTCCGCTGCTGTTTACGTTAATGCTTCAACAAGATTTACAGACGGATTTGAATTTGGTCTTGGGGCGGAAATGGGTATCTCCACCCAAAAACTTCATGTAAGAGGCCCCATGGGTTTAGAAGATTTAACCTGTTGCAAATACGTTATTCTTGGATGTGGACACATAAGGGAATAGTTTTGAGGTGGAGAGGATGGAGTTAGAGAGATTAGGCGTATTCGGGGGGACCTTCAATCCCATTCATATAGGCCATCTCATTGTTGCCGAGGATGTGAGGGAAAGATTTTCTTTAGACATGATACTTTTTGTCCCAGCATTTATACCCCCACACAAATCTGTAGGTGTTGCTCCTGCTGATAAAAGGCTGGATATGGTGAGGCTATCCATAAAGGACAATCCCCTCTTTTCTGTTTCTGACATTGAGTTAAAGCGGAAGGAAAAATCCTATACGGTAGATACCCTCGCTGAGCTTAGGGAAAAGGTTTCATCTTCTTTATTTTTTCTTATAGGTTCAGAGGCTTTCTTGCAAATCCATACATGGAGAAAGCCTAATAGACTTTTTGAGCTGAGCAACTTTATAGTAATGGAAAGACCTGAAAGGATAGTAGGGGTTACGGAATTTGAGAACTATCTTAAGGAGCTTGAGACAAAACTGCCATCTTTTGTGCTTAAGAGCATGGATTTTCTAAACGAAACTTATATATTTGAGGTTGAGGCTAACGGGAAAGAGTCCTTCATCTATCTAACCCCTGTGGTAAATATTGGAGTTTCAGCCACCATGATCAGAAAGAGGGTGAAGTCTGGAAGAAGCATTAAATATCTGGTAACCAAAGAGGTGGAGAGGTATATAGAGGAAAATGGACTCTACAAAGGAGATTAGGCTGGAGGATAAGTTACATCTGATAAAGGAAGCCATTGAGAAGAAAAAGGGAAGAGATATAAAGATATATGATTTAAGGGAATTTACCACCATTTGTGATTGTTTTGTTATCTGTTCAACAGACATACCACTTCAATCCAGAGCCATAGCTGATGAGATAGACAGGGTTATGTCAGGGATTGGTTTAAATCCATTATCTATAGAGGGTAATGAAAATTCCGAATGGGTTTTATTGGATTATGGGGATATAATAGTCCATATTTTCACAGAGTCAGCAAGGTTATTCTATGATCTTGACAGGCTGTGGTCAGATGCCCCTGAGATCTTGAGCACCGCCGATAAAGATTGAAAGGAGGTTTTTTATGTTTAGAGTGCTTCTTTCCCTTGTTATCTTTGTTGTTCTGTTTATATACATTACACTCCTTAATCCCCAGTCTGTTCATATAAGACTTTATAAAGATATAGCTTACACACTCCCTCTTTCTGTTCTTATCATTATTATTTTTACCCTTGGTTTTGTGGTGGCTTGTCTTTTGAATATAATTAGGGGAACCGCATTAAGCATGGCTTTGTCCTCTTTGAAAAGAAAGCTTTCCGCTCAGTCAACTATAAAAAACAAGATGGCGGAAGCCCTCTGTTTGTCAGAGATTTTCTCACCCGAAGCAGCTATAGGTTATCTAAAGCTAAAGAAATTGGATAAAGACCCTTTCCTTTTTTCTGTTTATGGGAGACTTTTGAGAAGATCGGGAAATTTAGACGAAGCCAAAAGTGTTCATATTGCTTCTAAAAAGGAAGCCTCAGATTTTTCCTATCCTTTATATGAGTTTGTTTCTGATCTTTATGAAGAGGAAAGATTTACAGAGGTTGTCTCTATAGTTAAAGACATGGATAAAAGGCTTCTTTCTCCTTTAATTCTTTACTTGGGAGCCTTGGCTGCAAGGGAGTCTGGGGATTATTCCATGGCAACTTCCTTTGCCGAAAGGCTTTCAAAATTTGTGGATCACAACAGTGTTCAGGACTTCCTTTTAGGTTTAAAGGTGGAAAAGTTGAAAAAAGACAAAGACTTAAGCGGAATAAAAAAGATCCTTAAAAAACGCCCCGACTTTATCCCTGCCCTTTTCGCTTTAATAGAGAATAATGAAACTAAAACAAGTGTAAAGGCGGTAAAGGAGGCTTACAATAAAACCAAAGATATTACCTATCTGATGTTTCTCGTTGACCTTATGGTAAAAAGAGAGGGTGTTGATCCCTCCAAAACCATAGACTTTGTGAAAGGATTGATTTCTGAGAAGGACGAAAGGGTTTCTGTTGTTTTAGCCTATCTCTATGCTCAAATAGGTATGTATGATGAGGCATCTAAGATAATATCCGATGTTTCTTCAGATTCTGCCTTTGTAAATCTTGTCAAGGCCAAAATTATGAAGGGGATGAAAAAGTTTGAGGAATGCTGCCATTCAATAGGCTCTGCTTTAGATATTTCGGTTATAAAGTACAGGTGCAGTGTCTGTGGCGAGATTTATTCTGATCTTGTTCCATTTTGCAAAAAGTGTAAGAATTATAATACAATAAAATTAGAGGTAAGCTGATGGAATACAAATATGTTGCAAGGGATCTTTCTGGAAGGGAGATAGAAGGCAGAATTGAAGCTCCCACCATAGGGGATGCTGTCAGAATAATTAGAGAAAAGGGTTTTTTCCCTGTATCAATAGAGCCTGCTAAAAGATTCACCCTAAAGTTTGAGTTTCAGCTTGGAAGAGTAAGGCTTAAAGAGGTTGTAATCTTTACCAGACAGCTTACCGCGATGATATCCGCCGGTATCCCTCTGCCAAGTGCCATTGGTGCCATTTCCCAGCAGTTAAAAAACAAAAAGTTTAAAGAGATACTTCAGGACATCAAGGATCAGGTGGAGACAGGAATAAAGTTTTCCGATGCCCTTAAAAAGCACAAGAATATCTTTGGTGATCTCTACATAAGCCTTGTGGAAGCTGGAGAAGCCACGGGAGAGCTTGACCTTATGCTTTCTCGTTGGGCAACCTTTGCGGAAAAGATACTGGATTTGAGAAGAAAAGTTATAGGAGCCATGATATATCCTGTTGTGGTCTTGGTTTTTGCTATAGCTGTAATGTTTATCCTTCTGGTAAAGGTGGTTCCCACCTTCGCCGCCATGTTTAGGGAATCAAACGTTGAGCTTCCAGCACTAACAGCCTTTGTTATTGCTTTAAGCGATTTTGTTAAATCCCATGTGCTGTTAATGATTATAGGACTTATCGTATTCTTCATAGCTTTTAGATTGCTGTTGAGGGTAGAAAAGGTTAGGTATTACTGGGATGCCTTTAAATTGAGGATTCCTTTTATAGGCCCTCTTTTCAGAAAGGTGGCTATGGCGCGGTTTGCCAGAACCCTTGCCACCATGTTGAAAAGCGGTGTGAGCATTCTTGAGAGTATAGATAATGTTGCTAGAACTTCTGGCAATCGTATTATAGAGGAGGCTCTTTTACAGATAAAAAAAGATGTTGCGGAAGGAGCACTGCTTTCAGAGGCTTTGAGTAAGACTCAGATATTCCCTCCTATGCTGTTAGAGATGGTGTCAGCTGGAGAGAAAACTGGACATCTTGACTCTATGCTTGACAAAATCGCTGAGTTTTTTGAAGAGGAGGTTGACGCTGCCGTTAATGCTTTAACGTCCATAATGGAACCCATCATGCTGATTGTTATCGGCGGTATGGTCGGCGTTATTGTTATAGCTCTTTATCTTCCCATCTTTAAGCTTGCCTCCACCATTAAATGATTTCTCATATAGTTTTTGCTTTAGTGGGCACAGTCTCTGGTTTTCTTTCTGGACTTTTGGGTATTGGCGGCGGAGTTATAATGGTGCCCTTTCTCATCTTTGTCTTTTCCCACTCCTTTCCCAAAGAGATTTATGTTCACTGTGCGTTGGCTACAAGCTCAAGTTCAGCCTTTTTCTTCACCTTATCCGGTATGATTGCTCATGCAAGATTTAAAAATGTAAAATGGAAAAATGTTCCCTATTTAGGATTGGGAGCCTTTATAGGTGCTCTAATAGGCTCAACTTTGGCGTCCCACACTCCTGGGGATTTCATTAAAAAAGCCTTCGCTTTCTTGTTATTTTACGTTTCGTATAGGCTTTTTTCTGGAAAAAATGTCACCTTTAAAGAGGATCTGAAATCTTCCATAGATGCTCGGATGTTTTTTCTTTTAGGCTTGATAACGGGAACAATAGCCTCTTTTTTCGGTATAGGAGGGGGTGTGATAGCCGTTCCTGTTATGGCGTTTATAGGATTTGATATGCGGGAGGCCATAGGAACATCCACAGCCATGATTCCTTTTACCACCTTCTCCTCTGCTTTTGGCTATGTGATCAACGGATGGAATAATCCTTTATTACCGCCTCACTCTCTTGGATTTGTGTATTTGCCTGCTGTTTTGCTGATAGTCCCTTTTGGAGTGGTGATGGCGCAGATAGGAGCCTATTTTGCTTCCCGTGTTCCCCAGCTGTTTTTGAGAAGGATTTTTGCTTGCCTGCTGTTAATAGTTGCTGTAAAAATACTTTTTAACTTTTAAAGGGAGGTTGTTATGGCCATTAAAGAAAAGGTGGAAAAGGCTCTGGAACAGATAAGACCTTACCTTCAGGCAGACGGAGGGGACATTGAACTTGTTGATGTTACCGAAAGCGGTGAGGTGAAGGTGAGGCTCACTGGGGCATGTGGAGGATGTCCCTTTGCCCAGATGACCCTAAAGCAGGGAGTGGAGGCTGCCCTTAAAAAGATGGTGCCTGAGGTGAAGGAAGTAATAGCTGTATGAGATGGGCTTT
>JALVKL010000146.1 GCA_027033775.1 bacterium | reverse complement strand
GTTTATAACAGCTCTCTTTTTTATAGTCGTCCTTGCCTTAGTGTCATCTTTGCCGTTCCTCAAATTTCCTTTTAAGAGTATGGTTATGGTATCTTTGCCCATAATAACTTTTTCTTTTCTTATATCCGTTTTGGCATTACATAAAAGAAAGTTTCTGAAGGAAAGTTTGATGGTTTCTCTTTTTGTTGTGATAATTTTTGGCTTCAATTATGTGATGCCTTTTTATAATCCTTGTAAGTCTGTGAGAAAACTTTGCAATGTGGCTTTAAATGTGATTGAAAAAAAGAAACTTCCCCTTTTTCTTGTAGGGATAGGAAATAGCCATGCTGGGGAGTTCAACTTTTATACTGGTATTGTTCCTATCCCCATATTGGGTAAGAAAGTGGAAGACATTATAAAGGTGGCAGATAAAGGGGGACTTTTTATAACTAAGGGTAGGTATTTGAAGAGATTTGAAGGCAAATTAAGAATTAAAAAGATTTATCAGCAGCCATGCGGGCACAGATTTACTCTTTTCTTTTATAAAGATGGAATGAGGGAGGTAAATGATGATTCCACTTTTAGATTTGAAAAGGGAGTGGAGAGAGATAGAAGCCGAAGTTAAGGAGAGCTGGGAAAGAATATTTGCCAGCATGAAACTATTTAACGGCGATAACCTCATAAATTTTGAGAAGGAAATGGCAGACTATTTGGGCTGTAGTTATGTTTTTGGAGTGGGGTCTGGAACAGATGCTCTTCTTTTATCTCTTGTGGCATGTGGGATTGGGCCAGGGGATGAGGTGATTCTTCACGCAAATGCCTTTGTTGCAGATGTTGAAGCTGTGAAATGGGCAGGAGCCACTCCTCTTCTCATTGATGTTAAGGAGGATTTCAGCCTTGATCTTTCTCAAGTGGAAAAGGTTATAACGCCTAAAACAAAAGCCATGCTTGTAGTTCACATGTACGGTCATCCCTTAAATATGGACGAGATACTTGAGGTTTGCGAAAAGTATGATTTAATCTTGATAGAAGATGCCTCCCATGCTCACGGAGCCGAATATAAAGGAAAGAAGATAGGCACCTTTGGCAAAGTTGGGGCTTTCAGCTGTGGCGTGGTGAAAAATCTAAATGCCTTGGGAGACGCGGGCTTCGTTGCTACCAATGATTCGGAGGTTGCCTATAAACTCAACTATCTCAGGGTTCACGGACAAGTAAAAAAGAACGACCACCATTTTTATGGTTTTAACAGCAGACTAGACGAGATACAGGCTGCTGTTTTGAGAATAAAGCTTAAAAGGCTTGATGAAAAGAACGAGATAAGAAGAAGAATAGCCGAAAAATACACTGAAGCCTTTTTAGGTGTATCTGGTTTGATTCCACCACCACTGGACGATGGCAATAAAAAAAGCGTTTATCATAGATATGTTGTTAGAACGGATAAAAGGGAAGAACTACAATCCTTTTTGAAGGACAAAGGCATAGGAACGGGAATATACTATCCAATCCCTCTTCACCTTCAGAGGGCTTGGAAGGAAGCAGGATATCCAGAATACAGACTTCCTGTCTCAGAGAAATTATCCAAAGAAATACTGGCTATTCCCCTTTTCCCTGAGATGAGGGAAGAGGAAATCCAGTATGTTATAGAATCTGTGAAACAGTTTTTCGGAGCGTAAGTTATGATCTCTATAGTTATTCCTGTTCACAATGAAGAAAAGAATATAGAGCCTCTCTACAAAGAGTTAAAAGACACATTGGATAAACTTAAAGAAGAGTATGAGATTATCTTTGTGAATGATGGGAGTACCGATAAGACTTTAGAAGTTCTTAAAAAGATAAAAGCTCAGGATAAAAAAGTCAGGGTTCTGAACATGGATAGAAATAGAGGAGAAGCTGCTGCGCTTACTGCGGGCTTTTTTTCCTCTAAAGGGGATATTGTGGTGAGTATGGACGGCGATGGACAGAATGACCCCTCTTATATTCCCAAATTGATAGAAAAGCTTAAAGAGGGATACAGTGTAGTTTCAGGATATAGAAAAAAGAGAAAGGAACCCTTTTTCACCAGAAGATTGCCTTCTGCTGTTGCGAATAGGTTAATAGCACTTGTTACTGGAATAAAGGTGAGGGATGTGGGGTGCAGTTTGAAAGCCTATCGTTCTCATGTGGTCAAAAAGATTCAGATACCCCATGGCTTTCATAGGTTTATACCTGCCATATTTGGTGTGAAAAACGAAGAGGTGGCTGAAGTGGAGGTGATAGATAGACCCCGTCTTCATGGTAAATCTCATTATAACATTACAAGAACCTTTGAGGTTATAAGGGAATTGCTCACTTTTCCCTTTGTTGTTAAAGATCCAGAATGTGGTCTTTTATGTGTAAAGAGATTCTTGATTTACAATCTATTTCTTTTTTTATTGTCATTGCCTCTCTCTTTATTCATGACTTTAATCTTGTTGGTGATTTTAGCCATAAACGTTATGATTTGGAAAAATGCATCAAGATTTCTCACAGCTCAAAGAGAAGGGGTTTTTGACTGTACTGAACTTTAAATGTCTAGGGGGTAAAGAAGGTGAGGATGTATAAAGGGTTGGTAATAATATTTGGGTTTCTTTTTTTAGGAGAAGCCATTGAAAAGGTTTTGAATATTCCTGTTCCTGGTAATGTCATCGGAATGCTCCTTTTAACAGTTGCGCTTATTTTGGGTATTGTTGAGCTTAAAGATGTAGAAGAGGTGGGCACCTTCTTTATAAAAAACATGAGCGTTATGTTTATTCCCCCTGGAGTGGGTATAGTGGTTTATTGGAATCTTGTTAAATCTCAAATAGTTCCCATATCGGTGGCTTTATTAATAAGTTTTGTAGTTACAATGGTATTTACGGCAAAGGTTGTAGAGATCATGAGGAGAACTAAGGGATGAAGAGCTTTGGTTTTTTCTTAACTGTTACAGTATTTTACCTTTTATCTTTAGTTTTCGAAAAGAGTGGGCGAAAATTTTACTTAAATCCTGTCCTTTTGAGTATTGTTTTAATTTCTGTTTTTCTCAAGACAGCTCATATAAGTTATAAATTTTACATGAAAGGGGCAGGATTCATATTTTATCTGCTTGGTCCAACTGTGGTTTCCCTCTCTATTCCTCTATATAAAGAAAGGCGCACTATTGTTGAGTATGCTAAGGAGATAGGTGTTGGGGTGGCTTCTGGTGGGATTGTTGCTGTACTTTCTGCTGTGGGAATTGTGAAGCTGCTGGGGGCTACAAAAGAGGTTATATTGAGTATAGCTCCCAAAAGTGTTACCACCGCTATAGCCATCGGAATCAGTGAAAAGATAGGGGGTATTCCTGCCCTTACAGCTGTTTTGGTGATATTAACTGGCATTATGGGAAATGCTGTAGGAGTTGAGCTTTTGAATCTTGCCAAGGTTAAGGATAGAGTGGCAAGAGGTCTGGGTATGGGTGTTACCTCTCATGGGTTGGGAACGGCAAGGATAATTCTGGACGATCAGTTAAGTGGCGCAGTGAGTGGTCTTGCCATGGCATTAAACGGGGTTTACACTTCTTTTATGTTGCCGTATTTGATAGTCTTACTGTTAAAGTATTTCTGATGCCGCCTTTTGAAAGGCAAATATTGCCTTTTCCAAATGTTCTTTGGTGTGGGTTGCCATTAAAGTGACTCTTAGTCTAGCAGTTCCTTTGGGTACGGTGGGCGGCCTTATGGCTGCCACATATATTCCTAATTCAAAGAGCCTTTCGCTCATTCTGAGACATCTTTTTTCATCTCCTATTATCACAGGAACTATGGCGCTGCCGTTATCCTTTACTTCAAGTCCTATTTTCTGTAGTCCTTCTACAAAATATTTTACATTGTTTCTAAGTGTGGCTACCATTTCAGGCTTTTCAATGAGTATTTTCAGTGCTTCTAATGCTGCTGCAACAACAGGTACCGGCAAGGCAGTGGTGTATATAAGAGGACGGCATTTATTTATCAGATACTCTATCAATGTTTCGCTGCCACAAATAAACGCCCCAAACCCTCCTAAAGCCTTTCCCAAAGTTCCCATTTGTATATCCAATCTTTCATAAAGATCCCAGTATTCTACAGAGCCTCTGCCTTTTTCTCCTATTACCCCCGTTGCATGGGCATCGTCCACCATTACTATGGCTTCATATTTTTCGGCAAGCTCCACAATATCTTTCAGAGGGGCTATATCTCCGTCCATACTAAAGACTCCATCAACCACAATAAGTCTTCTTCTTGCTTTTTTAGTTTTTAATATCTTTTCTAAATGCTCCAAATCGTTATGCCTGTAAGTGGCAAAGTTTGCTTTGGAAAGCATCAAACCATCTATTATAGAGGCATGGTTAAGCTTATCTGAGATCACCAAATCTTTAGCGCTTTCGCATATAGTGCTGATTACTCCTATATTTGCCATATATCCGCAGTTGAACAGTAAGGCTTTCTGGCTTCTTTTAAATTGGGCTATCACTTTTTCAAACTCTTCATGTATACTCATGTTCCCTGAGACCAGTCTTGAAGCAACTGCTCCATATCCATACCTTTCCATGGATTCTTTAGCGGCTTTTATAATCCTTGGATGATTTGCCAATCCCAAATAGTTGTTGGAGCACATAAGAATAACTCTTTTTCCATTTAAGATTACTTCAGGTCCCTGTGCTGATTCTATGGTTCTTAAAAATCTGTAAAGATTTTTCTTCTTAAGCTCTTCAAGCTCGGAGGATAAAATGCTGTTTAATTTTGAGTACATCCGTTATTTCTTTAGTAGCTTCATAAACTTGCTGAGAACTTCATATAAATATTCTTTGTTAACTTGGTAAAATATCAAAGTTCCTTCCTTCTTGTATGTTATTATGTTAGCCCTTCTAAGCTCTTTTAGATGATGAGATACTGTTGGCTGGCTCAAGTGCAGCTCGTTCACTATTTCGGAACAGAACATTCCGTCATTTTTTAAAAGCATTTCCACTATCTTAAGCCTTACTTCGTTGCCTAAAGCAGCAAACACCATAGCCAGTTCCTGCAAGTTTTCCTCCCGTGGCTAAAAACTAACTAATTTTATATCAAAAATCAAATAAATAAAAATATAACAACTATCGGTTTTCAACATCTCATTCAAAACCGCTCGTCAAGCCCTATTATTGTTTGATTAATTTAAATTTTTAAATATATCTTGACAAATTTTTCCCTTTAAGGCAACCTAAGTTTTAAAAATTCTCTTTAAAGGAGGTAGGTTATGGATTTTACCATCCCTGAAAAGCTGGAATTATTGAGGAAGGCTGTGTCTGAATTTGCTCAAAGAGAGATTGCTCCTTTGGTTGATGAGATGGAGAAAACTGGTGAATTTCCAAGGCAGCTTATCCCCAAAATGGGGGAGATGGGACTTTTGGGGCTTGTGACTTCTCCTGAATATGGTGGAAATGGTATGGGGTTTTTGGCAAGAGCTATTGCCATTGAAGAGATTTCAAAGGTTTCAGCGGCTGTGGGTATCAGTCTTCAGGTTCACCATATGGGCTGCTGGCCTATAGAGACCTTTGGAACAGAGGAGCAAAAGAGGAAATATTTACCTAAGTTGGCTAAGGATACCATAGGGGCCTGTTCGATAACAGAACCCAGTGGTGGTTCTGATGTTTTTGGTATGCAGACTACTGCCAAATTAGAGGGGGATTATTGGATTATTAATGGAAGGAAATGTTTTGCAACCAACTCTCACATAGCGGGTGTTTTTGTTGTGGTGGCCAGAACAGGTGAGGACGAGAAGGGAAGGCCAGCTTTTAGTGCTTTTATAGTGGAGCCTGAATTTGAAGGATTTTCTGTAGGAAGGGAAGAGAACAAGGTGGGCTTTAGGGGAGCATACAGCGGTGAGCTGATTTTTAACGATTGTAAGGTGCCAAAGGAGAATTTATTGGGCAAGGAGGGGGAAGGCCTCAGGATAGCCCTTGCCACAGTAAACAGAGTCGGCAGGCCAGGGATGGCTTCCATAAGTGTGGGGCTTTGTTATGCATCTTTAGAAGAAGCCACCAAATTTGCCAAGGAGAGGGTCCTTTATGGAAAGCCTATTTCTAATTTACAGGCCATACAATTTTTGCTTGCCGATATTTTCGCTTACGCTGAGGCAGCAAGGTGGCTTAACTATCGTGCCAATTGGATGATGGATCAAGGGCTTCCCTGCGATACAGAGATGACCCTTGCCAAATATGTGGCAACGGAAAACGCTTTTATGTGTGCCAGATGGGCTTGTGAAATACACGGTGGATATTCCTGTATCTTGGAGTATCCTGTTCAAAGATATCTTAGAGATGCCTGGGTTGCCATTCCTTCAGGTGGAACTTCTCAGGTGGCAAAGATTGTCCTGGCAAGGCATGTTTTGAAAAACTTTTAGTGGAGGATTAAATGCCTCAAGCTGTTGTTTGTGTTAAACCGATACCTGATCCTAAACATTGGGATAAACTTTACCTTGATCCAAAAACAGGGGTTCTGAGGAGGGAGGGAATCCCTCCTGTCCTCAATCCCTTGGATAAGCATGCCCTTGAAGTAGCTTTACAATTGAAGGATAGATTTGGCTGGGGGGTAACTGTTGTAAGTATGGCTCCCCCTGATACTGTAAAAGCCCTTAGGGAAGCCTTAGCCATGGGCGCTGATAGGGTATATCTTGCCAGTGATAAGGTGCTTGCTGGAGCAGATACCTTAGCCACTGCTTATACTCTCTCTGAGCTAATAAAAAAGAAGGTTGGCTCTTTTGATCTTGTGGTTTGTGGCAACATGAGTCTTGATGGCTCTACTTCTCAGGTGCCGGCTCAGTTGGCTCATTATCTTGGAGTTTCTCACGTCACTCATGTAACCAAGGTTGAAACTGACGATGCAAAAACCTTTAGAGTTACTATGGATCTCAAAAGAAGTGAATTGATACTGGAGTGTATCACTCCTTTTGTTCTCGCGGTGACCAAAGAGGTTAATCTTCCGAGGATACCAAATGTTATGGGTATAATAGCTGCTGAAACTAAGCCTTTGGAAATAGTGAGTGCTAAAGATCTCGATTTAGATTTGTCTAAAGTGGGCTTGGAGGGTTCTCCCACAAAGGTGAGGGGACTTTTTATGCCAGAGATAAAGAGAAGAAGGGAGATTCTGAAAGGAGATCCAGAAGAGGTGGTTGAAAAGCTTCTTGATAGACTTCATGAAGTGGGGGTTCTCTAATGAGTGACTATAGTGGCTTTTGGGTATTCGTTGAGCAAATAGATGGGAAGATATCTGATGTGGGGCTTGAACTCTTGTCTAAGGCAAAGCACCTCGCTGAAGAGAAAAATACATATACTGCAGGGATACTCATAGGAGATTTTTCAGAGGATGAGGCAGGAAAGCTATTCCTACATGGAGCAGATAAGGTTTTTCTCTTTTCCCATGAGAAGCTGAAAAATTATTATTCACTGGCTTACAGTAAGTTGATCACATCTTTGGTTAAGCGGGAAAAACCAGAAGCTCTATTTATGGGTGCAACTCCTTTAGGAGCCGATCTTGCTCCTCGTGTGGCTGCCCAACTTGAGACGGGTCTTTCCGCTCACTGTGTGGATTTGAGATTGGGGGAAGACGGAATACTTGAGCAAATAGTTCCTGGATTTGGCGGTACTATGATGGCAATTATTGTCTGTCCTGAAAAACGACCTCAGATGGCCACCGTTATGCCTGGCGTATTCAAAAAGGAAGAGTTTGGAAAAAATAAGGGTGAAGTAGTAAAAGAGGTTGTTAATCTTTCAGATGAGGATTTTGTACCTCGTATTGTGGAGCATCGAGTTAAAGAGATGAAAACAGTGCCCCTTGAGGGCGCCAATGTGGTTGTTTGTGGTGGTTATGGTATGGGAAGCAAAGAAAACTGGCAGATGCTGGAAGAGTTGGCCAGAATTTTAGGTGGAGCAGTTGGAGCTACGAGACCTGCTGTAGATGAGGGATGGGCTCCTGAAGATGTTATGATTGGTCAAAGTGGCAAAATTGTTAGGCCGAAGCTTTACATAGGAGCTGGTATATCTGGGGTTATGCATCATGTTGTGGGCATTCAGGATTCTGATATTATTGTGGTTATAAATAAGGACCCCAATGCTCCCTTCTTTGAGGTTTGTGATTTTGGGATTGTTGGTGATGTTACTAAAGTATTGCCTGTTCTTATAGAGAAGTTAAAGGAAAGGCTGACTCAGTAAAATTTTATTTTACATTTGGAGGTGTTATTATGGCTTTGAGAACTCCTGAAGAGTACAGGGAGAGCTTAAGGAAGATGAGGCCCAATATATATAAGTTTGGGGAGCTCATAGAGGATGTTACCACTCATCCTGCCACAAGAAGAACTATTAACGGGCACTCACAGCTTTTTGAAGTTTATAGCAACCCTGAGTTGAGGGAAACCTTTGTGACCAAATCCCATCTAACTGGTGAGGAGATATCTAGGTATCTGTCAATAATCCAAACACCTGAGGATGCCGTTGGTAATTGCAAGCTTAAAAGGGAAGCCTATCATCTTACAGGAACTTGTACAGGGGGAAGATGTGTTGGTTGGACATCTATAAATGCTATGTGGGCAACCACTTGGGAGATGGATCAGGAATACGGCACCGATTATCACGAAAGACTTAAGAAGTGGTTGATGCATGCTCAGCAGAACGATATAACTTGTGCAGGTGCCCTTACAGATGCCAAGGGAAACAGATCCCTTCCCCCTCATCTTCAGGACGATCCAGACATGAATCTGAGAATTGTGGAAAAGAGAGAGGATGGGATAGTTGTGAGGGGTGCAAAGTGTATGATATGCGGAGTGGCTGCTGCCAATGAGATTTTCTGTCTTCCTGGTGGAGCGTATAAAGAAGAGGATAAGGATTATGCTGTGGCTTTTGTGGTGCCTCGAGATATTGAGGGATTGACCATTGTGGAGACCAGAAGGCCCAGTGATAAAAGGGAATACGAAGAAGGTTTTGATATCCCTGTAGAGATTGGTGGTATCACTCAGGCTTATCTTCTTTTTAACGATGTGTTTGTTCCTAAGGAAAGGGTTTTTATGTGTGGAGAGTATAAGTACTGTGCAAAAGTTATTCAATACTTTACTTCTACCTATAGAGCAGCCATTGGTGGTTGTGTAGCAGGACAAGGGGACATTAAGATAGGAGCTGCCATTATAATGGCAAGAGCTAACGGACTTTCCATGAGAACCTTCTATGACAAGCTTATAAGGATGCAGATAAACAACGAAACCACCTTTGGTATGGGTGTGGCTGCTTCTGTTCTTGGTTATAAACATCCATCAGGTTGCTGGATATGCGATCCTCTAGTGGCTAATTGTAACAAGGTTCAGGTGGGTACTTTACCTTATGAGACTAATAGGCTTGCCCAGGAAATAGCAGGTGGAATTGGTGAGACAGGGTGCTTCCCCTCTTACAAAGATATAATGAATTCTGATTACGGAGATCTCATCAAAAAGTATCTAAAGGCAGGGCTTGACTGGGAGACAAGGGCAAGAGCAGCAAGGCTTATAGAGTGGCTGACTATAGGAGCAGGTGTTCCAGGTTGTATGCATGGCGGTGGATCCCCAGATGCAGCAAGGCTTATGATAAGATTAACCGCTCCTTGGGAGAAATGGGTTGATCTTGCCAAAAGAGTTGCAGGTATAACAGCGGATGTTCCTGAACCTCCTAAAAAGAGATAAAATGGGAGGTGTTTGCCATGAGGGAGCTTAATAAAGTTAAAGGAGGTATAGGGGTGGAGGTTTATGTAAGGCCTGATCCTAAGGAAAAGTATTGGGATCCTGAAATTGAGACTATGAAACCGGAAAAAATCAGGGAGTATCAGCTTGAGCAGCTCAAGTATATGGTGAAGTTCTGTTATGAGAATTCCCCTTACTACAGAAAGGCTTTTGATGAGGCAGGGGTTAATCCGGATAAAATTAAGACTTTGGAGGATGTTAAGTATCTGCCTTTTACAAACAAGCAGATAGAAAGGGAGAGGCAGGAAGCTGTTCCTGATTTTGGCGATATGATCTGTGTTCCTGAAGAGGAGATTGTTTATGTTTCTGCTTCAAGTGGATCAACTGGCGTTCCTACCCTTTCTCCCTTTACAGCCAGAGATTTTGACGAGTTTCAGGATTATCAGGCAAGGCTTTTCTGGGGAATAGGGATGAGGCCAAGTGATAGATACGTTCATGCCCTTAACTTCACACTCTTTGTAGGGGGGCCTGATGTTATAGGAGCAATGAGAACAGGTGCTCTTGGTATCTGGGCTGGCACCATTCCTTCGGAAAGGCTTCTCTTTATACTAAAGAACTTTAAGGCCACCATAACTTGGACTACACCATCTTACGCCTGGTATTTAGGTGAGACAGCTAAAAAACAGGGAATGGATCCCCGTAAAGATTTCAATTTGAGAAAGATCATTGTGGCTGGAGAACCTGGAGGTTCCATTCCTTCAACGAGAAGAGCCATAGAGAATCTTTGGGGAGTGGAGCTTTATGATTTTTATGGACTTTCGGATCTGTTTGGTGCCAATGCAGGAATGTGTGAGGTTCAGAATGGACTTCATATATACGAGGATCATCACATTGTTGAGGTACTTGATCCAGACACCTTGGAGCCTGTCGGCGATATGGAAAGGGGAGAACTGGTTCTCACCACATTAAGAAAGATGGCAAGACCCATGATCAGATTCCGTACAGGAGATATTGTCACTGTTACGTGGGAGGAGTGTGAATGTGGCAGAACTCACCCAAGGATTATGGGTATACATGGAAGGCTGGACGATATGCTGATCATCACAGGAGTTAATGTGTTTCCGTCTGATATAGAAGCTGTGGTTAGAAGCGATAAGAGGTTGACTGGTGAGTACAGAATGGTCGTTTACAGGGAGGAGCATCTTGATAGGTTTGATGTTGAAGTGGAGAAACTGGATACAGTGGATATAGATGTTGAGATATTGGCGAAAGAGGTGAGGGATGCCATTAAAACCCGTGTGGGAGTTGCTCCTAAAAGAGTTATTGTCTTGAAAGAGGGTGAGCTTCCCAGAGCAACTCACAAGGCAAAAAGGGTTATAGACAAAAGGGAAAAGGTATGGTCAGATTAACCTTAAAGGGAGGCAGGAATAACCCTGCCTCCCTTTTATTCTGCCAAAAATACTGCTCCTGTCTGGTTTAAGGCCTCTTTTTGGAGCTTATATATTACCGCAAAGGATTCTTTGAGAAGTTTTTTTTCAACAGAGCTCAAGTGTTCAGGATTTATATAGTTATGAAGTTCAATTCCCTCTTTGTATAAATTAAGGTGTTTTTTTATCCTCAATTTCAACAGAAAGTCATAGGCAAATTCTATCTCTTCCGCCAGCTCAGGTGAAATCTTCCCTTTGCTTTTTAATTCTCTTACCCTCTCAAAGGTATTGCTCTTTTCTATGTTGTGTAAAAGGGAAAGCACCCTTACCCCTTCTACTATTGGCAGACATCCTCTTGCTTTTATATCCAATTCATTTTTGTGCTCTCCTGATTTTTCAACAATAAATCTTCCAAAAAGTCCTATAGGAGGTTTTTTCTCAGCTGCTACTTTGGCAAGACGTGCTAAGAATCCTGGGTGGGCTTTTATACCTTCTCTAATTATGGCTTTTAATTCGTTTTCAAAAAAAGGCTCTCCCCATACTGTTCGGTGGTCAAAGAATACACTGAATTTAAGAATCTTTTCTGGAACAGGATTGATGAACAATTTGTATAGCTTTTCTTTCCATTCTTTTAAATTTCCTCTCCAGAAAGGGTTTGAAACCATCATATCGCCAGGACATTTGGGAAAACCTATTTTTTCCAAATTTTCTACGATACTTTCTGAAAGTTTCGATATTATCCCTTCGTCATAGTCTTCTTCGCATATAATTCCATTATCTTGGTCTGTCTTTAAGGTCTGTTCTTTTCTTCCATGGCTTCCGAAAACAAGAAATGAAAATTTTAAATTTATTTCCTCCATATCTTTAATGGTAAGATCTATGCACTTTCTTGTGAGTTCATCGTTAAGTTCTGTTACTATGTTACAGATTTCGTATGCACTTATGTTTGAATCTACGAGTAGCTCTACAACTTTTTCTATTTTTTTGGCTATTTGTGAAAGGGAATCCAGATTTTCTGCTGAGGATATATCTTCGAGAATTCTGAGATATAGTAACGTTTCATCTTCTATTAGATCCAGTATATTTAACATACCTATGATTCTTTTGTCTTCCTGCACTAAAACATGTCTTATCCTGTTTTTTATCATTTCCACAGCCGCTTTATAGCACAGATCCTGAAGGCCAACCTTTACAGGACTGGGGCTCATTATATCTGACGCTTTATCTCCCAGTTTCTTTGCGAGATATCTCCTTACTATATCTTTTTCTGAAACTATCCCTATAATATTTTCGCCATCTTTGACTACCACCGCCTCTTCATTTTTTTCGTCCATGATACGAGCCAAATCTTTTACTAAAGTTTGAGGTTCAACAAAGGTTACGCTCTTTTTCCTCAGTATCTCTCCAACCTTTCTTCGAAAGAAAGCAGGTATTCTCTTTGTTTCTGCTATCTCTTCTGCTTCCCTATAGAATATCTCCACCCTTTTACTCAATAATTTTGCTATATGTGAATATATGGCAGGATGGTTTTCTGAGATTTCATCAAGGATAGTTTTTGGAATAAGATACACAGATGTTTCTTCCACACAAAAAGCATTATAGGAATAAGGTTTCCCAGAGAAATAGACATCTTCTCCTATGAGTTCACCTTCTCCTCTGTAGCCTAAGATTACCTGTTTTTCCCCTTTCATAAGATTCAATTCTACAAGGCCTCGTTCTAAAACCAGAAGTGAGCCTAAATTTTTGTCTCCCTTTTGGAATATAAATTCCCCTTTTTTATAAGTTTTCTTTTTTGAAAGATCACAGATTTTGAGAAGTTCCCTTTCAGGTAACAGGCTAAAGGGTTTGTTCTTCTTAAAGAAATCAATGCAGGCCATAGTAAACCTCTCTTATTTTATTTAAAAGTTCTCTTAACTTTTTAATTTTTTCCATGTCAGAATCAGGCAGACAATCTGGTGTTACCTCTATAGTGATGGTTTCTTTATAGCCTAATTCTTTTAAAAATCTTATAAATTCAAAAATTGGCAATATACCTTCCCCTGGAAAGAGGTGTTCCAAGAGTTTGCCCTTCTCCTCTTTAAAATCGCTTAAATGAATATGCTTTATCAAATCACATCCCCCTAATTTTTCAAAGGCTATTTTGAGATTTTTTCCAGTAGTTCCACAGTGCGTTGTATCAAAGGCAATATAAAGATTTTTCCTTTTGGCCAAGTTCTTCATTTTTTCGTGGTTTTTTATACTCCAGGGGCAAATCCTCATCTTAAAGAATTTTTTAAAAGGCATATTTTCTAAACAAAGTTTAACTTTTTTCTGGAAATGGAAAAACTCAGTTTTTCTAAACCACATCCAGTAATAAAGATCCATCCAAGGTTTTAAAGGAGGATGAAAAACTATCTTTTTTATACCAAGAATTTCAGCAATCTTGATGGTTTCCAGTAATGAGACAACCATTGTTTTAGAAGAACCTTCAACTATAAAAGGAGCGTGTAAGACTTGTATTTTTATTATTTTACTCAGCTCCTTTAGATGTTCTGGAGTTTCTTCTTTGTAATATAATTCGTTCATAACCACTTCCACCCCATCAAAGCCTGCTTCAGAGGCTATATAAAAACTCTTTTCTAAAGGGGATTTGTAGATGCTTCCAGTGGAAAAAAGAAGTTTTAAATCTCCCATAAGGTATTTATACATTTTAAAACTTTATATTGCTATAAAGGAAGGTAAATTTTTTAAGGATAAAATTTTCTTGACAAAGCTAAAATTTTTATTTAAAGTAAGCAAAAAGCTTTTTTATCTTAACTTTTAGCAGTTCATTATTGTATCAAAAGGGAGGTGAATATGAGGGGTATAATGGGATATTTTCAAACTGGTTTTACCTGAAATAGTGTTTAAGTTTTCATTTTTGTAATCATTACATAAAAAGTAAAGGAGGTTGCTATGGTAAAGATACCGTGGAGGTTAATTGTAGCGTTTGTTCTACTTTATGGTTATGCTTTTACAACTTGGTTTATAGAGGCCAACAATCCCAGTATAACCAAGGTATTTATAGCTGGTGCTCCTGCTCCTGTTTGGTATTGCTGGCTTGGTGCACTTTATATCCTTAATCTTTTGGTAGCCTTTATAGTTGCATCAGGTTAGAAAATTGATCTGTTAAAAGGAGGTTTATAATGCAGTATGGAAAAGGCGTTGATCCTATAGTTGTTTTGGGAGCTATTCTTTATTTTGCTATAATTATAGCCGTTGGAGTATACTCAAAAAAATTAACAGAAGGCGCTGAGGATTACTACGTGGCTGGAAGAAGGGTAGGAGCCTTTGCTAATGGGGCAGCTCTTACATCTACATTTCTTTCCCCTGCAAGTTTCTTGGGTCTTCCTTGTTTTATTTTCCTTTTAGGTTATCCATTCTGGTGGGCACTTGTTGGAATTATAGCAGGATTTCCCATTGCTGCTCTTTTGACCGCAGGTCCTCTTCGTAAGTATGCTCCTGTTTCCTTTACCGATTATTACTGTGACCGTTACGAGATGCCTATAGCTGGAAGGTTCATAGCTGGGCTACCCACATTTGTTGCAGGAATACTCTATGTGGTTCTTTCTTTGGTTGGTACTGCTTTGTTCATGGTGCCCTTGCTTCATCTACCCTATAAACTGAGTATCCTAATAGCTGCTTTTGTGGTGTTGCTTTACACCGTTTTGGGTGGAATGTATGCAACCACTTGGAATGCTGCTATTCAGTGTGTTCTTATGGTCTTTGCCGCAGTTGTGGGTGCCATTGCTATAATTGTGAAACTCGGTGGATGGAGTCCGTTTTGGCATGCTGTTATCAAAACCAGTCCCAAGTTCTTCAATGAGCCTTCAGATCCCCAAGGAGTTCAGCATCCCTTCATGGCAATGTGGCTTGGTGTTATAGGTTTCTATTTCACATGGCACTATGGTTTTTCAGCTATGCCTTACACTGTTGTTAGGTTCTTTACTACTATGGATGTGAAGACCGCTAAAAGGTCTATTGTTTGGGCAACCTTTATGGGTGCCACTCTCTATCTTGCTCTCACCATAATAGGATCTGGAGCAAGGGTTGTAATGGAGAGGTTTCACCCCTTGGCCGCTAAGGCTGCTCCTATAGCAGCTGCCAAGCATAAACCTATAGCATTAATTGTTCTTGTTTTGATTAAGAAGACCTTCGGAATAGGAAAGGTTACAGACTATGCCACCATAGCAGCAATGGAATCCATAGGTTCATCTGTTCTTATGGCCATCATTGTTGCTGGTGGTCTTTCCATTGCTATGTCCACAGTTGCTGGATGGATAATGGTGCTCAACTCTCTCATCTCCCGTGATTGGATGGGCAAAGTATTCAAGTCCAAGTTTGCCGAGGAAAAGCCTGTTCTTTCTGCTAGGATTTGGACAATTATTATCCTTGTTGTTTGCTCTTTGATAGCTCTCAATCCTCCTGCATTGATAATAGACCTTTCAGGTTGGGCTTTTGTAGTTGTTTTGGCCTCTATTGGACCTTCCATGGTTCTTGGTATATGGTGGAAGAGGGCTACAAAGGCTGCTGCCATATGGACTGCAGTACTTATGGCACCAGCTACCTTCTTCACCTGGCTTTATGCAAAGATGCACTTTGGAAAGCCCCACTTCTTCTTCCTGAATAAGAAGATAGTAACTCCTCACCAGTTCTACTGGATCTTTGTAGGATTTATTCTCTTTATCATCATTTCCCTTATTACAAAGCCACCTTCTGAGGAGACCATTCAGAAGTATTGCGTTGAGCTTCACGAAGAGGAATGATTTTCAAGGGGAAGGCTTTAAAGCCTTCCCCCTTTCTTATTTAAAGTTCTATATTTATCTTCCTTAAATATTCCGCTGCTATCTCTGGTGGTGTTGGATTGATATAGAAGCCTGTTCCCCACTCAAATCCTGCTATTTTTGTCAGTCTCGGCACCAGCTCCAAATGCCAATGGTAATCGTATTCTATAGTTCCCCAGTAATCCGGTTTTCCTGGTCTTGGATGTAAAGATGGGCATGTGTGAAGAACAAAATTGTAAGGGGGATCGTCCAGGGTGAGTTTTATTCTTAGAAGCAGTTCTTTAAGTGATTTGGCAAGACTGTTGAGTTCTTCATCGCTTAAAAGTCCAAAATCGTAGGAGTGCTTTTTGGGGAAAAGCCAAGATTCAAAGGGAAAGCTTGAGGCAAAGGGACACCACATTATGTAATCCTCATTATCAAAGACAATTCTTGATCCTATTGCCAGTTCCTGTTTTATAATGTCGCAGAATATGCATCTTTCTTTCCTTGTAAAATGTTCTTTGGCTACCCTTAGTTCACTCACAATAATAGAAGGTGTAACTGGAGTTGCTATTATCTGGCTATGGGAGTGGGAGAGAGAAGCTCCAGCAACAGCTTTATGATTTTTGAAAATAAGAATATATCTAAGCCTTACATCTCTTCTAAGGTCATTGAGCCTTTCCCTGTAAGCTATGAGAACATTTTTTATCTCTTCTACTGTCAAATCTCCCAAAGAGACCTCATGATGCGGTGTTTCTATGACAACCTCATGTGCTCCTATACCACTCATTTTGTCAAATATTCCCACTCCTTCCCTTATTAAATCCCCTTCTATTCTTAATGCTGGAAATTTGTTTGGAACCACCCTTACCTTCCATCCCGGTGTATTAGGGGCAGTTGAGGGATCCCTAATGGCAAATATCTCTGGCGGAGTTTTATCTTCATTGCCATAACAGAATGGACAGGCTGTGAGTTTTCTTTCCTCTTTTGCTATCTCAAAGTCACCGGGTCTTCTTGCCCTTTCAACAGCTATGATGACCCATCTTGACTTCAAAGGATCATATCTAAGTTCAGGCATCTGTAACCTCCAAGGAGAAGTTGCCTTCAAAGCTTTTGTTGGAATTTTCAAACTTAAATACTAAAGCCACTTCTTGAAATATCTTTTCAAATCCTCTTTCCGATTGCGATAAGGTATAAATGGGAACGGAATAAAGATGCGAATGGGGCATGACTTTTATCCTGATGCTTCCTTTCAAAAGGGGACTTTCCATTGTGAGAGAGTTAATCTTTTCTATCTCGCAAAAATCCTTGACGTAAAAGCTTTTATCTTCAGTTTTTATTGTTGCTTGGGGGGTTGCGGGGTTGATATTAATCTCCACTTCAAAGATAAAGGGTTCAAGGGATTCAACTTTGTAATACACCGATATACTTTCATCTTCCAAAATATACTCCTTTTCTAAATGAAAGCTTTCAGCTTCGTAAGAAAACAATGCCGCATTTTTGTTCAATCTAACAAGTTCAAATCTTACATCACTTAAGGTAATTCTTTTTTCATTAATGAATATGCGTTCCATAAAAGCTCCTCTTTCGTAAGGATCCACTTCTGGATTTTCTTCAAGCCTTTTAGGGATTTCATGTATGGATGATACCTCACTTCTTTTTTCATGGTTCATAGCCACCAAATGATAGTGTTCTATTCTTCGTGATAGGAGATCCAAAAGATTGTAGTTCCACTTATATACTGTAAGATCTTTCAGTTTGGCAGCATCTGAGGGAAATATCCAAGCACTGTAGTTGTTGCTTTTGAAGAATAGCTCCTTTTCTCCATCACAATCTATGTCTTCTAAAACAAAGCCTTCTTGCTTAATAACCTTTTCTGCTTCAGCAAGGTGGCTGTAAACAGCCCTTCTTAAATGGGGTAGATATAGTCCGCCAAATATCCCATGCCAATATGCGTCATTACATTGTGCTTTAAAAAGGGCTACTTTTTCTTCGGATATTCTGGGTAGATCTTTAAGTTTTCTTGATATCCATACCATTTTCTTGTGCATTCTGTTGGATTCTGGATATTTAACCAGAAAGTTGTACCATATACCTCCTCTTATAAAGGGGAGCATTTCTTCCAGTTTGCCTTGGGCTTTTAGTTCGTTTACTATTTTGTGAAATCTTGCACCTAAATGGGCAGGCAAACTCCACTCTCCCATCTCAAAGTATGAGGTTATGGGAAGATATATGCGTGAAGTGGCTTTGGTTGTGGACAGTATGTTGGAGAAAAGATCGGTCTTTATAGTTTGCTTTTCTATTTCTTTGAGGAAGCTTTTCAGCCACTTTTTTTCATACACCCAGTTGTATGTACCAGGCCATATTCCAAATTTTTCTCCATCGTCGTATATGGTGAGTATCTTGCCCTCTTTTTCTTCAAGGTATCGTGTTATTTCATCAATCTTCCTGAAGGGTATGAGATATCTTAGTTTTTCATTTATAGGGAAAAGGGCGATTGTTTTCCCCTCTTCCTCTGTCAGGTAATACCCCGATATCTCTTCCCTTTCAAATCCTGCACACACCAGATGGTAATCGTCCACTATTACATATTTTATATCGCATTCCACCAAATCCTTTATTATTTTGGAATCCCAGAATCTTTCTGTTAGCCAAAGTCCAGTTGCATTTGTGCCGAATTCTCTTTTAAAAAATTCTTTTGCCAAAATTATCTGGTCTTTTCTGTCCCATGAAGGTATGGAAGCAAGTATGGGTTCGTAGAATCCTCCTATTTGTATCTCTAATCTTTTATCTTCTATAAATCTTCCAATTAGATCAAAGAACTTTGGGTTTTTCTCTTTTATCCATTCTATTAAGGGGCCTGATATATGCATAGAGAATTTGAAAGAGGAGAAGTCCTTTACCGTTTCAAGAAAGGGTTTATATGCTCTGTTGAAGGCTCTTTCAAATACATGTTCAAAATTTCCCACAGGCTGGTGGCAGTGGATACCAAAAAGTATAGTTGCACTCATGGATTTTCCTTCCAGCTTTCCATGAGATTCTTAAGATTGGACAATAGCTCAGATGCTTTCGCCAGACTCTCAGCCTCTGCATAAAGATGAAACAATGCCTTTTCTTGATCCGGGATAGCTGACACATACCCGTCTTCAAAGAGAACCTTTACACCGTCTATAAGGGAAAGCTCCCTTTCAAAGAAGTGCTCTGTGAGCTTTCTCATGAGAAAGCCCTTTTTTTCCCAAGGACAAGGGATACTGTCTTTTACAAAAAATCCCTTAGGTGCCTCAAGAATAGCTTCTGAGAAAGATATTCCAGATTTTGCCTTTAGCTCAAGGAGCTTTATGGGGGTATACATTCCATCAAAGGCATAGTGAAATTCAGGAAATATGAACTCAAAATCTTTGGATACTGCCATTATAGCATCTTCCTTCATCACTTCTTCCAGTATGTTTCTTCTTAATGTGGAAGTCCTTTTTACAGTGAATCCTTGTTGATTGAGAAATTCTTCAATATATGTGGGAATTGATACGGGAAATATGATTAGTCCTCCTTTATAGCATTTTGTTATGAGGTAACATATGAGGGATACAAGCTCTTCATCCTTTATGATCTTTCCAGTCTCATCTATAAGTGCAAACCTTTTGGCATCATTGGATATCCAAAAACCACAGTCAACATTAAGAGCTGGAACAATTCTTGAAAGATCATCCAATGCCTTGCCAATATCGATATCTAAAGGAACCTTTTCTATGGTAGCGTTTATACTGATGAGATTACATTCTAATTTGGATATTATTTCAGGCAAAATCAGAGCAGATACCCCGTAAGAAAAATCTATAACAAGTTTATATCTTTCCCTTTTTATCGTTTCTTCATCTATGGACTTGAGGAATCCCTCTTCGTAGAAGTCCTTAACCTTTGTCAAATCTTCCAGTATACCTTGATCAAAAACCCCTACTCTTCTGAAATCTTCCCTTGAGAAAATTCTTTCTATGGATTTTTCTTGAGAAGATGAGATATCAAGCCCTCTGCTGTCGTAGAAATGTATTTCTGTGATGTCAGGGTTTTCTGAGCTTTGCTTAAAATAGACTCCCCCTATTTCTCCAAAGGTTTGGAGTTTAAACCTCAAGACAGGTTCAGGGGTGAGTCTCAGGTCTTTAACGTTTATCCCGGTGGAAAGAACACCGCCTATAAAAGCCCTTTTTAACATTCTTGAGGCGGCAATAGAGTCTCTTCCCGTTAGTATAGCCGCTCCCTTTTTAAAGGAGGAACCGTAGGCCACTCCCAGTTTAGCCACAAATTCAGGGGTTAGCTCTCTGTTTGTAAGCCCTTTAACCTTTCCAGATTCAAAGATCCTTTTTCTCCACTTCTCTCCCCAAATTAGATTGTCGGTTAAAACGGCTTCATCTTCTATAACCTTAGATGGCCAAACCTTTACCCCTTCTTTGATGTAAGCGTTTTTCCCTATTTTACATCTCTCTGCTATTACAGCTCTTCTTCCAATATATGCTCCTTCTCCGATGACACAATGGTTGCATATAACTGCTCCAACTGTCCTTGCATTTTTCTTTATCACTGTTTTGTCCCAGATGATGGAGCCTTCAATGTATGCCCCTTCCTCAATTGTGCAATCTTTTCCTATTACACAATTCTTGAGAAAGACATTGGGGTGGATTGTAGTTTTTTCTCCGATTATGACCACCCCTTCAAATCTTACTGAACGGTGAATACTTGCCCCTGTGTCTACCCTTACATCTCTTCCCACAATATCCAGCTTTTCACCAGGTATGGATATTTTCACTTTCCCATCAAAGACATCATAATGGCCCTCTATGTAGGAGTCAGGATCACCTATATCCCTCCAGTATCCTGAATATTTATAACCATACAGAGCCTTTTTCTCTTTCAGAAGAAGGGGAAAGAGATCCTTGCTGAAATCAAACTGTATCTTCTCAGGTATAAATGAGAATATTTCAGGCTCAAGTATGTAAATTCCAGTATTTATAGTATCACTGAAAACCTCACCCCATCCTGGTTTTTCCAAAAATTTCACTATTTTACCGTCTTTATCCGTTATTACCACTCCAAATTGCAGAGGGTTCACCACGGAAATAAGGCCTATGGTGGCAAAAGAGCGCTTTTCTTGGTGAAACTTTATCATGGATGTGAGATCAAAGTCGGTTAAAAGATCAGCGGATATCACAAGAAAGGTCTCTTTTATGTGATCTCTCAGAAATCCCACAGCTCCTGCAGTACCATAATCGCTGTCTGGGAGAATGTATTTGATTTTCACTCCAAATTGGGTTCCATCTTTAAAGTGATTCCTTATCACATCGGGTTGAAAGAAAAGAAGCACAAAAAGCTCATCAAATCCATGTTCTTTAAGGAGGTTAACTATATGCTCCATAAGGGGAATGTTAACCATAGGAAGCATAGGCTTGGGTATCGACACCGTTAAAGGCCTTATTCTTGTGCCGAACCCACCAGCCATTATAACTGCTTTCATACTCTATTCCCTTCCATATTTTTTAAGCAATCTTTTAATTTCGTTTTTCAGCTCCGTAAGATCCGGAGACTTTATAATGTAAGAGTCAGCAAGCCAAGAAGAAAAATCGTCTTGATAGGATGAGTATGCGGTGCACAGTATAACAGGTATCTTTCTCTTTTCTTTAACAATGTGCTGTAAGGCTTCCAATCCGCTCATGGCTTTCATCTTTATGTCCAGAACCACGAGGTCTATATCCTGGTTTTCTTTGAGTATCTCTAAGGCCTCTTCTCCAGAGGATGCTTCTATTACCTCATATCCTTCGTCTTCCAGCTCTTGTCTGTATAAAAACCTTATACTGTCTTCATCGTCTACAATTAAAATTTTGGCCATTTTCATCCCTCCTTTTTGTTTATAGGAAGAACAATTTTTACCTCGGTTCCTCCATCGACATTTCTTATTTCAACATCTCCTCCATGTTCCCTTGCAATAACAGCCATAACCGGCACTCCCATGCCTGTTCCATCTTCTTTAGTGGTGAAGAAGGGTTCAAATATCCTGTTTCTTATCTCTTCTGGTATGCCGCCTCCTTTGTCTTTAACCTTTATCAGGAGGTTGTCCTTTTCCTTTCCAACCTCAATCCTTATTACCTCCTTGCTTTTTGACTTGATGTGCGCTTCATAGGCATTTATTACAGCATTTTCTATTAATTTGGATAGATGCCTTGGATCCACAAAAGCTGTCAACTCTCCTTTAGGAAGAACAAGCTCCGTTTTTAGCTCTGGGAGCTTTTTTCTTAGGTTTCTTATTGTTTCTTTAATCACATACTTCACATCAGTTTCAACCTTCTGAGGTTTTATAGATTTGTTGTAAGTGTCTATATCGCTTAGGATATCGTATATTCTTTTTACCTCTTTGGATATGATTTCTAAGCTTTTCTCATCGTAGGCTTTTCTCTTGATCATTCTATTGGTTAATCCACCTATAACTGTCAGGGGATTTCTTATCTCATGGATTATCTTTGAGCTTATCTCTTTAAGGGAGAGTGCTTTTTCCATATTTAGAATGATCTTTTGCTGCTTTTCTATCTCGCTTTTTGCTTCCTCTAACTCTTTTAACTTTTCCCTCAATTCGTGGCAGAGCTTTGCCTTTTCCAGCGCAAGGGAAAAGATCTTAGTAAAATCCGCAGCCACTTTTAGTCTTTTCTCATCAATAGGTTTCATGCTCACCACATTGTCCACCATAAACATCCCTGAGGGTTTTTTATCCCCCCATATAGGTAGTATACCAAAGGATGTGACTCCAAGGGATGTCATGATTTTATAAACTTCGCAGTCTTTGCCATGATGATAGTAGAAAACTGTAGGATTCTTCTCTAAAAAAGCTTTTCCTACGGGATGTTCTTCGGATATAGGTATTTCCAAAAGATCAAAGATATCTGCCAGCTTCTCTGTGTCTTTCTTTGTGATTTGGACATCCTTAATCAAACTCTCCATGGATATGCCAGAGCCCTCTATAAAACTCCATATTTCAGAGCCTTCTGTAGAATTCTTGGGTCCTAAGGCATAAGCAGGTTTAAGGAGATCATCTTCAGCGGTGAAAAAGATAGCCCTGTTAAATCCAAATCCTTCCCGATGCGTAAGAATTACTAGTGCTGTGTGGATGATTTTTTCTACATCAATGGTGCCTTGAATACTGGCAAGGGCTAAAAGGAAGCTTTTTATTCTGTCTTTTGCCCTTTCAAAACAAATTTCAGCCCTTTCTTCCTCTACCTCTCCCACCACCAGCTGAGGTATAGACTTAAACAGCTCCAATTTTGGCTCTAAATACGCATGGGAGATGTCCATCAAAAATTTAGGACAGTTTATGCATTTACACTTTAATCTTAAACCTTTATTGCTCAGCAGTTCCTTTTCTTTTTTAGGATCTACTTCCATACATTCTTGAGGAGATATTCTTTCTTTTAGCCAGCACAAAGACATGCAAGCCCCCAATTTCATTAGTCTTCTTTCTCTTGACAGTTTAAGACTTGGGTGTTATTTTTTCAACCGCTCAAAGGGCGGATAGCTCAGGGGGAGAGCACCGGCCTTACAAGCTGGGGGTCGCAGGTTCAAATCCTGCTCCGCCTACCATGTGTGGGGCCGTGGTGCAGCCCGGTTAGCACGCCGGCCTGTCACGTCGGAGGTCGCGGGTTCAAGTCCCGTCGGCCCCGCCATAACTTTACAATTGCTCAGATGTGGTTTAATATACCCAAGTTATGAAAAGGCTTTGTTTTTATATTTTATTTTTGTCCTGTCTTTTTGCATGTTTGGGGATAGCTTATTCAGCCCAAAAAGAGATTTTCTTCACTCTTAAAGAGGGTGAAAAATTTGTTGATAAATTACAGCAGGCGGATATCAGCAGGGAAGAGGCTCTGCTTGTTGCTCACAAGATTAGAAAATACATAGACCTAAATCAACTTCCAGTGGGTTTCAGCTTTTCTGTAATATACAATGAGAGGGGCGTCCCTGTAGAGCTGGTAATTCCTAAAGATGTTGGTGTTGAGTTTGTTGTAGATTTACGAAGGGTTAAGGTGGAAAAAAGAAAGCTTAAAGTGAAGGTTTATGAAAAAGAGTTTTTTGGAGTACTTGAGCCAGGGGATTCGGTCTTTTATTCCATTTATAATAAAACCAAGGATCCAAGAGTAGCTTATCAATTTGTGAGTATTTTCAAATACAGAATAGACTTTCACACCTGGACAAGACCGGGGGATTATTACGCGTTTATATGCCGTGTTATAGAAGATGAGAGGGGCAGAAAAAAATTTGATAGAATTTTGGTGGCCAAATATGTGGGTAAAAAAGTGAAGGCAGAGGCTGCCCTTTACAAAGGGGTTTATTACGACAGAAAAGGCAGAAGCCTGGTTGGGTACTTTCTGGCTTCACCTTTTAGTGAAAGTTTTTTAAGGGCTCCCCTAAGGTATAAAAGGATATCCAGCAGATTCTCATATCATAGACTACATCCCATACTGGGCATTGTTAGGCCCCATCTGGGAGTTGATTATGCAGCCCCTGAAGGAACACCTGTTCGTGTCGTTGCAGATGGTAGAGTAATATGGAAGGGCTGGATAGGAGGTTTTGGCAGAACCGTTAAAGTAAGACATAAAGGAGGCATTATAACCCAGTATGCCCATTTGAGAAGATATGCTAGAGGTATAAGGGTTGGGAAATGGGTAAAAAAGGGGCAGGTGATAGGTTATGTGGGACATACAGGCCTTGCTACTGGACCCCATCTGGATTTTAGAATAAAAGTAAAAGGAAGATTTGTTAATCCTTTAAGGTTTTTGGCCAAGTATTCCCGAAGATACTATGTTTTTAAAAGAAAAAGAAGACCTCTCTCTCCTGAGGGAAGGGCTTTCATTGCCTCTCTCTTTGATAAAATAGACAAAGTTATAGCCAGATATCAGAGCATGTTGGCCTCTCAGAGCTGACCTTTTAGTTTGACAATATTTATAGCTCAAATTAATATCATCAATAATGAAGGAGTTTATTTTTATTTTTAAAAACACACATTCTGTTTTAAAAGCCGATGAAGTATTGGAGAAAGCTTTGGTTGAAAGGGAGATTATCCCTACACCCAAAACCATCTCTTCTGAGTGTGGGCTTTCCATAAAGGTTCAAGGGGACTTTGAATATGTACTGGATTTGTTAAAGAAAGATAGAATTTTCCCTGAAAAGATTGTAAGTTTCCCCAATTTAGAGGTGTTATGGAAGGCTTGAAAGGACTGATATACCTGGATAATGCAGCTACAAGTTTTCCAAAGCCCGAAGAAGTTCTGGATGCCGCTTTTAATTTTGCCTCTAAAATTGGTGCAAATCCTGGAAGATCTGGCCATAGACTGTCAGTTGAGGCTTCCAGAATACTTTTTCAGTGCCGAAAAGAGATAGCTTCCATTTTAGGCAAGACTGAAAGCGAAAGGGTTATATTTACAAAGAATGCCACAGAGGCTCTCAATTTTGTTATAAATGGCATATGTGCTAAGCAGGGAAACATTGTTACAACCTCCATGGAGCACAATTCAGTTCTTAGACCCCTTAAGGCAAGATGCAAAATCAAGGGTATAGAAATAAGGATGGTAAAACCAGACAGTTGCGGGGATTTTTCCCTCACCTCTTTTAAAGAGGCTATGGATAAAGATACCATAGCCGTTTTTGTGAATCATGGAAGCAATGTAATAGGAAGCCTTTCTCCCATTTATGATATAGCCCAAATAACCGAAAGTTATGGGATTCCTCTGGTTTTGGATCTTACCCAAACCCTTGGGTGCGTTCCGGTGGATTTTTACCATTTTTCCTTTGTTATACCTGTGTTTACGGGACACAAATCCCTTTTGGGTTTTCAAGGAACTGGTGGTTTTTATATTCCAGAGGGTATAGACTTTGATCCTTTGATAATGGGTGGAACGGGCAGCAATTCTGAGAGTGACCAACAGCCATCTTTTCTGCCTGACAAATTTGAAAGCGGAACCCCCAATGGTGTGGGCATAGCCTCTCTTCTTGCAGGGGTAAATTGGATTAAAAGGGTTGGCATTGAGAATATAAGAGATCATGAGCTTAAGCTTTGCGAAGCCTTTTTGGAAGGCATAAAGGATCATCCGAAAATAAAAATGTATGGCAAAAAAGATGTAAAAGACAGAATAGCCGTGGTGTCTATCAATATAAATGGTATGGATCCGGCTTTGGTGAGTATGATTCTTGACAGAGAGTTTGGCATTCTCACAAGGTCTGGCCTTCACTGTGCTCCTTGGGCGCATAGAACCATTGGAACCTATCCTTCTGGTACAGTGAGATTTGCCTTTGGTCCTTTTAACACAGAGGGTGATGTTGAGCTTGCCGTTTCTGCTTTAAAAAAGATAGCTGAAGGGAGGGTGTCTCATGGTGGTTGATGCCAGAGGTTTATCTTGTCCACAACCAGTTCTTATGACAAGGGATGCCTTGCAGAATCTGAAGGAAGGGGTCATTGAGGTTTTAGTGGACAATGTAGCCTCTAAGGAGAATGTGAGAAGATTTGCTGAGAAGATGGGTTGTACCGTTGAGGTAAAGGAAGAGGAAGGATTCTACAGGCTCAGGATAGTCAAAGGATACACCTGTGAGGTTGTCTCTTCTCAGGAAGAGAAAAGTAAGGTGTTACTCATCACGTCTGATTCTATGGGAGAGGAGAAGGAGCTTGGCAAATTGCTTATGAGGGCCTTTCTCTCTACTTTAAAGGAGAGCTTTAAAAGGCCAAAAAAGATGATCTTTGTAAACAGGGGCGTTTTTTTGACCACTTCTGGCTCTCCCGTTATAGATGTTCTTAAGGACTTGGAAAAGATGGGGGTTGAAGTGCTTTCCTGTGGCACCTGTTTAGACTATTTTGGATTAAAGGATGAGCTTAAAGTGGGGAGTATTACCAATATGTACGATACAGTTGAGAACCTTTTGGACGCTGAAGGGGTTATAAGGATATGAGCAGTAAAATCAGACTGACAGAGATGGTTAGGGCTTCTGGCTGAGGCTCAAAGATAGGGCCAGGGGGCCTTACTGAACTTATAAAAGATATCTTTGTTGAAAAAAACCATGGGATAGTTGTTGGTTTTGACTCCTTTGACGATGCAGCTGTGGTTAAGCTTTCGGAGAATGAGGCTTTGATTTATACATTAGACTTTATTACTCCTGTGGTGGATGATCCTGAGATATTTGGTGAGATAGCAGCTGCAAACTCTTTGAGTGATGTATATGCCATGGGTGCAGATCCATGGATATGCCTTAATATTCTATGCTTTCCCACATGTAAACTGCCTCTTGATTACATGAAGCTTATCGTAAAGGGAGGGCTGAAAAAGATTCGGGAAGCTGAAGCTTTTCTTGTGGGAGGCCATTCTGTGGATGACCTTGAACTAAAATATGGCCTTTCTGTTGTGGGCAGGGCTTTATTAGAGAATGTAAAAACCAATTCACAGGCTAAGCCGAAAGACAGACTCTATCTTACAAAGCCTTTAGGTACAGGGATAGTGGTTACCGCAATAAAGGCTGGAATGTCATCTAAAAGGGCTCAAGATGAGGCTATAGATGTTATGAGAACCTTGAACAAAGAGGCGTCAAGAATAATGGTGAAAAAGAATGCCAGTGCTGCCACCGATGTCACAGGTTTTGGTCTTATTGGGCATGCCGTTGAGATGGCAAAAAGCTCCAAGGTGGATTTGGTTATAGATTCTACAAAGGTTCCTTATATAGAAGAGGCTTTGGAATATGCCGAATTTGGTCTTATTCCCGCTGGTGCATACGAGAACGAAAAGCATTTTGGAAAGGAGGTTGTTTTTAAGAGGGATATTGGTACATTAGGTATGGTCTTATATGATCCTCAGACATCTGGGGGCTTGTTAATATCTTGTTCTTGTGATCTGCCTTATCATGAGATAGGATATGTTATAGAAGGCAATGGGAGGGTGATAGTGGAATGAGAGCCTTGTACATGGGGAGGTTTCAACCTTTTCACCTTGGCCATTTGGAAGTGGTGAAAAGGATTCTTGAGGAGAATGAGGAGATTATAATAGCTGTAGGTTCAGCCAATCACAATTATCATATAAAGAGTCCATTCACTGCTGGGGAGAGGGTTTGGATGATACATGAGGCTTTGAAGGAGGCAGGATTGGATCTTTGTAAAATTTATATTCTCACCTATCCCAATATTGAGAACAATGCCATGTGGTATGCACATATAAAATCTCTTCTTCCCCCTTTTGATGTGGCCTATAGCGGCAATCCTCTAACGCAGATTCTTCTCATGGAAAACCAAATTAAAGTAAAGCCCATTGAAATGATAAAAAGGGATATATACTCTGCCACAGTTATAAGAGAGAGGATGCTCAAAGGCGAAAAATGGGAGGATCTTGTCCCTCAAGCTGTAGCTAAAATAATCAAAGAGATAAAAGGTGTGGATAGGCTGAAGTTTTTGGCTAAAAGCGAATCTGAGCCCATGGTTTATTAGTGGAAGCGTTGCAGGTCAGTATTCTTATAATAGGGGATGAGATACTTGATGGTCTTATAGCCGATGCAAACGGCCCTTATATAAGCAAATTCCTCAGTCTTTTTGGATCTCAGGTTATTGAGAAGGTTGAGGTGAGGGATGATAAAAATCTGATAAAGGAAGCCCTTGAATTTCTTTTATCCTTTTCTCAGGGAGTCTTTGTTTGTGGGGGGCTTGGCCCTACAGAAGACGATGTGACCAGAGAGGCTATTTCTGAGTATTTGGGAGTTGATCCTGTTTTCAGGGAGGATATATGGGCTGATATAAAGGAAAAGCTACTAAGAAGAGGAAGAGAGCCCCTTTCTTCTCACAGAAAAATGGCTTATGTTCCTCGGAAAGCTGTAGTTTTTTTAAATCCTGTAGGACTTGCTCCTGCCTTTGTGTGTGAATATGAGGGCAAATTTATAGCTGTTTTCCCAGGGGTTCCAAGGGAGCTAAAGGCTCTTTTTCCTAAGGTATGTAGCTTTCTTTTTATGAGGGGAGGGGGAAAGATGATAAAGGTCTTTAAAACAGTTGGGCTAAAAGAGTCTGAGGTTAACGAGCGTATAAGGGAAGTGTTAGCCGGCATCAACGTTAAGTGGGGCACATTGATAAAGGATGGGGAGATCTGGATAAATGTGAAAGCGGAAAAAGACGCTCTGGAGCTTGTATCTAAAAGGCTAAAATCAGCATTTGGACTTTTTATTTACGGTGAGGATGAGGATACCTTGGAGGCTCTTATTGGGAGGCTTTTAAAAGAAAGAGGTATGAGCTTAAGTGTGGCTGAATCTTGCACAGGGGGGTTATTGGCCAATCTTATAACAAATGTTTCAGGTTCTTCAGACTATTTTAAGGGTGGGGTTGTCTCTTACCTTGAGGAGACCAAACATAAAGTTTTGGGCGTTAAATGGGAGGATATAAAAAGATACACAGTCTATAGCCACGAGGTGGCAAGACAGATGGCTGAGGGGGTGAGAAGGCTTATGGGTTCTTCTGTTTCTATTTCCACCACTGGGGTAGCTGGGCCTACAGGTGGAACTGAGGATAATCCTGTGGGGACAGTTTATATAGGGATAGCCACTCCTGAGTTTGTTAAAAGTTTTAGGTTCAATTTTAACTATGATAGATTAGGTAATAAGATGGCCTTTGCCAAAATGGCGTTGGATATATTGAGGAGGTATCTTTTAGCAGATGAGACTGTTTGTGGCCGTTGATCTTCCAGAAAATATAAAAGACGCTTTAAGTGAGAAAGCCCGTGAACTTAAGGGTATAGGTTTTAAGGGCTCTTTTCCAAAAAGGGAAAACTATCACATCACCTTGAAGTTTCTTGGAGAGGTGGAGAAAGATAAACTTGAGGATATAAAAATAGCCTTAAAAGAAGCAGTGAAGGGATTCTCTCCTTTTGTTGTTTCTATTGAAGGTATGGGTGTTTTTCCAGCCTTTAAAAGGCCTAAGGTTGTATGGGCGGGTGTTAAAGAGAGGGGGAATCTTTTGGAAAGAATATTTTTTAGGATTGAGGAGGAGCTTGAAAAACTGGGGTTTAAAAAAGAGGATAAAAAATTTTCCCCTCATATAACCTTGACAAGGGTTAAATGGGCTGCTGATGCGGAAAAAAGAAGAATATTTGA
>JALVKL010000145.1 GCA_027033775.1 bacterium | reverse complement strand
AATAATAAAGCTAATCTCCTGGCAAAATCCCATTCACCACACATGAAGACCCTTTCTTTAGGAATGAAAGTGTTATCAAAAACTACCACAGAATCAGATACTCCATATTCTGAAAATGGAGCCTTGTGTAATTTTCTTTCCCTAATCCAAACAGGTCTTGTAATTAAATATATATTCTCCCAGTCAGCAGGAACGGCAAAAGCAACAGCATATTCTCTCTCGTCCTCCCTTAAAGCTCTTGTAGGAAGCACTATTATCTCGTCTGCATAAGCCACCATAGTTATAGATATTTTGGCCCCTCTAACTATTATTCCGTCACTTTTAACATCCACAACGTGCACATAAGTATCAGGGTCAGCTTGTTGAGAAGGCCTTTTGCTTCTATCACCTTTTGCATCTGTCTGAGCACAAGCTGCACATAAATCTTGCTCTTGAAAGTATTTTAAAAATTCTTGAAATCTTTTGTGATAATCAGTACCATATTTTTCGTCTATCTCTTTTGTACAAATAGAAAGAGCAATAATTGCATCCAATCCCATGCATCTTTGAATACATCCTCCGACCCTTTGAGCCCCCAGTCTGATCATTTTCTGCTTTTGAATGAGATCATAAGGAGTTTGGGGTAAGAAATTAAATCTATTGACCCTTTTATCTATTAAAGAAGATTTTGCTGTTATTAGCTTCTCCCATACAGGATCTTTTGGAAGTTTATAGGTTTCGCCTATAACTTTAACACCAGGCATGAGTCTTGGATCATCTCTTCTAACTGCCTCGCCGCCAATGTAAACATTGGGCCTCATTTCTCTCAATTTGTCTAAATACTCCTCAAAACTTCTCATTTTAACCTCCTTTCAAATTTAGTTATACAATGAAGCAAATCCCTTGCCACCTCAAATCTGGTGAGAGAATTGCTGTTATAATTCAGAAAGATAGCCTAATGTAGAAAACATACATAGTTTGGAAAATCGAACACAATGTACTATTTTTGGAACACAAATGGACGAATTTACCGTATATTTAACATCATTTTCAAATACATGTTAAATTAATTTCAATAAGTCACATAAATAACCTTCAAGTTTACTGAGATACACGATAGATAGAATGGCATATTATTTGCTGATTTACATAAAAAATTAGCATTAGGAGGTTAGCCATGAAAAAATGTTTGGAAAATCGCAGAGATTTTTTAAAAAAGTTAGGATTAATAGGAGCGGGAGCAGCTATATGCAGTTCGGTTAGCCTTACAGGACCATCCCATGCCTCCTCCTTTAGGAAAAAACTGAAGAACAAAATTAAAATAGGGCATATCGCTATATTCTCAGGTCCTTTTGGAACATATGGAGAATTACAAAAAAGAGGATCTTTACTTGCAGTAGAAGAAATAAATAAAGCTGGAGGAATTTTAGGTAGTGAAGTAGAAATTATATATAAAGACTCTCGTGCCAAACCCGCAGAAGCTGTAAAACAGGTTAGAAGATTGGTAGAAGCAGATAAAGTAGATTTTGTTATTGGTGTAGATTCAAGCGGTGTTGTCCTCGCAGTAGCCCAAGTAATGCCTGAATTAAAGAAACTTCTTTTAGTTACACACGCTGCGACTCACAAATTAACAGAAGAAATGGTTTTCAAAAAGAAAAACAGATACGTATTCAGATTGAGTGTTCCCGTTTACCAAGATGGAATCATGGCAGCTATAATAGCAGCTCAACTACCAGCTAAAAGATGGGCATGTGTACATCCAGACTACGAGTACGGATATGCATCATGGGAGTTGTTTAAAGCAACTTTGAAAAAACTAAGACCAGATGTTGAATTTGTAGGAGAAGCATGGGCTAAAATAGGCACTACTGATTTTAAGCCGTTAATATCCTCTATAATGAATAAAAAGCCAGATGGAATACACACAGTAGAATGGGGAGTGGATCTTTTCACTTTTGTAAGACAAGCGAAAGAGATGGGACTTTTTGAAGCCGTGAAATATGATGGAGGATATGCATGGATAAATCCTATGGGATATTCAATTGATGCAATGGAAGCATTGGCAAAAGAATATCCTGAAGGGTGCTGGGTATCTGGTAGATATATATGGCAATATCCACCTACTGAATTAAACAAAGCTTTTGTTAAAGCACATTATAAACGGTGGAAGCACTTACCCGCTTACAGTGGTGCTACTTCTTATACAGCTGTGTATCTAATAAAACATCTTATAGAAACAACTCAAACTTTGGATGTTGAAACCCACATAAAAACTTTAGAAAACTTAACAATCTACTCACCTATAGGTGCTATGTGGATAAGAAAGGAGGATCATCAAGCGGTATACGAAGTTCCTTTTGGCCAAATCAAACGACACCCGAAATATCCCATACCTGTACTTGAAAACCTATCCGGTATACCTGCACAAATGTATTACAGGAGACCTCCTTTTGAAGAAACACCACCCTATAAAGGATATCCCCCGTTTTTAACTTTGTGAAATAATATAAAAGGATCTGGGTCGATATTGACCCAGATCCTTTATCTAACTTACAAGGGGGGAAAATTGATAGAATCTCTGATTTTCCAGATATTGGTGGGACTATCAACCGCCATGTTATACTGGATAGTATCTGTGGGATTAACATTTATTTTCGGGGTTAGCAGAGTATTGAACTTTGCCCATGGTTCCTTTTATATGCTGGGAGCATTTCTCACCTTAACATTTTACAAATACACGGGAAATTTTACATTAGCAGTAATATTAGCTTCTATTTTAGTGGGTTTAATAGGAGTTATATGTGAACGTACTCTTATAAAGCCGATTTATTCTCTACCTGTTGCTTTTCAACTTTTACTAACCTTCGGTTTAGTTTTAGTGTTTGAGGATATAGTGAGATTTATCTGGGGCTCTGTGCCACAAATGATGCCCTCTTTAAAACTTGGAACAATCACAATCATGAGTAAAAAATTTCCCATTTATTCACTCATCATAGTCTTTATGGGATTTTTGATATGGGCTTTCCTATATTTACTTTTGATGAAATCTAAGCTCGGATTAATGATAAGAGCTTTAGTATCTAATAACGAACTTGCAATAATAAACGGTATTAATCCAAATATAATCTACGCTGTATCTTTCTTTTTGGGATCCTTTTTAGCAGGTTTAGGAGGTGCACTGACTTTACCTATATGCTCAGCCTCCCTCGGCATGGGTGAAAAAATAATTATTTACTCTTTTATAATAACAGTAATGGGTGGATTGGGAAATATGAAAGGAGCTCTTGTTTCATCCCTAATAATTGGTATTTCCGAATCTTTATGTGCTTTGTTTTTTCCCAAGCTTACTATGGCCATATCTTATATCATTTTGGCTTTTGTCTTAACTGTAAAGCCTGAGGGAATATATGGATAAGATTATTAATAAACTAATACTCTGTTTTATAATTATATTTTTCTATTTAACTCCCCTTCTTTTTGGCAACTATACTGTATATCTGATTATAAAGATCTTTATACTCTCTCTGTACGCTATCTCTTTCAATATTATGTTTGGATATTGCGGCCTACTAAGTTTTGGACATGCAATCTTCTTTTCAGGAAGTGCCTATGGCTTAGGGATTGCCTTTGCCAAATTCAATATACCTTTACCCATGGCTATAATAACAGGAATAATAGTAACTGTTATTTTTTCGATTATTGTTGGATTTTTATCCCTCAGACATAAAGAAATTCATTTTGCTATGATCACTCTTGCCCTTTCTATGTTATTTTGGGGAGTGGTTATGAAATATAGATCACTCACTGGAG
>JALVKL010000144.1 GCA_027033775.1 bacterium | reverse complement strand
CAGGATCAATATAAGAAGCAAAATAGACACAAAAGAAAATAAATTCTTCCTCAAAGAGATTTACCCTTTATATATCTAACATAGTATGGTTTTTTCCCCTGTCCCTCAAAATAAACCCTTGCTATCATCTCCGCTAAAAGTCCCATGGATATAAACTGAATACTTACAAGCAAAAACAAAACGGAAATTAAGAGCAAGGGTCTATGACCTATGGAAGCTCCAAAAAAGACCTTTTTGAGAATCAAATAGAAAAATGGAACAGCCCCTAAAATAAAAAAGAGAAAGCCCATTCCTCCCAATATTCTTATAGGTCTTGTTCTGTAGGAAAGAAGAAATTTTACCACCAAAAGATCTAATAAAACCTTGAAAACCCTACTGAAACCATATTTGCTTTTCCCCTTGTATCTTGGCCTGTGATTTACTGGTATCTCTGCAATTTTTACTCCCATCTCAGTTGCAAGAGCCGGTATAAATCTATGCAGTTCGCCGTATAACTTGAGCTCTTTTGCCACCTCTTTCCTATAAGCCTTTAATGTACAACCATAATCGTGAAGATAAACACCAGTCACCTTTGAAATTATCCAATTGGCAATATTGGAAGGCAAAGTTCTGGTTAAATAAGGATCTTTCCTATTTTTCCTCCATCCACTCACTATATCGTAGCCTTCCTCGATCTTTTCCAGCAATTTGGGTATATCGTGCGGGTCATTTTGGAGATCTGCATCCATGGTAATTATCACATCTCCTTGAGCATAATCAAAACCTGCAGAAATAGCCGCAGTCTGGCCAAAATTTCTTCTAAAATGGATCACAAATACAGAGGGATCCTTATCTGCTAAGCCATCCAGAATTTCACAGCTTTCATCTGTAGAACCATCATCTACAAAAATTATCTGATACTCCAGATTTAGCCCATCTAACACCTCTTTTAACTCTTCATAAAGAGGCTCAATATTATCCTGCTCGTTATAGACAGGTATTACAACAGAAATGCTCTTTCCCACCCCTTACCTCAAAATTGCAGAAATTAACACGAATAATATGGTGTTAATGCTTATTTTAAACAGAATAATACTCCAAATAAGCTGTTCTGACAATGCTATATGAAGTATCGTTGTAATTAATACGTATTTAAAAACAACGTCAAAGGCAAAGAGGAAAATGGCTATTACAATCTGCATGGGGAAATTGCCGATTTCTATCTTCCTGCTAACAAATCTGATAATAAGAGAGATTGTAACCTTAGATGAGGCATTAACACCCAAAATAGTTCCTGAAAATATATCCTCTATAAAACCAGCTATCCAGCTGAAAAACAAAGATGAATTATCAGACAGTCTTAGCCTTAAATTGAGATAAATAACAAAAACCGCCATGATATCTATGAACTTAAAGAACCATCTATCATAAAAAAAGAGTAGAAAAATCCTTAAGAAAATGAAAAAGAGAAAAACACCTAAAAAATTGAATCTCTCTTTGGTTAGTGCTCTGATTTCACACCCCCAATAAGGATAACAAAAGAATTGTTTTCTAATCTGTCTGTGGGCAGAGCCACAATATCCAAAAACCTACTCTCTATACTTTTACTCACTTTTACCACCTTAGCTACAACTATACCCCCAGGGAATATGCCTCCTATTCCGGTGGAGACCAAAATATCACCCGGCTTAACATCCCTTGATGGCAGTATGTATTTAAGGCGAAGCGCTTTGCCGTCACCTACAAGTATACCCCTAACTTTGCTTCTAAAATCCTCAACCTGAATGGCAAACTTTGGATCCAAACAAGATATGGCTTTGGAAGTATGAGCATCTGCCTTAACCACAATGCCCACAATCCCTCTAGCCCCAATAACAGCCATGCCCTCAATAACCCCGTCCGCTCTTCCTTTATCCAATAAAAAACTGAACTCCCAATAATCCCCTGTCCAAGAAAGCACCTTGGCAAAAACAAGACGGGTTTTAAGATATTTCTTTATTTTAAGAAGGCTTTTTAATTTGCTGTTCTCCCTTTTTATGAAAGCCAGTTCCCTTAACTTTTCTTTAAGAAGGAGATTTTCTTTTTTTAATCTTTCATTCTCTTCGATTATCTTAGATATCTCAACAACAGATCTTACAGCACTTCTGCCACCTTCTTTAATGTTTATTAACAAAGAAGAAAGAGCAGATGTAACCCGCCAAGGAAGGTTTACCAAAGTATTCACTCTATTTCCCGAAATGACCAACCCAAGTGATGCAAAAAGAAGAACAACATAAAATAAAAGGGTTTTCCTCAACTCAATGAAACCTTCTTCAGAAGTGTAAGCTCTTCCAACACCTTTCCTGCACCCATCACCACACATGTGAGAGGATCATCAGCCACTATTACAGGTAGCCCTGTTCTTTCCGACAGCAAAAGATCAAGCCCAGAGAGTAAGGCTCCCCCTCCCGCAAGGACAATTCCCCTTTCTGTCAAATCTGCAGAAAGTTCAGGTGGTATCTTTTCCAAAGATTCCTTCACAGCGTCTACAATTTGATTAACAGGATCAACTATTGCCTCCATAATCTCCCTTGAACTAACCTTAACGCCTTTAGGAACCCCTTCAGCTATATCCCTTCCCTTCACCTCCATAACCTCGTCTTTTACAGCTTCAGGGTGGGCAGCTCCTAAAGTAATTTTTATCTTTTCTGCTGTTCTTTCACCTACAATTAAATTGTACTTTCTTTTGATATACTGAATTATAGCTTCATCTATCTCGTCTCCAGCCACCCTAAGAGAATGGCTGTAAACTATACCTGAAAGAGATATGACTGCTATCTCGGTGGTGCCACCGCCAATGTCCACAATCATATTTCCCACAGGTTCTTGAACGGGAAGCCCAGCCCCTATAGCAGCAGCCATAGGCTGTTCAATAAGATAAACTTCCCTTGCACCAGCTGAGTGAGACGAATCCACCACAGCCCTTCTTTCCACCTGAGTAATCCCTGAAGGCACCGCAACTACTATACGAGGTCTCACAAAAGAACGGCGATTGTGAACCCTTTTTATAAAATATGCCAACATGGTCTCAGTAACTTCAAAATCTGTGATAACACCATCTCTAAGAGGCCTTATAGCCACTATATTCCCAGGGGTCTTCCCTAACATTCTCTTAGCCTCTTCTCCCACAGCAAGGATTTTCCTGCTCTCTTTTTCTATAGCCACAACAGAGGGTTCCCTTAAAACTATCCCCTTGCCCTTTACATAAACAAGGGTATTGGCAGTGCCTAAATCCACTGCCAAATCCTTAGAGAACAGACCAAATAATTTATCTATCATAAAATCCTCCCAATTTTTTCATTTATACGCCCCCGGGGTGATTTGAACACCCGACCTCAGGGTCCGGAGCCCTGCGCTCTTTCCACTGAGCTACGGGGGCAAACCTTGACTTGAAAAGTATAACCTGCTCTTTTTCTGTGTCAAGAAAATGAAAAAGCTGCTGTTAAAAAAAGAAGCAGAAAAGAGAGTAAAGAATGGATATCTGTGGATTCAGAGAAACTGGATAAAAGAGATAGATGAAATTGCCCCTGGCGAGCATGTAAAGATTCTTTCAGAAAAGGGTGAGTTTATAGCATCGGCATACGCCAATCCTTCTTCCTTTATAACAGCAAGAATTTATTCCTTTAAAGATGAAGATCTAAATGAGGATCTCATAGCAGATAGAATTGCAGAGGCACTTAACTTAAGAAAAAGGCTGAACATTAAATCAAATGCCTACAGAATTTTTTTCAGCGAAGGAGACGGTCTTCCTGGATTAATAATTGACAAATAC
>JALVKL010000143.1 GCA_027033775.1 bacterium | reverse complement strand
GCCATTTCTGTGTCTGTGAAAACATATATGTTTTCATGGGATTTATTTACCATAATGTTTATAGGATTGTTATTAAATCTAATAAAAGAGGCGATGGAGAAATCTCCTACAGAGTGGATAACCCTTGCCACAATCTCTTTTTCTTCCTCTGTAAAATTAAAGGCCTTAAGATGATCTTTTACAAAATTTAAACTCTTTTTTTCTATAGCTTCTGGATTTTCTGTGACTTCAAGCTCTATATAGGGTATTCTCCATTTTTTAAAGTATCCTCTTTCTGTTATTATATAATCACCTATTACTTCAGTTCTTGAATTTCCTATAAAAACAGTTGCGTTCATATTTTCAAAGGCCTTTTCTTCTATCTCTTTGAGTGTGGTGATAGTAATTTTTTCGTCTTTAGAGTAAGCGTTTTCCACTATTCCCACAGGAGTATCTGGCGATCTGTGCCTCAGAAAGATATTTGCTGCCTTTGAAAGATGAAATCTCCTTTTTTTGCTTCCAGGATTTATAATGACAGCGGTGATATCCGTAGAAGCTATCCTGTCCAGTTGATATACTATTATCTCCCACGGAGTTATAAGATCGGAAAGGGATATAAGGGCAAAATCGCTTCCTATAGGCACACCCAATCTTGATGCACAGAAGCTTATAGCGGGTATTCCAGGTATAATCTCTGCTTCCAGCTTGTGTTCTAAAGCAAGTTTAAGGGCTATGGAGGCCATTCCATATATACCTGCATCTCCGCTGGAGACTAAAGAAACAGTCTTTCCCTCTAAAGCTATATCCACAGCTTTTTCACATCTTTCTATCTCTTCTCCCATCTCAAAGCTGTGTATTTCTTTTTCCTTTAAAATGTCTTTTAATTGATCCAAGTATTTCCTGTAGCCCACTACAGCCTGGCTTAATTTAAGGGCTTCTACTGTTTTAGGTGGGAGAAGCTCAGAATCTCCTGGCCCAATTCCTATTATAAAGAGTTTACTCATCTTGGTTTCCATTTTGAAATAGCAAATGTTACCCCTTTATGAACCTTTTTAGGTATTACTATTTCTCCCTCTGGTAAAACTGCAAGAGAAGCTGGCTCTGCAACTGCTGGAATATTTAAAAAGTCTTGGGATCTGGATTTGCTTTTGTAAGGAAAACTCAAAAGGGTTTCTTTCTTCACCGCTATTAATGCAGAGTTTTTAGGAATCACCAAGGATACTACAGACTTTGCTATCTCTTTTCTTGTATCTATGGTGGAAAATACAGAAAATTCATCCTTTATAAGATTTTTCCCTATTTCAATGACTTCTTTTATAATATCCGCTGATACATCCTTGTGAAAGCCCATGCCCATACTGAAGATTTCTCTCTTTTCTATGGCTCTTTTGTTAAAATCCAATGTGGATCCTCCGAGGAATATGAGATTCCTCTCCTCTATTATATCTTCTAAACATACTGTGTTTGTAACCTCTGTTCCTGTTGTTATGGCACATACAGCACCCAATTTTTGGGAAATCAATCTTGCCAGTTTATTGGCTCCTTTATGCCCTCCAATAACGGGAATAACAAAACAGCCTGATAAATCTGTCAATATAACAGGTGGATCTTTAATTTTATCTTTAAGATGGCTGGATATAGCTCGAACAGCAATTCCTAATGAGCCTATAAAGATTATAGGATTGGATTTTTTCCATGCTTTTTTTGTTTTCTCATGTATGTCTTTGCCTTTTATGATTTCAGCAGACAAGAACATCTCTTTAAGTTTAGATGCTATTCTTTCTCCAGTTGAGGAGATTTGAATTATAGATACACAATGATTGTGTTTATTCTCTTTAAAAGCTCTGGAGTAAAGATGGGATCTTTTCCCTTTTCTTTCATAACCAGGCAGGATCAAAACAACACTTGGATTTTTTGCCTTTATTTTATCCAGGTTTTCCAGATTTGTTAGTGTTATTTCTTCTTCAGGCCAACTTGCTTTATAAATTACAGCTACCTTTGTTTCTGGTGAAAGCCCTCCAGATAAAGCTTTCTTCTTTATCTCATTCACTTTGTCAGCACTTAAGAATACTGCTATGCTGGATCCTGTGGCAGCGAACCTTGATAGATCTTCTGTCTCTGGGACGGGGGTTTTTCCAGGAAGCCTTGTAATTACCACACTTTGAGGCCCTTCAGGAACAGTTAATTCTTCCTTTATGGATGAGCAGGCGGCTGAAAATGCAGAGACTCCCGGTATTACTTCAATACCAATATCTCTTTTTTCCAGTTCTTCTTTAAATTCTTTGAGGGAGCTATATATGGAGGGATCTCCCGAAGAGAGTCTGACCACTATCTTGTTTTCTCTGGCAGCCTTTGCCATTATCTCTGTGAGTTCTTGGAGATTTTTTCCATGGCTATTTATCAGTAGGGCTTCTCTTTTGCATAACCTTAGTATCTCATGGTTTATTAAGGATCCCGCATAAACTACCACATCTGCTTTATTTAATAGCCTTTGAGCTTTTAGAGTTATAAGCTCTGGATCCCCTGGCCCTGCTCCCACTATATAAACTTTTGGATTTTTAGTATCCATACCGGAGCCCTGACATCAGGTAGCTTATTTTTATAAAAGGTTGTGTGAACGCTGATTAGTTCTCCTTTAAATTTTCTTTTTAATCTGAAAAAGTTTTCTATACTTTCAGGGGTAACCGCTGTTGCTACTAATGTTCCTGATGGGGAAAGCATTTCATAAGCTTTTTCTATTACATTATTTTTTGCACCTGTTCCCACGAAAATTACTTCAGGTTTGTCCAGTTGCTGGAAAATACCCGGCGCCTCTGCTTTTATAGGTATTACATTCCAAGCTCCAAATCTCCTTCTGTTCTCCTTTATAATGTCTAAGTTATCTTCGTTTTTTTCTATGGCATAAACTAAATGGGAAAATTTGGAAAGAAAAATGGATACAGCTCCACTTCCAGCTCCAACATCCCACACAATCTTTTTTCTTTTTAAACCTATAAGCGATAGGAGCAAACTCCTTATATGGCTTTTTGTAAAAATCCCTTTTTTCTTTTGGTAAAGTTCATCCTGTAATGGATCAGGGTAGGTTTTCTCTTTTTCTATTATTAGGCAGTTTGGCTGGCCAAAATCTTCCTTAGAGGCTTTTTCGATACTGCATTCAACTATTCTTTCATCTTTTCTGTTTAGCTTTTCAAACACATAAAATTTTAAATCTTTTACATCATTGTGAACAAGGAATTTAGCAATTTCTCTTGGATTATTCTTTTTATCTGTGAATACAAATACGAATCTTTTCTCTTGGGATAAAGCTGTGAGAATATTTTTAATATCTCTTCCATGTAAGCTTAAAAAAAGAGCATCTTTCCAAGGCTTTTTTATTCTTGAAAAGGCAATCTGCATATAACTTATCTCTGGAACCACTGTGCAGTTTTTGAATTCTTCCACCAGCTTCTCTCCTATACTAAAAAAGAGAGGATCTCCTGAGACCAGCACAGTTGCATCGTCCTTTTTCAAAATCTCCCTTAAGGTTGCTTTTATGTCTTTTAGCACCATTGATATATCAATGGCTTTTTCTTTTGGTATTCCAAGCTCTTCTAAATATTCTTTTTTCCCTAAAACAAACCCGGAGATTTTAGGATCTTCTCTTTTGCCTACATAACCCACTATCTTCAATCTTCCCATGTGAGGTTTGCTACCATAATCTTTGCCTATAAACAACTTCTCTTTAGGGTTGACAAACTGCACTTATAATCTTAATAAGTCCTTCAGACTGGTGCCGGGGTAGCTCAGTCGGTAGAGCAGTGGACTGAAAATCCACGTGTCCCCAGTTCGATTCTGGGCCCCGGCACCA
>JALVKL010000142.1 GCA_027033775.1 bacterium | reverse complement strand
TATCCTTAGGATCCTCTGGAATCACTACAAAAACATATACCTCAGCGTCCTCTTCTCGCTCAATCTCTAGCTTTTCTGCATCCTCTTTCTCCAGAGGAACCACATAATCAGGCTTAAACAACCTTGGGTCAACAATAACAAAGGCAAGAGAACCGTCATCCACAGATTGGAGCCATTTAAAAGGGCTTCCCTTTCTATGATTCACTATAACGTATCTTTTAGAATAAGGAAAACCTATTATTGGCTCCACCATGGTGATTATCTCGTCCTCTTTTATATCTATTTCACCAAACCTTGTTGTGAAAAGCTTCATCCTTCTACCTCATAAAATCAAGGAGTGTAGGGGTAAACATTCTGGCCGACGCAAGAAGAGCAGCTCTTAAAGCAGTTTCTGCCTTTTGCAAATCTGTGGTAGCCTTTGTAACATCAGCATCCTCTATGGGAGCCTTTTTCTTTTCAGCTTGAGACTTGTAAACATTGTATCTATTTTCCGCCATCTTCAACCTTTCTATCCTTGAACCTATATCGGTATGGTATCTCAACACCTGATTTAGTGCAGTGTTGAGCCTACCAATTTGGTGCTCAACACCGCTTCCTACCTTCATGGTAAAAGTGTCTCCTGAAACAAACTGTCCAGCACCAAAATTTAGATATACACCGCTTCCCACATAGTAATCTCTATGAGGATCAGAAACTATAAACTTTTTCACAGTCCTTCCATAGGAGTCTTCTATGGTAACCAGAAGGTTGGTTTTCTCATTAGATGGAACCGCCCTTATGTTAGCAGCATTATTTACAGTTAAAGTTAAAGAACCATCAAATTTCACATATTTAATATCATTTATGCCATCGTACTGGGTAAATTCACCAGGGGTTTCCACTACAATTTCGCCTTTACCATTTATTGTAATGGTGTTTCCAGAAGTGACTACATCGCCTTCCTCAATGTATAACCTGTATGTTACTGTCGATGAGGTTCCATTAAGGGTTATGGCTCCAGTGGGAGAGAGAGGTATCTCTTCTCCGTTACTTCTGTGAAGAACTAAACTGGCGGATCCAGATAGAGTAATGGAAGACGTTGTAATGCTATACTCCGATTCAGCAAAAAAGCCTGTATATCCAGGGTTTTCCACCACACTTCCAGAAATGGTGTGCCTAATGGCATCTACCCTGACATGCCAAGTGGTATTATAATCTCCTTTGAATTCTCCAGAGGAAGCAACATATATTTCACTTCTAACAGGTGCATCCTCCTGTTGAGTTCTCCAAGAAGAGGGAATACCTGTAGTCTTTTTCACTATATTTTCTGCCATAGCCTCTTTGATATCCCTCACAACATCAAATATGTCTTCACCTTGGCCTTCCCTTGCCACAAAGAACCTGTCAAAAAGAGAAGTGGCTTTAGAGGTCTGAGGAGATATGCTTATATCAAGATTACTTTCGCCGTAAAATCTGTCCTCAAAATAGAGCCTTCCATCTTTTATCCATCCCTTTACATGTCCTCTGAAAACATCATAAACTCTGTCTATCAAATCCTTTAGAGTCTCCTGTTTCGATTCAGCTGTGAAGGAACCATCAGGATTCTCAATGGCAGGAAAGCCATATCTCAGTTTACTGGAAGATGAAAAGGAAAAGGTGAAGGGTCCATCAGACCTTCTTATAACCACATTTCCCAAACCGTCAGTATGAGCCTCAACAACGCCACCTGACTGCTGAGTAATATCATAGGATAAGATTAAAGCCTCATACTCTTTAGGAGTCATATTGGTATTACTAGAAACCACATAGTTCGTGGCAGATTCATTGTAGGTGAGTCCCATAATGTAAAGGACTTCACTTCCCGATGAGACAGAAAACCTCATATCGGAAGAATCCACCAAGGAAACCATTCTGTAATGTGTATCATCCTCCTTTACCATGGCCACAGGAGGAAGCTGAGAGCCCCCAGACCAGTTTGCTGAGTCATTCCAAGCATCTATGAGCTCATCAAAGGTGTTTATATTTGAAGGAGCCGTCCATGTATAAAGGGTTCCTCCCACGGAAACACCAACAACAGAGCCTGCAGTTATAGGCTTGTAAAACTTGGGTTCTACAGCATCAACAGTGTACAAAGGAGTGTTGTTAGTGGCATGAGCTGTTATTGTTATACTGGTAGAAGTTATAAGATTAAAGGTCTCTGAAGCTGTGAGATAGACACCTTTGGCAAGCATTTTGTCTGAGACAATGTACTGTGTATCTTTGCCCCAATCTCCTATCCTCTCCCCTATTCCTAAATAAGAGATGGTATTTCCAGCTTGATCTGTCTCTTTTATAGAAAGATAATTGGCTCCAGGATCTACTAAATGAAAGACCAAATGGTCTCCCTCACTTTTAACCTCAACCTTATCCTTTAATACACCGTTGGCATCAAGAAGTGCCTTTAGGGCATTCACCACCTCATCTATACTCTCATAAGTTGCAGGAACAGATAGAGTTATAGAAGAAGAGATTATACTGCCCGTTTTCCCATCTGCTATATTAAAATGCAGCACAACTCCAGACACACCAGATCCAGGATTGCCCAGTCTCTCAAAATCAACAGCGTTAGGTGCCACTACAGTGGCCACACCAACAGGCTTACCAGAGTGGGTAATACCTTCTATGTTATAGACGGAGCCGTCGGGTACATTTATATTAGCCCAAGGAGTGCCTTCACTTAAACCACTGAAAGTTCCTTGAGAAGCAAGAAGTTTCTTGGATCCTTTAAAGGCATCCTCACCAGAAACATTAGCTGCTACAAATCCATGGTATCCTATTTGTATGAACTGCTCCTCGTTGTTTCCTCTGTAACTTACCGTACCACCTTCCTTATACTCAAAATCTATAACTTGAGTGCTGTCAAAGGAATTTATGGGTACACCATTCAAGACTATTTTCACACCTCTTCCAGTATCAAAAACTCCATAAGCCTTTCCGTCAGAGGAGATGGAAACGGGTATATAAGCCTTATCTGTTGTAACATTGTAACTCTCTCCGCTATCATCTGAGCCATTGGAATCTATCTGGACAACTCTGCCAGAGCTATCCACTAACCAAATAGCTATTCTGTCTGTTCCCTCTCTTTTTAAGAAAAGGCGATAGGAACCATCGGAAAACTGATATATATCGGAGAATGCCTCAGAAGCTTCCAAAGAAGCAATAGCTCCTGCAGTCTTTAGCTTTATAGAATTCTGATCAGGATTGGAAAAGGGAGGAACATTGGTTTTGGTTCCAGCAAATATGTATCTATCCATGGATTTTGTGTTTCCCATGTCCACCAATTCTCCAAATATCTCATCCAACTCCTGGGCTATGGCAAGTCTCGAGCTGGCATCCTTATCATCATTGGCTCCTGAAATGGTAAGCTCCTTTACCCTCTTCAAATAATCCTCAACCTTTTTAAAGGCAGACTCAGTAATACCAAGCCAAGCCTTCCCTTCATCAATATTTTTAAGAAATCTGTCCATCTCCATGATACTTCTTTTAAGGTTTAATATCTGAGATGTTCCCACAGGATCTTCATGGGGAGCATAAAGTCTCTTTCCAGAAGAAAGCTGATAGGTAGCCTTGTTTAATCTTTCCATTATCTCCTGATGCATCCTCAAGAATCTTTCTATAATCATGTTATCTGTTATTCTCATCTTCCTACCACTCCCATTCTATTGACCACAGTATTTATCATCTCATCCACCGCTGTAATAAATCTGGCTGATGCCTCATAGGCTCTCTGAAATTTTATTAGATTGGTCATCTCCTCATCGAGATTTATCCCTGAAATAGACTGCCATTTATCTTCAAGTTGATGAATAAAGGCTTTAGTGTCAT
>JALVKL010000141.1 GCA_027033775.1 bacterium | reverse complement strand
ATATTTGTGCAACCTAATATAACCATAAAAGAGGCTTTGAAAAAGCTGGACGAAACAGCAGAAAAAACACTGCTGGTAACCGATGACTCTAGAAGATTGCTGGGAACGCTTACAGACGGAGATATAAGAAGATACATAATAAGGACAGGAAAATTAAATGGAACTATAGAAAAGATTTTCAATAGAAAGCCAATAACCATTCACATAAGTGAAGTATCCAATACCAATATGATAAGAAAGATCTTATTAAGAAAGAAAATAGAAGTTTTGCCTGTATTAGACGATAACAATCGGATTGTTGACTATCTCACCTGGTCTCAGGTGTTCTCAAAGGATGGTACATCTATAAACTATAAGAAAAATGGTACCTTAAACATTCCTGTGGTTATTATGGCTGGTGGCAGAGGAACGCGTCTTAAACCCTTCACCCAAGTACTTCCCAAACCTCTAATACCTGTTGGTGACAAAACAATTGTTGAACACATTATGGACAAGTTCAGATCCTTTGGGATTACAAAATTTTTTATGCTGCTCAATTACAAAAGTGAGCTTATTAAGGCTTACTTTAATGGGACTGTTAGAGACTACCAGATAGAGTTTTTAACAGAAGACAGATTTCTTGGCACCGTAGGAGGATTGAGTTTACTGAAAGATAAAATACATTCTGACTTTATTCTGTCTAATTGCGATGTTTTGGTGGATACAGATTACGAAAAGGTTCTTGAGTTTCACCGAAGTAATGAGGCTTGGCTTACTGCTATAACAGCAATCCTGCACTATAGAATTCCTTATGGAGTGGTTAACACTTGTAGAGGTGGTTTAGTTAAATCCATACAGGAAAAACCTGAGCATTCCTTCCAGATCAATACAGGAGTTTATGTTTTTAAGAGAGAGGTATTAGAGTATATTCCTAAGGATAAGCCCTACGATATGAATGAATTAATAGAAAAATTACTGGAGGAAGACAAAAAAGTTCTGGCTTATCCTGTTTCTGAAGGAGATTACATAGATATTGGACAGTGGGATGAATATAGAAAGGCTCTCAGTAAATTGAGTTCTGTGTGGGAAGACGCCTATGTATAACGGGAAAACTTTTTTAGCTGTAATTCCTGCTCGTGGTGAAAGCAGGCGCTTGCCCAATAAAAATATTTTAGATCTTGCAGGAAAGCCTTTGATTTCTTGGACAATAGAGGCTGCCTTGAATAGCAGGTATTTAGATAAAATTGTTGTATCAAGTGACAGCGATAAAATATTATCCATAGCCGAAAAATATAAAGTTGAAGGAATAAAAAGGCCATATGAGCTTGCTACAGATACTGCTTCTACAGTTGTTGTTCTAGAACACGCAATAAAAAATATAAAGGGAAACTATGATTACGTAGTCTTGCTTCAGCCCACATCCCCGCTCAGGACATCCAAACACATCGATGAAGCTATAGAACTTCTTGATATGAAAAATGCAGATGCTGTTATATCTGTTTGCGAAACTGAGTGCCCACTTGAGTGGTGCAATACCTTACCTGAAAATCTGAACATGAAGGATTTCATTAAAAAAGAAATTTTAAACAAAAGAAGTCAAGACTTGCCAAAGTATTATAGACTAAACGGAGCAATATTTATATGCAGTATTTCTCAATTTCTTGAAAGAAAAACTTTCTTTCTGGAAAACTCCTTTGCATACATAATGGACAGAAGATACTCTATAGATATAGATGATCTCACAGATTTTCAAATGGCAGAATTTTTCATTACAAGGAGCAAATATGAAGACCTTTATTATAGCAGAAGCAGGCGTTAACCATAATGGTAGTTTGGAATTAGCTAAAAAGCTTGTTGATGTTGCAATAGAAGCAGGAGCTGATGCTGTTAAGTTTCAAACCTTTAAAGCTGAAAGTGCCATATCTTCATATACACCTTTGGCTGAGTATCAAAAGAAAAATTTGGGAGAAGAAAAGAGCCAACTGGAAATGGTGAAAGAACTGGAGCTTTCATTTGCCGATTTTGAGAAGCTTAAAAAATACTGTGACGAAAAGGGAATTTTATTCTTATCATCTCCTTTTGACATAGAAAGCGCCCGTTTCCTAAAAGATTTAGGTTTACAAATGTTTAAAATAGCATCAGGGGAAATAACCAATTATCCTCTTTTAAAAGAAATTGGAAGCTACAGAAAAGAGGTCATTTTATCTACAGGAATGGCTGATCTTGGCGAAATAGAAGATGCTCTTGATGTCTTGATAGAAAGTGGAACAAAAAAAGAGAATATAACTGTACTTCACTGCAATACTGAATATCCTACGCCTTTTGAAGACGTTAACTTAAGGGCAATGCTCACAATTAAAGAAGCTTTCAAGGTTAGAGTGGGTTATTCTGACCACACACTTGGAATAGAAGTTCCCATAGCTGCAGTTGCTCTTGGCGCTGAGGTTATAGAAAAACATTTTACCTTAGATAAAAATCTTCCAGGTCCTGATCACAAAGCTAGTCTCGATCCTGGAGAGTTGAAAACAATGATAAAAGCTATAAGGAACATTGAAAAAGCAATAGGAGACAGTATAAAAAAACCTTCACCTTCTGAAAAGAAAAACATTCCTATAGTAAGAAAAAGTATTGTGGCTAAAAGACCTATAAAGAAAGGAGAAATATTAACAGAAGAAAATCTCACAACTAAAAGACCTGGCACAGGCATATCTCCAATGAGATGGAGAGAAATAATAGGAAGGAAAGCACAGAGGGACTTTAAAAAAGATGAATTAATAAAGATATGATGAAAAAGATATGTATTTTCACGGGAACAAGAGCTGAGTATGGGTTGCTAAAACCTCTAATGGAAGAAATAGATAGAGATCCCGATTTGGAGTTGCAGTTAGTTGTTTCAGGAATGCATCTATCTCCAGAATTTGGATTAACATATAAAAAAATAGAAGAAGATGGCTTTAATATAAATGAAAAAGTGGAAATATTGCTTTCTTCTGATACATCAATAGGTGTATCAAAATCAATAGGACTTGGGATTATCAGTTATTCAGAAACCCTATCAAGATTAAAGCCTGATATAGTAGTTATACTTGGAGATAGATTCGAAGCTTTATCCTTTGCCATTGCCAGTTATGTTTTAAAAATTCCTATAGCTCATCTTTATGGAGGAGAAACTACCTTGGGATCGTACGATGAAGGTTTTAGACACTCCATCACCAAATTATCTTATCTACATTTTACATCAACAGAAATATATAGAAAAAGGGTTATACAGCTGGGAGAAGACCCAAGTAGAGTATTTAATGTTGGAGCATTAGGCATAGATAATATAAAAAGAATGAAACTCTTAAGTAAAGAAGAAGTAGAACAAAAGATAGGCAGGAAATTTAACGAAAGAAATCTTCTTATAACATTCCATCCTGTTACTTTAGAAAAAGGTAAATCAGAGAAGCATTTTAAAGAGTTACTTAAAGTATTGAGTGAAATGAAAGATACATTGCTGATATTTACCAAGTCTAATGCGGATACTGAAGGAAGGTCTATAAATCGCTTAATAGATGATTTTGTTCAAAAAAATTCTAATAATGCAATTTCTTTTGTGAATATGGGGCAACAACTATATTTATCAACTATGAGATATGTAGATGCTGTTGTTGGAAATTCTTCAAGTGGGATTGTAGAAGCTCCTTCATTTAAGATTGGGACAATCAATATAGGAGATAGACAGAAAGGCAGGGTAAAAGCAAAGAGTGTTATAGATTGCGAACCATATTATAATGACATTAAAAGGGCTTTTGATACTCTCTATTCTTCTGAGTTTCAAAGAAAACTTGAGAGTGTTGTAAATCCGTATGGGGATGGCAATGCTGCTACAGCAATAAAATCCATT
>JALVKL010000140.1 GCA_027033775.1 bacterium | reverse complement strand
TATGTAGAGATTAAAGGCGTAAGGGTAAAGGGTAATAGAAAGGTTCCTGTCCGTAAGGGAGCTTTTTTTGCCATCGTTGATTTATATAAAGGGTTGAACAAAATATACATAATAGAAGGCAAAAACAGGCTTACTATAAGGGTTTTCTACTCCCCTAAGGGAAAGAAAGGTGTTCCCAAGGGATTCAGAAGATTTTATATTCACAAATATATAACTATACCCTCTTGTGAGAAATGCCATAGGATTAAGAGGGGCAGTTATAAATCTATAATCCCCACCTCTGCAGGTTGTTCCAATAGCAAGTGCCATGTCAATATGGGCAAAGCCAAATATGTGCATGGTCCTGTGGGTGCTAAGGTCTGTATTTGCTGTCATAATCCTCATGGCTCCTTTCGTCCTAATTTTTTAGAGAGAGAAGGGGGTAATTTGTGTTACGCCTGTCACCAGGCCAAGATAAAGGAGTTTTCTCAAGAAGTGATACATCCACCTGTGGAAGATGGAGAATGTGTCGCGTGTCATGATCCCCACCAATCCTCTCAAAAATATCAGCTAAGAGGAAAGTCCATTCAGGATCTGTGCTTTCAGTGTCATGATAGCTTCATGGTTAAACACAAATTTTTACATGGTCCTGTGGCTGTAGGGGATTGTGTAGCTTGTCATAAACCACACGCTTCCCACAATGATTTCCTGCTTATAGCACCGCTCAAAAAGGGGGCCGTATGCTTTGAGTGTCACAAAGAACGTTTGAAAGAGTTTAAGAGAAAGCATGTCCATAAACCTGTAGCTGAAGATTGCGGTAAGTGTCATGATCCTCACGGTTCAGATTATAAGGCTCAATTGATCGTTCCTCAACCAAAGCTGTGTAGAGACTGTCATATAAAGATGCATCCTGATGTATTTAAAGATATGAGTACAGCTAAATATCATCATAAACCCGTAAAAGAGGGAAGATGTACAGCTTGCCATACTCCTCATTCATCCAATTTTAGAGCTCAGCTTAAAAAGAATCTTCCTGGATTGTGTTTCTCTTGTCATGTAGATCTCGGGGATTATGTAAAAGGGTGTAAATTCCTGCATGGACCTGTAAGTGATGGCGATTGTGATGCGTGCCATAAACCTCATGGATCCATTTATGCAAAACTTCTAAACAAATATTTCCCTCCAGAATTTTACACTCCCTATTCTGAGGGCAAGTATGCTCTGTGTTTTGAGTGTCACAACAAGTATATAGCAAGGGATGCAAGAACAGTTACCCTCACCAATTTTAGAAATGGTGATCTGAATTTACATTATCTTCATGTTCATAGACAGAAGGGCAGGTCTTGTAAGGCTTGTCATGATCCCCACGCTAGTGTCCAACCTAAGCACATAAGAACAGAGGTTCCTTTCGGAGCTTGGAGCTATCCTATACATTTTAAAATTACAAAGACAGGGGGAAGTTGTGTGGTGGGATGCCATAAACCTCAAAGATATGACAGGGTTCATCCAGTAAAATATGAACATTGAAGGGGGGATGAGCGGTGAAGAAATTTCTATTAATATTATTGTTGTTGATCCCAGTGGAAATAGTTGCTCAGAGTTTTCCTTTCAGATCGGTACGGGAAGGGGGAGTTGTTCCCAATGCCAGGGTCTTTGATTTAAATAGCGGAAAGGTTGTTGATGTAAAGTCTCTTATGAAAAAAAGGATAGTGGTTTTTCTGTTTTGGGGAGCAGATTCAAAATTTAAGAAGGAGCATTCTTTAAGGGCTATAAAAGGCATTGTGAATTTTAAAAATGAGCTTCCCTTTGATTTTTATCCTATAAACGTTCAAAATGATGATCCTAAAGTGATTAAGCAGGTGCTCTCTGAAGCCGGATACATTGGTCCTGTTCTTGTGGACAAGGATAAGGAAGTTTATAAGTATTTTGGTATATTTGTTATGCCATCCTTGCTGATAGCAAGAGAGGGAAGAATTTTTAAGGGCTTTGGGTATACTTACAATCTTCCAGAAATCACCAAATTGTATATAGAGGTTGCCCTTGGCATAAAGACAGAAGAAGAGGCAAAAGCGGAACTCAATCCGAAACAGAAAGAGCTTCCTGAGAATAGAAAGGAAGCCCTCAGGTTTTACAGACTGGGTGTAACCATGCTCGAAAGAGGTATGCCCTTGAGGGCAATTGACGCCTTTAAGAAAGCCGTTGGTGCGGATGGGAGTTTTATTAAGGCCTATTTGGGTCTTGCTGTGGCTTATTTGGAAACTGGTAAAAGTGATGAGCTTTCAAAAGTTATAGAGCTTTTGGAAAGAAAAACCTCTAATGATTTTAGAGTACTGGTGCTAAAGGCACGGTACCTGCTTACGAAAGGCAAGTTGGATGAAGCTCTCAAATTGGCCAATCAACTTGTGTTCACTAGACCGGAATCTCCTGACATTTCTGTTCTTTTAGGAGATATTTACTATGCAAAAGGTAGCTGGAAGAAATCTTCTCAGTTTTACCGAAAGGCTTTAAATAGATGTTATAAATTGTGGGAAATCCTTGAGAGATGAGGTTGCTTTGCTTTATTTTCTCTCTTCTTTTAATTTTATCCTACTGTGCCACTGCCGTTGAGATTATGACTCCTGAAAACAATGCAGTGGTGAATTCAGGAAAGCTGTATTTAGTTTTTACTGCCACTGATGGTGCCAGGGTAGTGGTTAAAAGGGGTATTGAGGCTAAATTCCTTTTCGTAAAGAAAGAAAATAAAGTAGCAGTCTATCATTACCTTCTTATGCTCAAGAAGGGAAGAAATCTCTTTTACATTGATCCTGAGGGAAAGGCTTTAAGATTAATTTATAAACAAAAAAATAGCACAATCTCTTTTAAATTCCACAGAAAAAAAATTGAGAAAAGGTGTAATAAGTGCCATTCTTTAAAGGCTTCTGGAAAGTTATGCTTTAACTGTCACAAATTTAAAAAGGGAAGCAGAATTTATATGCATGGTCCTTTTGCAAAAAGGAAATGTTTTTCCTGTCACAGCTCTGGTTATGTTAAAGGGGTGAGGTTTGGTTTAAAGGGAAACAGCGATTTTTCTCTCTGCTCCCAGTGCCATTTTGCCCCCTTGGTGTGGAGAAAGATGCTTTATCAGCATGGTCCCTTTGCTGCCAGGAACTGCACTGCGTGTCATGATCCCCATGAGGGAAATTTTAGATTTTTGCTGAAATACGAGCCTAAAAAGGGTTTGTGCCTTGCCTGTCATAGGGATAAAGCCAAGGAGTTTTCCTCTGAGGGTTATAGATTTCATCCCATCTTGTCGGCTAAAGGGTGCGTTATTTGTCATGATCCTCATGCTTCCGACTACCCTAAACAGCTTTATGATACACCCTTTAAGGTTTGTATCAGCTGTCATCCAAGATTTGGTAAGATTAAAAAGGGGCATCCTATAGTAGCTCATCCAGTTGTAGGGCCTTTGATCCCAGGCACTAATGAGAAGCTCACCTGTAGTAGCTGTCATAATCCACATGGATCACCTTATGAAAGCCTGCTATACGCACCACGGGCCGGTAGCAGAGTATGTTTAAAATGTCATAAATATTAGGATTTATTCTTACTTTAAAATTACTTTGAGGACCTGAACTCTGTCGTTGAAGGTATCACATACATAGATATATCCTGTGGCTGAGGCGTCTATATCAGTGGGATAATTGAACCATCCAGGTCCCCAACCTCTTCCCCCTATCTCTCCTATAACCTTTCCAGTTGAGTAATCCATTACCTGCACACAGTGTCTCATATAGTCTGTTATGTATATAAATCCCGCTGAGGGATCTGCCGCTACTCCTCTTGGTCTGCTTAGCTTTCTAGGAATTCCCCCTTTCTTTCCAGCCTTGAATAGAAGTTTATCTTCTTGGTCAAAGACATATACCCTTCCCATTTCTTCACTAAGCAAATACAGCCTTCCTTTCGGGTCTATATACACATCGGAAAGGGAAGCCTCTTTTGGAGTCTCTTCAGAAGATATGGAATCCAC
>JALVKL010000139.1 GCA_027033775.1 bacterium | reverse complement strand
CCCGCTTTTCTTATCGCTTTTAGCTCCTTTTCTGTCTTTACCAGAAGATTCTGTGGAGTGGCATACGCAGATATTCTTTCCAGATAGGGGAAGTTTTCCTTTATCAGGTTGATTATCTCTATTAATTTCTCGGTTTTAACAATTAAGGGATCTCCATCTGCCAGAAATACCCTTTTAGCTCGAGGATTTAATGTTTTTAAATAGGCTATATCTTTTTTTATTTCGTCTATGCTTTTTTCTGTAAATTTTTTGGTTTTATACATCCCACAGAAAGTGCATTTATTGTATGAACATCCTATGGTTGCTTGCAGTATTACAGAATAGGCTTCGCTGGGTGGTCTGAATACAGGCTCTTGGTATATCATGAATCTGTCCTTTCCATCAATTTTTTTCCTATTAAAGTAAAAATAATAAGGGGTATGGCAGATGCAATAAGGGGCGGTATCCATCCCTCTTTTCCCATATAGGAGAATGTGTAATAAACACACCAGAAGGAAAAAGCTATTACCAATCCCTTTATTATTCCTATTATTGCTCCTGATCTTTTTCCTTTTGATACACCCAAAGGGAAACCAAATATCACCATTATAATGGGCGAAAGGGAAAGAAATATTCTGTTGTAGTATTCCGATAAATATCGGTTAGCTGGCATATTCTCTTTTTTAAGATCGTTTATTAGATCTCTCAGCTCTGAAGAGTTCATCTCTTCTTTCTGTTTTTTTCTTTCCTTTAAATCGTTAGGCTCTATGAAAAATTTTATGGGTCTTGTTTTGTAAGAAATTTTTTTCGGCTTCTCTTTTGTTATGTCCCACTGGCTCACATTATAGCCCACCCATTTACCATCTTTCCACACTATCATACGGGCTTTTATGAGTTTCTTTATTTCATTTTCTTTGGTTTCAACACATCTGACATCCTTTGCCAGTATCTTTTTGTCATTGAATACACCAATGTAACATATATAATTTTTGTATTTTACCCACATCTTTGTTGGTTTTACTCGGTTTTTCTTTTTTCTTTTAAAGATCTGAGATTCAACGATGTTTTTACTAATATAGAATGAGTACGGAGCTATGTAGTTGTTATTGATCAGCAAAAATACAGAAAATATACATGCCTGTATGATAAGGGGTTTGATAAGGTTTTTTACCGGTATCCCAAGGGAATTGAGAATGACAGGCTCTAAGTTTTTTGAGGATATGCTTAAAAATACAATGACCGATATGAGAATCGCAGTGGCACCTATCTCTTTTATTCCAAAGGGTATTTTTAGTAGTGATGCTTCTATTGCGTATATGATAGGGGCTTTCTTTTCCAATACGTCATCTAAAATGTCCAAAAAAATTACCAAAAAATAGATTGATACAAGGGAAAGTAACACCAAGGTAAATATCTTGGCGTGTTCTTTAAATATATATTTTTCAAAGACTTTCAAAGGGAGACCCCTTCTATCTTTTTTATAAAAAGAAGAATTCCTAATAAAGAAAGGATTATGTTTGGTAGCCACGCAGATATAAAAGGTGGAAGCCCTTGGTAGATGAGCCTTTGAGAAAAGGAGAGGATTCCGAAATATGCCATAAAAAGGGAAAGGGATATCAAAAAGGAAGCCCACTTTTCTTTTCTCTGAAAACCTATAGATATGGGTATTCCTATTAAAGCAAATACCAGGGGAGAAAAGGCAAGGGCAAATCTTTTATATAAATGAACTAAAGTATCCATGTAATGTTCCTTTTCTTTTCTCATCTTCTCTTTCTTCAATCTCTTTATAAGCTCTGGAAATGTGAGCTCTCTTTTTACAGGTTTTCTGAATATGTCTTCTAAGCTTGCCGTTAGGGATATTGTGTATTTTTTAAAGTTTAGAAATTGAAGGTGTTTTTTGCCCTGCACCACAATTCTTCCATTTTTTAGATAAAACACTATATTCCCAGATTTATCTCTTTTTATCTTTCCCTTTTCGGCTTCTATTATGTTTGTTTTGTTTTTAGATCTCATATCAAATACCATGATGTTCTTGAGCCAGTCTCCTTCCTTTTCCTTGGCATAGATGGTTATGCCTTTTATAAGTTCAGTAAAATTACGCGCCTCTAACCCCAATTCTTTCTGAGAGAGTATTATATCGGTTATTATGCCTTTGGTTATTTTACTTCCCACAGGGGCAATAAACAGATTTACTATCAGTACTATAATTGAAACGAAAAATCCCAGTGCCAGTGCTGCCATTGCTATTCTTCTTACAGAGATTCCTAAACTTTTTATTGCTGTTATTTCCATATCTGAAGAGAGCCTTCCAAAGGCTACAGTGCATCCTACTAAAAAGGAAGGTGGAATGGAAAATCCAAGGGACGCTGTTAAAACAGCTATTACTAGTGCTATCACCTTTATAGGCGATGCCCCACCAAGAATAAGGGTTATTAAATCTACAATTTTGCCGATTATAAGGGTAAAGGATATTATGCAAAAGGCACCAATGAAAGGCGGTATGATCTCTTTTATTATATATTTATCAAGGGTTTTCACTCTCTAACCACTACGGTTCCCACAATTTTGTCATGGATAGGATATAAAGTTAAAAAAGCTATGGGATAAAGGAAAGTTCTAATTAGTGCTTGAAAAAAATTGGGTTCATCAGCGTCTTTATTGAGCACCTTCAGCCCCAAACAGAACTTACCCAGTGTTTGGCCGCTTAACCAGTGCATAATGGTGAAGTATATAATGAAAATCTCAAAGCCATAAATCTTCATGTTTAGTAGAGCCATAATTTGCATCACAAATTTTATGAAGGCTAAATCTATTACAAAGGCAAACAGCCTTTCTGCTTTTGTTGCCTTATGATATAAAAGTTCTGCGTACATTTATTGCTGCCCCTTTATAGTGAACAATTTCTTGGGAATATTCGCATTATATTCGATATTTGACAGAATAAGGGTGCTTTTTTCTCCTGTCTTATAATCTGTGATGATCCTTTTTATGTTTAGTTTGCTGTCAAACACTATTGTTACTTCACTCACATTGCTTTCATTTTTGGGGTATAGAATTAAACCGCTTCCTTCTTCTTTTAAGAGGAAGTTTTTCTTTATTTTTGAAACATCAGCTTTTATGTTTCCTGAAAGGAAAAAAGGTATATCCATTTTTCCTTCCTGTAGGATCTTTTCTGCAGGATCATATATGTAAATTTTATCTCCCACGGTGATCACAACCTGTTTGGTGGGACTGTAATATTCCCATCTGCTTCTTCCTTTTACTACATAGAATACTCCTTGAAATACCTTCTCTTTCCCATCGGGGAATACAACTGTTTGGGAAAAAGAGCCTTTTATGCTTTTTATCTTTTCAAATTTTGATACCAGCTGATCCAGTAAGGATACTGTCTTGGTAGCTGCTATGAGGCTAATCGCTAAAATCAAGAATATTTCTTTCTTCATAATTCTCAAACTTTATAAACTCCTTGAGGAAAGTGAGCTTGACTGTACCAGGTGGGCCGTTCCTCTGCTTACCTATTATTATCTCTGCTACATTAATATTTTCAGGGGTTTTTCTATATACCTCTTCCCTGTAAATGAAGATCACCACATCGGCGTCCTGTTCTATAGCTCCCGATTCCCTCAAGTCTGAGAGTTGAGGCCTTTTGTCTTGCCTTGATTCCACTGCCCTTGACAGCTGAGATATAGCTACAACAGGTATATTTAGCTCTTTTGCTAAGGATTTAAGAGCTCTCGAAATTTCTGATATCTCTTGCTGTCTGTTTTCTGTTCTTCCTTTACTCTTCATTAACTGCAGGTAGTCCACTATCAAGAGTTTCAGTCCGTGTTCTGACTGAAGTCTTCTTGCCTTTGCTCTCATCTCAAGCACAGATATGGCTGGTGTATTGTCTATAAATATAGGTGCTTCGGTTAGAACATCTGCGGCTTTTATAACCTTCATAAATTCTTCAGGGGATATGTTCCCTGTTCTTAACTTTTGATGGCTCACCATGGCTTGTGATGCCAGCATCCTCAAAGCCAGTTGTTCCTT
>JALVKL010000138.1 GCA_027033775.1 bacterium | reverse complement strand
GCATAAAGGTTGTTCCTGGGAAAAATAGGATACACAAAGTGGCTATATGCCCTGGAAGCGGTGGAGATCTTATAGACACAGCCATAGAAAAGGGAGCTGACTGTTACATAACAGGAGATGTGAAATATCATCAGGCTCAAAAGGCAAAGGGCAAACTGAGTGTTATAGATGCAGGCCACTTTTACACAGAGTATCCCTTTTGTCAGATTATACATTCAATACTGAGTAGAGAAACACGTCTTGATATCAAAATATCAGAAAAACAGAAAGATTTATTTCAATATATATAAAGGAGGATACAATGCTTGAAGAGTTAAGGCTTCTTATAAGACTTCAAACCCTGGACGAACTTATAAAAGCTAAGGAAAAAGATAAAAAGCTTATACCGGAAAATTTAAAAGAGATAGAAAAAAATTTACAAGCTTCCCAAAACAAATTGAAGAGTGAAAAAGAAAGACTAAAGCAACTTGAGTTAAAAAGAAGGGAAAAAGAAAAATATCTTGAAGAGCTGGCAGAAAAGATAACGGAAAGAAAAGCCAAGCTCTTTAAAGTAAAAACAAACGAAGAATATGCAGCCCTTTTAAGGGAGATAGAAAAGATGAAAGAGGAGACAAGCAAAACTGAGGACGAGGTTATAATATTGCTTGACGAAACAGAAGAAGCCCAGAAAAGTATAAAAGAAATAGAAAAACAGGTAAAAGAGATAGAGGAACTTTTGAAGAAAAAAGAAAAAGAGTGTGAAGAACTCTTAAATAAAATCTCACAAGAGATAGAAGAACTTAAAAAGGAAAGAGATAACATCTTGGAGAAATTAAGCGATGATGTAAAAAGGCTTTACGAGAAAATAAAAAACACACGGGGTAACGCTGTGGTAAGGGCAACCAATCAAACCTGCATGGGATGCTTTATGGAAATCCCTCCACAAACCTTTTTGGAAGTGAAAAAAGCCGACAAAATCATACAGTGTCCTTTCTGTGGAAGAATTCTCTTCTTCTGGGAAGAGAAGAAAGAAGATGAAGAAGGCTAAACTCTTTGTAGATGGAGCTTCAAGGGGGAACCCAGGGCACGCTGGATTTGGATACATACTAAAAATAGAGACACAAACCATTGAGGGCTGGGGATATATAGGTGTAGCCACCAATAATGTGGCAGAGTATAAAGCTCTTATAGAGGGATTAAAAAAAGCCCTATCCTTAAATGTAGAAGAGATAGAGATATTCTCAGATTCCCAATTGGTGGTGAAACAGTTGAAAGGGGAATACAAAGTGAAAAAGAAGCACCTAAAGCCTCTATTTGCAGAGGCAAAAAAACTATTGAAAAATTTCAAAAAGGCCACAATCTTTCATATAGAAAGGCACCAAAACAAAGAAGCGGATACTTTGGCAAACTTAGGAATAGACCTTGCACTGCAGGAGGCCGGGCGGTCGCTGTCAGGTTAATCCTGGCAGAGGAAAGTCCGGGCCCCACAGGGCAGGGCGCTGGGTAACACCCAGATCCCGAAAGGGATGGAAAGTGCCACAGAGAATAGACCGCCGGACAAATTGTCCGGTAAGGGTGAAACGGTGGGGTAAGAGCCCACCGCATCCTCTGGTGACAGAGGATGGCACGGTAAACCCCGCCCGGGGCAAGGCCAAATAGGGAGGCGCTCCGGTGTTAAGACACCGGATAAGGGTTGCCCGCCCGAAGCTTCCGGGTAGGCCGCTTGAGGCATCAGGCAACTGATGCCCCAGATGAATGACCGCCGCCCTGACGCAGTGTCAGGGTAACAGAACCCGGCTTACGAGCCTCCTGCAGTGCAAGGTGCTATTATTCAAGAATACCGTTTAGTCTTGCCAATTGATACAGGGCAACGCCGGCAGCCACAGAGACATTTAGGGAGGAAATCCTTCCCTTTTGAGGTATCCTTAACACAAAGTCTGCCCTTTCTCTCACCTTTTGTCTTGGACCTTTACTTTCGCTTCCTAAAATCACAACAAGGGGTAATCTCTCTTTAAAGTCAAAAAGTGAAATCTCAGCATCAGGGGAAAGAAGGACAGTCCAGAAACCTTTTCCTTTAAGAGATTCTATAGCTTTCGCCAAATTGACCACCTTTACTAAAGGAACATGAAAAACTGCTCCGCTTGAAGCCTTTACCACCGCATCGGTTATGGAAGCGGTTCTTCTTTCTGGAAGAAGAACCCCCTTCACTCCTACAGCATCACAGGTTCTCACTATGGCGCCCAGATTTCTCACATCGGTGATACTGTCTATAGCCACTACAATTGAACCTGCTTCAGGTTTAAGCTCATCCAGAAACTCATCAAAAGACATGAATTCCACTGGACTAACCAAAGCCACCAAACCTTGATGAGGAACTTGGCTCATGGATTTCAATTTTTCTTCTGGAACTTCCAAAACCTTAACTCTTCTTTCTCTGGCGAGCTTCTTTATCTCTTTTACCCTTTTGTCTTTTCTGCTTTTGTCAATGTATATAACATTCAAGGGAAGCCCTGATAATAGGGCTTCCCTCAAACTGTGGTAGCCCACTATAATTTTATCCTTTTGCATACTTCCTTGAAGAAGAGCTTTCATTTTTTCTTCTGTCAGATGTATAGAATATCAGAGTTAAGCAAAAAGTGGTAAGCGAGGTGATAAAGAGCCAGAAGAAAAGCATAAACAGTATCGCAGCCCCGTTCATTTTGTCTCCTCCTTAAATTGTGCTTTAAGAGCTAAATAGCAAAAGAGAACAAAAAGAATAAATATTACAACCCTTGCAACCCACACATTCCAAGCTGTCTGTTTGATGAAAACAGGGATATACTGTATAGCCCAAGCAAGAAGAAGGATACCAAGGTAAACAGGGGTGATGTATTTGGTTATGTAATAGAAGACCCTAGGAGCTTTTATAATTCCTCCTCTGTTTATTTCTTCCCAAGCCCTCTCGCTCTTAAAAATCCAGAAGAACATTACAATCTCAATGAAGGCAAAGAGGACCAAGCCTATAGTTCCAGCCCAAAAATCCATCTCATCCAACACCTTGGGAATAAATATTACAAAGTTCACCACCACAAATATTATGAGCATGGTGTAGGTGACTGCCTTCTTTCTCGGAAGATTATAATCATCCTCAAGAAAGGTTATAAAGGGCTGGGTTATGGCTATGGATGAGGTCAACCCAGCAAAGAAGAGAAGAACAAACCATATAAATCCAAAAATGGTTCCACCTGGCATATTTACGAAAATGGCAGGCAAGCTCACAAAACCTAAATTGAAAGCACCACTTTTGGCTATGGTCACTGTCCCAGCCAAACCAAAAAAGGCAACAGCTGCAGGGATAGCTATAGATCCTCCAAGTATCACCTCTGCAAATTCGTTTAAAGCTGTAGTGGTTAGACCGGAAAGGGTAATGTCATCATCCTTGTCTATATAAGAGGCAAAAGCAACTATAGCTCCAAAGCCAAGGGACAATGTGAAAAATACCTGGCCAGCAGCAGCTATCCACACCTTTGGATTCTTTAAAGCAGAAAAGTCAGGTGTCCACAAAAAGCCAAGACCCTGAACCGCGTCTCCCTGAGGGGTCTTAATCAAAAAAACCTTCACAACCAGTGTGACAGCCAAAATGTAAAGCAAAGGCATAGCCCTTTTTGCAAAGGCCTCAATGCCTTTTACCACTCCTCTCCAAAGAATATAGTAATTTATGGCAAAGGTTATGAGAAAGACAAGATAAGCGTAGGTGGGTGTCATAAAAGCTCCCTTACCGGCTCCTATATATCTGGAAAGAAAATCAGCAAAGGGCTTTAAGTACTCTTTTTGAGAGAGGCCAGCCACACTCTTAACCTTAGGAATAGCGCCAAAGATGAAGCTCAAAGCATAACCTAAAGTCCAAGATTCTATGTATATATAATATATAGCCACCACCATAGGTATCCATAAACCTAAAGTACCCAAGATCTTTCCCCATTTGCTCCTGGTAATAGAATAAAAAATACCGGGAGTGGTTCCATGGCCTATGGATCCCCCATACCTTCCCATAGCCCACTCAACCCACATAAGGGGTATACCTATCAGCACAAGGGCTATGAGATACGGTATCAT
>JALVKL010000137.1 GCA_027033775.1 bacterium | reverse complement strand
TATATCAGTATATGGGACAGCATTACAGGTTTCCCAAGGATACCCATCCTATAGCAAGGGAGATTATGGAAAGAATAGCCGTTGAAGAGATGAAGCATATAGAAAAGTTTGCTAAAAGGGTGGTGGAACTTGGTGGCAGGGAGTCAACCTCTTATAGCAAAATATATTGGGAGACAGATTTTCAGGCCATGTTGGATAAAGATATAGAGGTTGAGGAAGAGGCTATTGGTATGTACGAGGCTCATATAAAGATTTGCGAAGAGGAGAATGACGAAAAGACAAAGGCTATTTATGAGGATGTGTTGAAGGATGAAATAAAACACAAAAAATTATTTGCTTTATTGAAAGAAATAATAAAGATAGAAGCTGGTGGATAAATAAAAAAGGGCGGAAAACCTTTCCGCCCTTATTATAAAATTAAAGAGATGCGGGAGTAATTAAAGGCTGTTCATACTGTAATTCTTCTTCAAACTCTTTCAAAGATTTTAGAAGTCTTTCTTTGCTTTCAGGAAGTTTTCCTTCAATATAGATTGGATTAGACACATGATCCGCTATTATTAGGGAGCTACATTCAAGATTTTCTATCAATGCGATGAGCTCTTTCACAATGGTGTTCACCGTTGGCATTTTAAATTTTCCTTCTTTTATCCATTTATGGATTTTGGTTTCCGGTAAAGGTATCAAAGTTCTCAATCTTATAAAATCAGGTTTCACTTCATTTAGTGTTTTTGCAGTCTCTAAAGCGTGCTCTTTCCAATTCTCTTTTCCTCCTAAACCTAAGATAACATATAAGGATAGCTCAAATCCTGCTTTTTTCACCTTTTTCCCCGCTTCAGTCATCTCTTTAGATGTTAGACCTTTGTCTATCTTCTTTAAGAGCTCGTCCCAACCTGTTTCCAGTCCCACATGTAATCTTGTCAGCCCTGCTTCTCTTATCCTTTTAAGATCTTCCAATTTTCTTTTTGCCAAAGTTCTTCCTCTGGCATAGCTTGTGACCCTTTTTAAAGAGGGAAGATAGTAATATATCCTTTCAAGAACCTTTATCAGAAAATCTGGCTTTACAGATAAAGAATCAGAATCTCCTATAAAGAGCCTTTTGGGCTTATAAGCTCCATAAAGAAAGCTTGCCGCTTTAAGATCTCTTTCTATCTCTTCCATACTCTTTACTCTGAATTTCACATCTTTATACATCATGCAAAAGGCACATCTATTCCAGGGACATCCCTGTGTTATCCTAATAAGAACACTGTGAGCCTCACTAGGAGGTCTCCAAGGAGGAATGTCATAAGGCAAATCTCTCATCATACCTAACAATTTATACTTTCTTATTGATCTTGCAATGATTTGCACATTTTTTGTTCTTCTTTTTCATTTGTAAATGCTTACTATTATGTTATACAGCTTCAAGAATACTCTGTTTGGGGGTAAACCAATGAACGCAGGAGATACAGCCTTTGTTTTGTTTTCGGCTGCTTTGGTTATGCTTATGACCTTAGGTTTGGCCTTCTTTTATGGTGGTTTGGTGAGATCCAAAAATGTTCTCTCTATAATCATGCAGTGCCTTGGTCTTGCCAGTGTTCTTAGTATTGAATGGATCATTATTGGTTATTCTCTCTCCTTTGCTCCAGGAAGCCCTTTTATAGGAGGACTTAAATATTTGTTTCTTCACGGTGTGACTGGCCTACCTAATCCAGAGTATTCGGATAAGATTCCCCATTTAGCCTTTATGCTTTTTCAGGGAATGTTTGCTGTGATTACACCAGCACTGATAATAGGCGCTTTTGCAGAAAGGATAAAGTATTCTGCTTTTTTGCTCTTTTCTATTCTGTGGGCTCTTTTTGTATATAACCCTCTTGCTCATTGGATTTGGGGTAGTGGAGGTTGGCTATCTAAAATGGGATTTATAGATTTTGCTGGTGGTGTTGTTGTTCATTTAAGTGCAGGTATAGCTGCTATAGTTATGTGCATATTAATAGGGAAAAGAAAAGGATTTCCTGAACAACCTATTCTTCCCCATAATATACCTATGGTCTATTTAGGTCTCACCCTTCTTTGGTTTGGGTGGTTTGGTTTTAATGGGGGCAGTGCCTTATCTGCGAATTCTGTGGCGGCTTATGCCTTTGTAGCCACCAATACAGCAGCTGCCGCTGCTGCTTTAACCTGGGCTTTAATAGAGTGGATTTCAATGGGTGCTCCTACCACAGTGGGAGCGGCAACAGGTGCCGTAGCAGGGCTTGCCGCTGTAACACCAGCATCTGGTTTTGTTTCTCCTATATCCGCTATGATAATAGGTGTGATTTCAGCTTGTATATGTTATTTCTTTGTTGCTGTGGTAAAACAGAGGTTGGGATATGATGATTCTTTAGATGTATTTGGTGTTCACGGAATAGGAGGAATTACAGGAACATTATGCGCTGGTCTTTTTGCTCAGACAGTAGTTAATCCCTCTGGCCCAAATGGACTTTTCTTTGGAAATCCTCATCAGTTTATTGTTCAGCTTATAGGGGTGGGAGCTGCTTTTATATATACTCTCATTTTAACGTTTATAATTGGCAAGTTTGTAGATGTTGTTATTGGTCTAAGGGTTTCTGAGGAGGAGGAAGAGGAAGGCCTGGACGTTTCTCAGCATAAAGAGACCGCCTATACTGTTTAATAACTTAGGGAAAAGTTATGGATAAAATAGCCAACTTTTGTTTGGATGGCATAACACCAGAGGGCAAGGCAAAAAGGATCTGTATAGAAGATTTTTTGGATAAAGGAAAATACATAGTGATTTACTTTTATCCTCGGGACAATACCCCTGGCTGTACAAAGGAAGCTTGTGATTTTAGAGACAATATGGAAAGGATATCCGAGTATGCCTTTGTATTGGGTATAAGTCCTGATAGTATAGATAGTCATATAAAATTCCACAGGAAAAACTCTTTAAACTTTTATCTTCTCAGCGATCCTGATAAAAGAATTATAAAGCTTTTTGAGGTGTGGGGAGAAAAGAAAATGTATGGTAAAGTTAGGGAAGGGGTTATCAGATCCACTTTCATAATTTCACCTGATGGTGAGATTGTTAAGTTTTGGAAAAATGTTAAAGTAAAAGGGCATGTTGATAAGGTTATTTCTGAGCTTAAAAGTTTAATAGGTGAATGATGGAAGGGTATCTTTTAGTAATTACCACTACTGACAGTAAAGAGGTGGCTGTAAAGATTTCTAAAGGTGCTGTGGAAAAAGGGCTTGCTGCTTGCGTTCAGATTATAGACAGGATTCATAGTGTTTATAAGTGGCAGGGAAAGGTTGAGGAATCAGAGGAGTTCTTGCTGTTTTTAAAGACTAAAAGCGAAGCATATAGCCAGTTGGAAGCCTTGGTAAAGAGGATGCACAACTACTCTGTACCCGAAATTATAGCTATTCCTATAGTTAAAGGCTACAAAGATTATTTGGCTTGGATTGATGAGGTAATTAATATATTATAATTCCAGCGTAACCCACTACCTGATCAAAATCGCCAGTTACATCCCCAGAGGTCATGTATTTAACGAGTTCTGCTTTGCTGGCTCCCATATCTAAGGATGCTTCTAAAGTGGCCACTGTGGGCATTACACCACACATGGTGATGTTGTTTTCCATCACTGTTTTATAAAGTTTTAAAGGGTTTAGCTCTAAAATGGCGGATATAGCCATTTGATCTTTCCTCATGGCAACCTTTTGAGATTCATAATGGGTTAGATCTGTACTTGACACAATAAGTGTATCCTTTGGATACTCTTTTACAGCCTTGGCTATGGCTTTTCCAAGATCTTCACAGGCTTTGTAGCTCCTTGTTCCAACGGCAATGGGAACAATGGAGATATCTCTTTTAAAATACTGTATAAAGGGTATCTGAACCTCAATGGAGTGTTCTGCCAAATGTGCAGTGTAATCAGATTCGGCATATTGGGAATAATTTATAATGGATTCAGCAAGCTCTTCTTCTATGGGCACATCTCCGAATGGCATACTCCATATACCCGAATCCATAACAGCTATAGATGCTCCAACGCCTGTGTGATTGGGGCCAAGAATTACGATTACCTCTGGAATATACACCCTAGCATATACAGAAGCAGCCACATATCCTGAATACATATAACCGGCATGAGGGGAGACAACGGATATGGCTTTTATGAGTGGCGACGGGGATTTATCTAAAAGTCTTTCTATCATCTCTGCAAGCCTTATAGGATCTTTAGGATAAAAATAGCCTGCAACAGCGGGTTTTCTTAAAACACTCATCTTTATTTCCCTCGTGGAAAGAATGCTCTATTAAAAAACTTAGTTCTAAAATCCTTAGGAGTCAACTTTATAATGGTTTCACTTATTCCCTGAACCAATGGATAAGTTATGCAGTTTTTAATCTTTTTTTCACTTTTAGGATAGAAGGTCACTGTAATAATGAATATCACAGATACTATAATGACACCTTTTATAAAGCCGAATATACCACCTAACAGTCTATCCACGAAGGTTAAGTGGGCCACCTTTAGAAGCCCTCTTATAAGAACACTTATTACGAAGAATACAAAAAGAACGGCGATGTATATAATAACGATGCATGCTATCTTTCCCCCTGTGGGAAAGCTTTCAAATACATATTTCAGCTGTTGAAATAGTGCATTGTAATATTTGAAGGATAGAAAAATAGCGGCTATGTTCCCAAAAAGGTTGATAATTTCTTTGGTAAAACCCCTTATTATTCCAGCTATAGTTAAAATCAAAATTATTCCCAATGAGATTATGTCAAATACCATCAGAATAGTATAAACCTCTTTCTCTTCTTTTTCTTTCCATTTAGAATCTCTAAAGCCTCTTCAGCCTTGTCTATATCCTCCCACATTCCAAATTCTTTTACAACTTTTTCATAGCATTTCTTGGCATCCTCTATCTTATTCATAGCCTCATAGGTTTTACCTAGCCAGTATAAAGCTTCTGCTGCAGTTGACGGATTTCTGGCTTTCTGGAATGCCCATGTGAATCTTGCCTTTGCGGATTTGTATTCCTTTACTTTGTAGTAAAATTTGCCCACATATATGTCATGTTGAGCTAAATGCTCTTCGCATTCGGCAAGTTTCTCTTTGGCCTTTGGTATCCATGGGCTGTGTGGGTAAAGCTTAATGAGCTTTTTAAATTCTTCTATAGCTTTGAGTGTGTAAGATTGATCTCTGTCTGGGGGAAGCATGAGTTTGTAGTAGCACATGGCAAGTTTGAATTGAACATAATCAGAGTTTGGGCTAAGTGGATGAAGCTTCAAATAATCCTGATACACTGCAGCTGCCTCTTCATAATCTCCATTTTTGTAATAAGCTTCTGCCAATCCCAATCTTGCGGATTTTACAAGTTCTTCTTCTGGATTTGATTCTATTATCTTTTTAAAACTTTCCTCAGCCTTTTTGTAATTTTTCTTAAATAAGGCACTTTCTCCCTTTTTATAAAGCTCCTGCGGGGAGGATTCTTCTTGTTGTTCCTTTTTTTTACCCACAAAGGGAATATGAGATGCTACGTTATCAAGGGTGGAGCATGACATGAGGAATATAGCAGAGACGGCCAGTAGAATAATCTTCTTCATAGCCTTGTTCTTTTTTTGAACTCTTCATCAAAAAATTTTTCGTAAAGAGCAGTCCATTCCCCTGATCCTTCTGGTATGGTCTTTCTCATTCTGCTTATCTTTTCTCTTGCTTCAGCGTCTATCGTCTCAAAGAATTTCATTTCATCGGTGAAGCCCTTTATCAGTATGGATCTTACTTTTTTTCTATCCTTTATGGGGATTTTTTCATTCTCGAATCTACTTAGTATAGTGTCTACTAAAAAGAATATCCTCTCTTTGCTAATCACAGCACCACTCCTCTTTCCTTTGCCAGCTTTTGCTTTACTATCTGAAACATTTTATGATAACTGACACCTTGGCTTTCAATTTCCCTTATGTGTTGCTTTAGTATCTTATGAGCTTCTTCTTCAATTTGTCTTTCCTTTTCAACATTATCCGTTATCACATTTACTATTATTCTTTTAATTTGGTCTTTGTATTCTTCTGGTATATCTAAATCCCTGTTCTTTACAAGTCTTTCTCCTAAGGTTTCTCCTAAATATTCAATAATACTTCTATTCAATCTCATAAAAGTCCCCTTCCGTTGAAACTTGCTCCGTATATTTTTATATTAAATGGATTTTGATATTACAATATCAAAATCTCTGGAGGAAGAGTTGAAGCTGGTTTTAGCTACGAGAAATGAGGGTAAAATAAGAGAAATAAAGGATTTTCTTTCTGATATAAAAGGCTTAGAAATTTTATCCCTTTTAGATTTTGACAATATCCCAGATATAAAGGAGGTTGGCTCCAGTTTTGAGGAAAACGCTTATATTAAGGCTTATGAGGTTGCTAAGTTTACAGGACTTCCAACTTTAGCTGATGACTCAGGTTTAGAGGTTGATGCTTTGGGAGGAAAGCCTGGAGTTAAATCGGCAAGATTTGGAGGGGAGCACATTTCTGATGAGGAGAGGAATAGAAAGCTTTTATCTTTGATTTCTAATATTCCTCAAGAAGAAAGAACAGCAAGGTTTAGGTGCGTTATGGTATTTGTGGTTCCACCTGATTTCGAGAAATTTGTTACAGAGGGAGTTTGTGAGGGTTTAATAATTGACAAACCTAAAGGGAAGAAGGGATTTGGTTATGATCCCATATTTTATATCCCAAAGCTTGGAAAAACCATGGCGGAGCTTTCTGTTGAGGAAAAGAACAAAATAAGTCATAGAGGAAAGGCGCTTTCAAAGATGAAAGAGGTTATAAGGGAGCTTTTCTCTTTATGAAAAAAATCTTAACCGTCCCCAATCAATTAACCTTTCTGAGGATATTTTTGGTACCGGTTTTTATTACATGCTTAATATATCAGAAATGGAGAATTGGCCTTTTTTTATTTATTATAGCCTCTATAACTGACGCATTGGACGGCTTTCTCGCAAGAAGACTCAACCAAAAGACCACCTTAGGCACTATAATTGACCCTTTAGCGGATAAGATAATGATGGATGCATCTTATGTAACCTTGAGTGAGTTTAAATTGGTGCCTCCCTGGTTAACTGTAGCGGTGGTGAGTAGAGACCTTCTTCTTGTTGGAGGGGTTATAATCTTGAAGCTTTTTTCTGCTGATAACATAAAGATAGAGCCTTCAAGGCTCGGGAAGGCTACTACCTTTTTTCAAATATTGGTGATTATAGTCATCATGTTCAGAAAGATTGAACATTTTCGTATGGATTATCTTATATATCTTCTTTACATTATAACCTTATCTCTTACCATTTTATCTGGGTATCAATACTTCAAGAAGGGGTTGACATTTATTCAGGGAAATGGCGGTAGAAATCGTTAAAGTAATTCCCGGTGGTATAGGATCAGAGCTGGGATTAAAAGAGGGTAACAGAATCGTTTATATAGATGGAAATCCTGTTAGGGATTATCTGGATTTCATTTTCTTAAGTGCATCCGATGTTATCTCCCTTACAGTGGAGGACGAAAAAGGCGATCTTACAGAGTACATTATAGAAAAGGGAGATCAAAATCTTGGCATAGAGGTGGAATATATTAAGCCTAAACCTTGCAGGTGTAAATGTATCTTTTGTTTCATGGATCAAATGCCAAAGGGCTTAAGAAAAAGCCTTTACTTCAAAGATGACGATTATAGACTCTCCTTTTTGACTGGAAATTATATAACCCTTACCAATTTATCGGAAGAAGATTATAAAAGAATAGAGAAACAGAAACTTTCACCCCTTTATGTCTCTGTACACTCTACTGATCCAAAAATAAGAAGTAAAATGATGAGATGTAAAAGAGCTTCTAACATAATGACGGAGCTTAAGAGATTGGTGGAGCTTGGTATAACAATTCATGCACAGATAGTTGTCTGTCCTGGAATAAACGACGATGAGGTATTAAAGGTATCTTTAAAAGATCTGTTTTCTCTCTATCCTGGAGTTAGGTCTGTTGCTGTTGTTCCTGTGGGTTTGACCAAATTTAGAGAAAGCTTGTATCCTTTAAGGCCTGTGGGAAAGAAGGAAGCCTGTGAGATACTTAATATATGCCTTTCTTTTGGAGAATACTGCAAAAAAGTGGTTGGTAGTAGATTTGCTTTTCCCTCTGATGAACTCTTCATAAAAGCAGGATTTCCTATTCCTTCTGTAGATTTTTATGAGGATTTTTATCAGATAGAGGATGGGATAGGTATGGTTTCGAGATTTTTGCACTTTGCCATTAAGATAAAAAAAGACTTAAGTTTAAAAGCTTTATTTGTTACGGGCGAAGCCTTTTATCCTTATTTGGACAGCATTCTAAAGGACAAAAATTTTAGCAATTCTCAGGTTGTGAAGGTAAAGAATTTTGGCCTGGGAGATTGTATAGATGTTGCAGGTTTGCTTTTTGGCAAAGATATTGTGGACACTTTAAAAGCGTATAATTTAAATGGCGTGGATAAGATATTTATTCCAGATATAATCTTTAACGACAATGGCTTAACTTTAGATGATTATACATTTGATCATTTTAAAGAAATCTTTAGGAACAAAGTGGCTATTGTTCCATCTGATCCTCAAGAATTTGTAGATTTTATTAATTCTTTATAGTAGTTCTTCGCCCACTTTCTCTTTTATTTTTGCTCCTATATCGTAACCGAGTATCTTTGAAAGTCTTTTAGAAGCTTCAACCACAGTGGGAACCAATTCTTCCTCTATTCTTTTTTCGCTGAATCTTGTAACAGGTCCAGAAACCGATATTCCGGCAATCACCTTTGTGGTGTAGTTGAATATGGGCGCTCCTACGCACCTTACACCATATTCTGTCTCTTCCATATCTAAGGCATAGCCTTTTTGCCTTATCTTTTCCAACTCTTTTTTTAAATCCGTTTTTGTCTTAATGGTATTGGAAGTAAAGGTTTTTAGCTCTTCCTGAGGGTATATCTTATCTATTTCCTCTTCGCTTAAAAAAGCTAAAATGGCTTTCCCCAATGCCGTTGAGTGGGGCATAAATCTTGATCCCACCCTTGATACTGCTCTTACAGGTTTGCTTGTCTCTTCTGACATAAGGTAAACGACGTATTCTCCTCTCAAATCGCCTAAATACGCTGTTTCATTGCATTCTTTAACTATTGCCTCCAGAATGGGTTTTGCCTTTTTAAATATTTGAAGTCTTCTTGTGTATACCTGTCCCAATTCGAATATTTTCAAACCAAGTTTGTATCCACCTGTTAATCTGGATCTTTCTATAAATCCTCTAAATTCCAAGGTGGCTAAGAGTCTCTGAACTTGATTCTTGTTTAGATCTAACCGTTTGGAAAGCTCATTTATTCCAAGTTCCTCTTCTTCTAAAGAGAAACACTCTAAAATATCACATGCATTAGATACAGATTGTATCAAATATTCAGATTTTTCCCTTTTTCTAACCATTGTTTGCTCCTTTTTCAGGAATTTTTTTCAGTATTAAAACAAGGTTTATGAATTGTCAAGTTGAACTTAAAAGCTTTTGTTGTTATTTTGCCCTCTTTGAGGAGGTTGGTATGCCTAAAAGACAGGATATAAACAAAATATTGATAATAGGATCTGGACCTATAATTATTGGCCAGGCTTGTGAATTTGACTATTCGGGAACTCAGGCTTGTAAAGTGTTGAAACAAGAAGGTTTCGAAGTGGTTTTGGTCAACAGCAATCCCGCTACAATAATGACGGACCCAGAGATGGCTTCAGTCACATACATTGAACCTCTCACTGTAGAGAGTCTTGCCCGTATAATTGATAGGGAAAGACCAGACGCTCTTTTGCCCACCTTAGGGGGGCAGACAGCTTTGAACCTTGCTGTGGAATTGGGAGAAGAAGGGATACTGGATAAATATGGGGTTGAGCTAATAGGGGCAAAGTTGGAAGCTATTAAAAAGGCAGAGGATAGAGAACTATTTAAGGAAGCAATGAGGAATATAGGTTTAGAGGTTCCCAAAAGCGGTTACGCTAAATCTTTGGATGAGGCTATGGAAATAATAAAATATGTGGGTTTTCCAGTTATTATAAGGCCTTCCTTTACCCTTGGGGGAACAGGGGGATCTGTTGCTTATAATATTGAGGAGTTCAAGCAGGCTGTAGAATGGGGATTGTCTGCTTCTCCTGTTGGGGAGGTTCTTATAGAGGAGTCTGTTATTGGCTGGAAGGAGTTCGAACTGGAGGTTATGAGAGATCTTGCAGATAATGTGGTTATAATCTGTTCCATAGAGAACTTTGATCCTATGGGTATTCACACAGGGGACTCTATAACAGTGGCTCCTATACAAACCTTAACTGATAAAGAATATCAGATTATGAGGGACGCCGCTATAGCTATAATAAGGGAAATAGGCGTTGAGACAGGGGGATCAAACATTCAGTTTGCTGTCAACCCTGAGAATGGCAGGATGGTTGTTATTGAGATGAATCCCAGAGTTTCCAGATCTTCCGCTTTAGCTTCAAAGGCAACTGGGTTCCCAATAGCCAAAATAGCAGCTAAGTTGGCTGTGGGTTATACTTTGGATGAGATACCCAATGATATCACCAAAAAAACTCCTGCCTGTTTTGAGCCTACTATAGATTATTGTGTGGTTAAAATTCCCAGATTCACCTTTGAGAAGTTTCCTGAGACAGATCCAATACTCACCACCCAAATGAAGTCTGTAGGGGAAGTTATGGCTATTGGAAGGACATTTAAGGAAGCTATTCATAAGGCGATAAGGTCCTTGGAAATAGATCGCTATGGATTTGACATTGAAAAGGACGCTGTTGAAGAGAATGGCTCTTGGAATTTGGATGCAATAGAGTACAATTTAAAAAACCCATCTTGGAATAGACTTTGGTACATAGCTTGTGCCTTTAGGGCAGGTTTAGATCTTAATAGAATATATGAGCTTACCAAGATAGATCCTTGGTTTTTGCATCAGATTAAGGAGATAGTTGATGAGGAGGAAAATCTCAAAAGAAACTCTTTTTCTAACTTAAATAGAAATACCTTAAAGAGAGCTAAAGAGTTTGGGTTCTCAGATGCCTATCTTGCTGAGATATGGAGGGTGGATGAAAGAGATGTTCGTTCTTTAAGAAAAAAGTGGAACATAACGCCTGTTTATAAAAGTGTTGATACTTGTGCTGCTGAATTTGAGGCTTATACTCCCTATTTTTATTCCACATATGAGAGAGAGGATGAGATTCCTGCATCAGACAAGGAGAAGGTGATAATCTTAGGAGGAGGACCTAACAGAATCGGGCAGGGGATAGAGTTTGACTATTGTTGTGTCCACTCTGTTTTTGCTCTCAAGGAGATGGGGTATGAAGCAATCATGGTAAATTGTAATCCTGAGACAGTTTCCACAGACTATGATACCTCTGATAGATTGTTTTTTGAGCCTTTAACCTTTGAAGATGTTATGAACATTATAGAAGCTGTTAATCCTAAAGGAGTAATTCTTCAGTTTGGTGGGCAGACGCC
>JALVKL010000136.1 GCA_027033775.1 bacterium | reverse complement strand
GGGACTTTCGCATTGTCAAAATAGAGAGGACAGGTTGAGGATCCACGGATGCCCATCTTATGCTCTTCAGGTCCTACGGAGAATCCCTCTGTATTTCTTTCTATGATGAAGGCAGCGTGGTGTTCCCCGTCAACCTTTGCATAAACTATAAAAAGATCAGCAATACCAGCGTTAGATATAAACTGCTTGGATCCGTTTAGCACCCAGTAATCTCCATCCAGCACAGCTTTGGTTTTTATATTCATGGCGTCTGATCCAGCGTTGGTTTCAGTTAGCGCATATGCGGATATAAGCTCTCCCATAGCCAGTTTAGGAAGCCATTTCTGCTTCTGTTCTTCCGTTCCGAAATAAACTATGGGAAGAGTTCCTATACCAGTGTGAGCCATAACCGTTGTTGCAAAAGAGCCTTGTCCAAAACATATCTTCTCTGAAATCAACATGGCACTTATCTTGTCTAAGCCTAATCCACCGTATTCTTCTGGTACCTCTGCTCCTAACAAGCCCAGCTCTCCAGCTTTTTTGAATAAAGCTATATGCACTTCAAAGTTTTTGTTTTCTATCTCATCCGTTTTTGGCAGAACCTCCTTTCTCACAAAATCTTCCGCTGTTTTGGCAAACATCCTCTGTTCCTCTGAAAACTCCTCTGGTATGAAGACCTCAGAGGGTTGTGTCTCTTCTACCAAAAAATAACTTCCTTTCTTAAAATTACTCATCTTAGCCCTCCTATTTATTTTAAACCATTTCAAATATTCCAGCTGCTCCCATACCACCACCTATGCACATGGTCACAAGTCCGTATTTCCCATTTCTTCTCTTTAACTCATGGAGTATCTGAACGGTGAGTTTTGCTCCAGTGCATCCAAGGGGATGCCCTAAGGCTATAGCCCCACCGTTTACATTGATTTTATCCATTATATCTTGCCATCCCAGAATCTTGATGCAAGCGACAGATTGTGCAGCAAAAGCCTCGTTGAGTTCTATAAGATCTATATCTTCCATCTTGATTCCGGTTATTTTGAGAACTTTTGGAACAGCCACTGTGGGTCCTATTCCCATAACATCTGGATCCACACCTCCCACTGCATAACCTCTGAATACAGCTATTGGCTTTATACCCAGTTCTGCTGCCTTTTTGTCAGACATAATCATCACTACAGCGGCTCCGTCTGACATCTGAGAGGAATTTCCCGCTGTCACTGTTCCCTTGCCTGGAGGGGCAAAGGCAGGTTTCAGCTTTGACAGTGCTTCAATGGTTGTATCTGGCCTTACTCCCTCGTCCATCTTGAATTCCACCTCTTCCGTTATTGTCTTTCCGTTGGGAAGCTCCCTTAAAACCTTGGTTTTTACAGGGACAATCTCCTCTTCAAATAGTCCTTCCTTTATAGCCTTGGCAGCTTTCATATGGGAATTATAGGCAAACTCGTCCTGCTCTTCTCTTGTTATATTATATCTTTTAGCCACTGTCTCTGCTGTTATACCCATAGCCATATAAAGTTCTGGGTATGTTTCCATAATGTCAGGATTGGGTGATTGCTTTAAACCTCCCATAGGTATCATACTCATTGATTCTGTTCCCCCAGCTATTACCACATCGGCAAAGCCACACATAATTTTCTCACAGCCTATTGCAATAGCTTGCAACCCTGAGGAGCAGAACCTGTTTATGGTCATACCAGGAACAGATGTTGGCAGACCAGCTTTTATAAGAGCCACCCTTGCCACATTCATTCCCTGTTCCCCTTCAGGAAATGCACATCCCAAGATAACATCATCCACAAGAGCAGGATCTATTCCTGCTCTATTTACCACCTCTTTTATCACAATGGCGGCTAAATCATCAGGTCTTGTATCCTTTAAAGTTCCTTTAGGGGCTTTACCTACCGGCGTTCTAACAGCGGCTACAATTACTGCTTCCCTCATAATAGCACCTCTCATAATTTTTTAATTTCTAAGTGGTTTTCCTGTGGTGAGCATATGCTTGATTCTTTCCTGAGTTTTGGGTTCTCCACACAGCGAAAGGAAACCTTCCCTTTCGAGGTCTAAGATTTCCCACTCGTCCATAACAGTTCCTGGCAGGACCTCTCCTCCTGTTAACACTTTGGCGATCTTTAACGCTATTTTTGTGTCGTGTTCGGATATCCATCCAGCCCATCTCATATTGTCCACCAGCATTTTTAAGAACGCGTATCCGTCCCTTCCAGTCATCTTAACCTTTCTTACCCTTGGAGGTTTAAATCCTTCTTTTGCAAGATTAAGCGCTACCTGTTTTGCCTCATATATGAGGTAATCCCTGTTTATACTTATAGAATCACAATCTGTCAGGAATCCCATCTTCTTTGCCTCATAAGCCGAGGTTGAAACCTTTGCCATGGCAATGGTTTCAAATACCCGCCTTAAATGGGGAAATGGATCAACCACCACTCCTCTTGGTAGATCTTTGGGGACATAATTGTCCACAAGTCTAATTAGCATTTCTTTTGTGCCACCGCCTGCTGGAAGAAGTCCCACTCCAACCTCCACAAGTCCCATATACAATTCCGCATGGGCTCTTATTCTGTGGCAGTGAATGGCAAACTCACAGCCTCCACCCACGGTAATATTAAAGGGTGCTGCCACCACAGGTTTTTCAAATAGCTTTAGGGACATGGTTGCCTTCTGGAATGCACGGACCATGTAATCTATCTCATCCCACTCCTCTTCCTGAATTGCCATGAGCAGAAGGGCAAGATTTGCACCTGCTGAGAAGTGTTCTCCTTGATTGGCGATAATCAACCCTACAAAGTTTTTCCTCACCTCTTCCAGAGATTCTTCCACCATCTGAAGGATGCCAGGACCAATAGCGTTCATTTTGGTATGGAATTCTAAGCAGGCTATACCGTCTCCTAAATCTATAAGAGATGCGTCAGCATTTTCTTTAACAACAGCACCAGCTTTCTTTAACCTGGAAAGCACAATAATTTCTGGTTTTGTGGTCAGCTCTTTGTACGATTTGCTTTCAAAATCCCAAAAGTATACCTTTGTTCCCTCTTCTTTATAGAAAGATTCTGCCTTTGTCTTCAGCATTTCTTTAACCTTCTCTGGCACAGCTAATCCCTCTTTCTCCATCCTTTCAACAGATTTTCTGACACCAATGGCATCCCATATTTCAAAGGGTCCAAGTTCCCAGTTGAACCCCCACTTCATAGCGTTGTCTATCTGCACAATGTCATCGGCTATCTCAGGTATTCTGTTGGCTGAATATATCAAAAGGGCAGCTATGGACTTCCATGTAAACTGAGATCCTTTGTCCTTCCCATAACACATTATCTGGAGCCGCTTTTTGACATCTTCTTCAGTCTTTGCCATATCAACAGAGGGAAAACTCACCTTTTTAGCAGGTCTGTACTCTAAGGTTTTTATGTCCAGAACCAGCCTTTCCTTCTTGCCATTTTCTCTTTTAACCCTTTTGTAGAATCCCTGACCCGTTTTGTCTCCGAGCCACCCATTCTCTACCATCTTCTTGAGCCATTCAGGTGGCTTAAATATCTCTCTCATCTCATCGTTAGGGGCATTTTCGTAAACATTGAGAGCCACATGGTAGAGAACATCTATTCCAACCATATCTGCAAGTCTGAAGGTGGCCATTTTGGGTCTGCCCACCACTTTTCCTGTGAGGGCATCAATCTCCTCAATGGAAAGATCCATTTCCTCCATAAGTTTTAAGGTGTACATCATACCGAATACCCCGATTCTGTTGGCTATAAAATTGGGGGTATCTTTGGCATAGACTATCCCTTTCCCTAAAACTTTTTCTCCAAATTCTGATACAAACTCCACCACTTCTGGAAGGGTTTCTTTGTTAGGGATTATTTCCAGTAGTTTCATGTATCTTGGGGGATTGAAGAAATGCATCCCTATGAAGTGTTTTTTGAAATCTTCGGATCTTCCTTCAGCTAAGGCATTTATGGAGATACCAGATGTATTGGTGGCCACTATGCTTTTCTCTTTCCTGAAGCCGTCCACCCTTTCAAATAGGCTTCTTTTTATATCCAATCTTTCAACAACAGCTTCAACAATGAGATCACAGTCGGATATCTTGTTCATATCATCTTCAAAATTTCCTA
>JALVKL010000135.1 GCA_027033775.1 bacterium | reverse complement strand
TTATGAGGAAAAAAGCTAAAAAGGAAATACCGTTAGTAAAAGCAGTAGATCATGCACTCCAGCTCTTATGCTGTTATACGGATAAAGAGGAAATGGGAGTAACTGAACTTTCTCAGAAATTGGGCCTGCATAAAAACAACGTTTTCAGAATATTGGCAACTTTAGAGTATAGAGGGTATATAGAGCAGAATCCTAAAACAGAATGTTATAGATTAGGACCTAAGGTTTTTGAGTTGAGTCTGATATTTAAATATCAAATGGGGCTCATCAAACATGCAAGGCCTGTAATGAAGAAACTGAAGGATAAATTCAACGAAACAGTGTATCTTGGGGTGTTAAGGAACATATATGCTGTTTATATAGACAACATAGAGACCACCCACACAGTTAGAGTTGTATCAAGGGTTGGCAGTCAAATACCGGCTTATGCCACAGCCATAGGGAAGGTTCAGCTGGCCAATCTCCCCAAGGATGAACTTGAAAGTATATTGAGAGAGGAGAGGTTAAAGCCCTATACACCGAATACCATATGCGATAAAGAGGAACTGCTTAAGCATTTGGAAGAGGTGGCAAAACAGGGTTATGCTATAGACAATGAGGAATTTCAAGAAGATGTTAAGTGCGTGGGAGCTCCCATAAAGGATTATACCAAATATGTGGTGGCAGGATTATCCATAACGGCGCCATCATTTAGAATGACAGAGGATAGAATCCCTCATCTTATAGAAGCGGTGAAAGAAGCCGCCCTTGAGATTTCTAAAAGTTTGGGGTTTGTTCCATAAGTTTTTATACTAACCGCATAATAGCTTTCCAAGATTGTAAACCAGCATGGATATAATGTAAGGAACTGAGGTTGTCAGTATAATAGAAAGAATAAGCGTGTTTAAACCAAATTCAGTATATAACGCTCCTAAAGTGGCTATACACGGCATCCACAAAAGGCAGAAAACCATATACGAAAATGCTGAAAGGGGTGTAAAATCCTGTTTGATCCTTTGAAATGCTGTGGTTTGAGGCTTCTTAATTTCAAATATACTTGTTTTAAAGCCGCTAAACAAACCCTTAATAGAAGCTATGAAAGCATCCTTTAGTCCCGTTAATTGATTTTCGATATCCTCTTTTAGAGTGGTTTTTTCAATTTTCTTTTCCTCACTTATACCGTAAAGCTGTCCCAAAGCTCCTACAATTATCTCTTTCGCTACTGTTCCAGGTATAATTGCAGCCACTGCCTTCCAATTTTTACCAAAGCCCAAAGGGGAAAATAATGGGGATAGAGTTCTTGCTGTCCTTCCAAGGATTGTGCTCTCCGGAGAAACACCGTAAGGAATATTTATGAACATCCAAAGAATTATCATTGTAAATGCTATTACAGTGCCTGCTTTTCTTATAAAGGCCCTTGTCCTCAACCATATAGAATTCCAGAGCATTTTGGCAGTTGGTATTCTGTACGGAGGCAACTCCATTATAAAAGGATAAGACTCACCTTTGAACACCGTTTTCTGCAGTATTATACCAACAATAAGTGAGACTACCACCCCCATCACATAAAGTAAAAAGACTATTTCTGCTTGGTGCCTTCTAAAAAAGAGTCCCGTAAAAAGGGCGTAAATAGGCAGTCTTGCTCCACAAGACATGAAAGGTATCAAAAGGGCTGTAAGCTTTCTATCCTTTTCGCTTTCCAACATCCTGGTGGCTAAAATGGCAGGAACATTGCACCCAAAACCTATCACCATAGGTATGAAAGATTTCCCATGAAGTCCTACAAGATGCATGATTTTGTCCATAAGAAAAGCGGCCCTTGCCATATAACCACTCTCCTCCAAGAGGGACATGAAAAAATAGAGAAAGAACATAAGTGGAACAAAGGAAAGAACAAGCCCAACTCCGCTCAAAACTCCATCGATAAGAAGAGAAATAAGCCATTGAGGAACTCCTATATGTTGCATTCCTATGGTGAGCCACTTTGCTGTAAAGCCATTTATAAAACTGTCAATCCAATCTATAAAGGGTGCACTTCCATCAAATGTGAGCTTAAAGACCAAGTATATGAGAAAGAAAAATATGGGCATGCCCAGTAATCTGTTAAGAAGAATCTTGTCTATCAAATCTGTTAATTCCATCTTTCTTTCTATGGGCTTTTTAAGCGTCTCTTTGACCAATCCGTTTATAAAAGCGTATCTTTGCTCTGCTATAATAGTTTCTATATCGTCTCCAAAATGCTCCTCTATCTTTCTTCTAATACTTTCTATTTCAGGCTCTATATCGGATATCAGGGACGATATCTTTTCTAAAAAGAATTCGTCCCTCTCTAAGACCTTTATAGAGCTCCACCTCAAAGGATACCGAATACTTCTTTCCCGAAGCATTGTTTCTATGCTTTTCAATCCGTCTTCTATCACTCTTTCAAAACGTATTTTCGCTGGAATGATTGTTTCTTCGTAAGCTTTTATAACTGCATCCAACAACTCATCAATTCCCTTTCCTCTAACAGCTGCCGTTGGAACACAAGGAATCCTCAGGATCTTTGAAAGCATTACGATATCCAAGCTGTATCCCTTGGCTTTAAAATCGTCCCACATATTCAAGGCCAAAACCATTGGTATCTCAAGCTCGGTTAGCTGAGTGGTAAGATACAAATTCCTCTCCAAGTTGGTCACATCCACCACATTAACTATAACATCTGGCCTTTCCTCTAACAGAAATTCTTGGGCTATTCTCTCCTCAATGGTATAGGGCGTTAAGCTGTATATCCCTGGCAAATCCACAAGACGAAAATCCCTTCCCTTATAGGAAAACTCCGCCTCTTTCTTTTCTACAGTGACCCCTGGCCAGTTGCCTATTTTAAGCTTTGCCCCTGAAATGGCGTTTATTAAAGCGGTTTTACCTACATTGGGGTTTCCAGCAAAGGCAATCACTATTCTTCCGTTCACAGTGTCTCCACCTCAATGTGCTCAGCTTCCTCTTTTCTCAAAGACAACCTTGAGTTTTTAACAATTATCTCTATGGGATCTCCCAGAGGAGCTATATGTTCAATCTCTACCACTTCACCCTTTGTTATCCCTAACTCTCTTAACCTTCTTTTAAGATCACCTATGTTTCCTATCTTTACTATTTTCGCCCTTGAACCTACAGGAAGTTCAGACAGCTTTACCAAAGGCATCTGAAGCATCCTCACAATAAACTTTCATAGCCTCGCCAAAACCAAGCACAATCCTTGATGAATTTACCTTTATTATAACCGGCCCTGGAGCCGGTTTTATAACCTCAACAACAGCACCTGGAACAAGACCCATAGCTTCTAACCTGTTCTTTATTCCCCTTCCACCAGCTATCAATACCACCTTAGCCTTTTCCCCTTCCGAATACGAGGTTAAGGGTCTCATATTTCCTCCTTGTTAGTTTAAACTAACTTATAATTAATATACACTATTGTCAAAACTTATTCAAAAGGTAAAGTATAAAATTATGCGGAAAAAGTTAGAGATAGCCAGAAAGGTTTTTATAAGAAACTTCAAAGCAAAACCTAAAGAAAGGGCTTTAATTTTGGTGGACGAGATAAATAAAAAAGAGAGCCTGTCAGATGAAGAAAGAAAAAGAAGGGAAAATCTGAAAAATATAGCCAAAATCTTTTTTGATGCGGCAAAAAGTTTGGAGTTAAAACCGACCCTTGTGGTGTACCCTTCAACCATGAGACACGGAGAAGAGCCCCCTGAAGAGGTGTGGAAAGCTGCATGGGAAGAGGAATTTATCGAATTACTGAAGAATAGAGGCGTCTTTGAGAAAATACTGAATAAGCAAAGGATAAATTACCAAAAACTTCTTGAAACCTCAAAAAATTATAAGGACTCACGTCCTGATATTGTTGTTGCCCTTTCCAATTTCTCCACAAGCCATACTGTCTTTAGGAGATTGTTAACAGATAACGGAGCCAGATACGCCAGTATGCCCCTTTTTGATGAGGTGATGCTTTACACATGCCTTGATGTTGATCCTGAGGAATTGAAACCTTTAACAGAAAAATTGGTGGATCTTCTAACTGCTGCTGACAAAGCTAAAGTGTACGCCAAAAATGGAACCGAAATGGAAATTCCCCTTTATGAAAGAGAGGCCATTTCCGATACTGGGGACTTAAGCCTTCCTGGCTCCTTTAGTAACCTTCCCGCCGGTGAGGCTTTCATTGCCCCTGTGGAAGGCAAAACTGAAGGTATTTTAGTTATAGAATGGGCTCCAACAAAAAAGCTCTCCTCTTCTGTTAAAATAGAAATTCATGAAGGAAAAGCAAAAGAGGTGAAGGGAGAGGACGAGTATGCTGGGTATTTAAAGGATGTATTCTCTAAAATAGAAAACGCATCAAATGTGGCAGAGTTAGGGATAGGCACAAATCCTAAAGCCAAAAGGCCAGACAACATACTTGAAGCAGAAAAGATATTGGGAACTATTCATATCGCTTTTGGTGACAATTCAACCTTTGGGGGTAAGGTGAAAGCTTCCTTTCATCAGGATTATGTTGTATTCAGTCCCACAGTAGAGATAGAGGTTGATAATAGATGGGTTCTGCTTATGAAGGATGGGAAATTGACTATTTAGAAAAGTTTAAGGTCCGACTAAGAAACCAACTCCTAATAGTATTTTCCCTCATATTAAGTGTGACCACTTTGGGAGTTGCCGGGTATATCCTTATAGAAAAGATGAAGTTTATAGATGCCCTGTACATGACTATAATCACCCTCTCCACTGTTGGATTTAAAGAGGTTAAGCCCTTAAGCAATGTTGGTAAAATCTTTACCTCAGGGCTAATAATAGCAGGAGTGGGAACCTTTGCCTATGCAGTCAGCTCCTTCTCTAGGTTTTTAATAGAGGGAGAGGTGAAAAAATTATTCTATCTGCGCAAAATGGAGGATAAGATGAAGCGACTCAAAGATCACATAATTGTATGTGGCTTTGGCAGAGTTGGAGAAAGAATATGCGAAGAGCTTGTTAAAGAGAATGTGCCTTTTGTGGTTATAGATTCCGATCCCGAAAGGATAGAACACGCAGAATCTAAAGGGTATCTTTTTGTTTTTAAAGATACAACAGAAACTGAAGCTTTAATAAAAGCAGGAATAGAACGGGCAAGTGCCCTCATAGCAGCTTTAGGTTCGGATGCTGACAATCTTTTCCTCATCCTTGCCGCCAAGGAGCTGAATCCAAACATAAGGGTTGTTGCAAGGGCAAATAGTCCAGAAAATGAGAAAAAACTGTACAAAGCTGGTGCTGACAAGGTGGTTACCCCCTACACCATTGGAGCTGTGAGACTGGCTTATGCTGCCCTCAGGCCTCTTGTTGTTGATTTTGTGGAATTTGCAACAACAAGGGATACTAAACTTTATTTGGAAGAGATTACAGTAAGAGAAGACTCTCCTGTAGTGGGTAAATCATTGGCGGAGCTGGATTTAAGAAGAAAAACTGGGGTTACAGTCATAGCCATTATCAGAGAGGGAAATCTTGTCAGAAATCCCTATCCCGATGAAAAGCTTATGGCTGGAGACAATCTGATTGTTTTGGGCAGCAAAGAGGAAATCACAAAGGTAAACGAGCTGATCTCTCCCAAAAGCTGAAGTCTAGCTTAAGGGAAAGCTTCTTTCATCTTGAGAAACGCTTTTGTAAATTTTGGGAACTGAGATAATTTTTTCGTCTGGATGCCATCCAATAAGGGCTATTCTTAAAACCTGATCCATATCCTCTACTAAAGTGATTTCAAGACCTTCCTTTATCTCCTCCTCCACCTCTTTTAAATCCTTCTCGTTATCCTTGGGTATAAGAACCTTGGATATTCCAGCCATCTTGGCTGCCAAAAGTTTCTCTTTCAAACCACCAATGGGAAGGATCTTTCCCCTCAAAGTTATCTCTCCAGTCATGGCAATATCGCATCTTACAGGATACCCTGACAAAGCAGAAGCTATACCAGTTGCAATGGTTATTCCCGCAGAAGGACCATCCTTAGGTATAGCGCCTTCAGGAACATGGATATGAATATCAAACTTCTTATGGAAATCCTTGGGGATACCAAGAGCTTCCCTTCTTGACCTGACATAGGTTAAAGCAGCTTTAGCCGATTCTTGCATAACTTCACCCAATTGGCCTGTCAGTATCAGTTCTCCCTTGCCCTCAACTATCATCACCTCAGTGAGTAAGAGTTCTCCACCATTTTCTGTCCATGCAAGTCCCTGAACAACTCCTATGGTAGGAGAGGAGAGCTTCTCTTGATGTTTGAATTTGGGAACACCCAATATATCCTCAAGAAGTTTTTCATTGAAAACCACAGGAACACTCAGCTCTTCAGTGGAAATCCTCTTTACCACTCTCCTACATAATTTTGCAATCTCTCTTTCAAGGTTCCTAACACCTGCTTCTTTAGTATACTCCCTTATTATTTTGAGAATAATCTCATCTGGAATAACAATCTCCCCTTTCTTTATCCCGTGAGCTTTAAATTGCTTGGGTATCAAGTAATCTCTGGCTATGTGCAGTTTTTCAACCTCGGTGTATCCAGGTATTCTTATAACCTCCATCCTGTCCAGAAGAGGCCTTGGTATAGTGTGTATCACATTGGCAGTGGCAATGAAAAAGACTTCAGACAGATCAAAGTCAACGCCAAGATAGTGATCGCTGAAATGGCTGTTCTGTTCCGGATCCAGAACTTCAAGAAGGGCAGAAGAAGGATCTCCTCTGAAATCGGAACCAAGTTTATCTATTTCATCTAACACCATCACAGGGTTCTTGGTGCCTGCCCTTCTCATCATCTGAATTATTCTTCCAGGAAGAGCGCCGACATAGGTTCTTCTATGCCCTCTTATTTCAGCCTCGTCTCTTACACCTCCCAAAGAAACCCTCACAAACTTTCTTCCCATAGCCCTTGCAATGGACTTTCCTAAAGAGGTCTTTCCCACTCCAGGAGGACCAACCAAGCAGAGTATAGGTCCTTTGTTGCTCTTTGTCCTTTTTCTTACCGCTAAGTATTCCAATATCCTCTCTTTCACCTCTTTTAAACCATAATGATCTTCGTCAAGTATCTCCCTTGCCCTTTTGATGTTCAGTCTGTCCCTCGTTCTCTTGCTCCATGGGAGATTTACCAACCAATCCAAATAATTTCTCACCACTGTGGCTTCAGCAGATGTTGGTGGCATAAGTTCAAATTTCTTAAGCTCAGCTTCAGCCTTCTTTCTCACCTCTTTAGGCATGCCAGCCTTTTTTATCTTCTCCCTGAGCTCTTCTATCTCATCAAACTCCCCTCTCCCCAGCTCCTTCTGGATAGCTTTAAGCTGCTCGTTCAAATAATATTCTTTCTGGTTTCTCTCTATTTGCTTTCTGACCTCCTCCTTTATCTTCCTCTCAACCCTTAGAATCTCTATTTCGCTCTGAAGAATGGCATAAACCTTCTTAAGCCTCTCATTCACATCAAGGGTGGAGAGTATCTTTTGTTTTTCAACGGTCTTTATGGAAAGATGAGAGGCAACAGTATCACAAAATCTTTCGGGATCCTCTATCTGTTCAACGGCAGAAAGAATTTCCTGGGGAACCTTTTGGCTGAGTTCAGCATACTCTTTAAAGGACTCGTATATAAGCCTTTTAAGAGCTTTAGTCTCTTCTCTCTCCTCACATACGCTGATAAGAGGAAGAACCCTTGCCTTTATAAAATTGACATCATCTATAAAATCTATCAGTCTGGCTCTCTCCAATCCTTCAACCAGCATTTTTATGGTGCCATCGGGGAGCTTTACGCTTTGAAGAATGGTTCCAATAACCCCCACGGAAAAGACATCGTTTTTTGTGGGATTTTCAATTTCAGGGTCAACTTGAGTGACAAGGAAAATCTTTTTGTTGGTCTTTAAAGAGTATTCAGCAGCATTTATGGATTTTTCTCTGCCCACAAAAAGGGGGACTATAGAGTAAGGGAATACAACAAGATCCCTTAGAGGAATAACGGGATAAAGTTCCTCAAATTTATCTTTTCCAAACATCCTCCACCTTAACCTGCCTTTTGATAAACTAATATAGGCTTAGCTTTCTTTTTTACAACCTCTTCATTAATTACACACTCCTTTATCTCTGAAGACTTTGAAGGCACCTCAAACATTACATCTATCATTATCTCTTCCATTATAGCCCTCAAACCCCTGGCTCCTAACTTCCTGTTTATGGCCTCTTTGGCAATGAGTTTCAGAGCATTTTCCGTAAAGGTTAATTTAACCCCTTCCATCTCAAACATCTTCTGATACTGCTTAACAAGGGCGTTCTTGGGCTCAACAAGAATTCTTAAAAGATCCTCCTCTGTTAATTCGCTTAAAGTAGCTATCACGGGCAATCTTCCCACAAATTCAGGTATCATACCGAATTTTATAAGATCATCTGGCTGAACCTCACTTAATATATCTTCCCTTTTTACCTTCTCAGATTCCTGACCAAATCCTATAACCTTTTTTCCTATCCTTCTTTCCACTATTTTCTCCAACCCTACAAAAGCCCCTCCGCATATAAAGAGGATATTGGTGGTATCTATCTGTATCATCTCTTGGTGTGGATGCTTTCTTCCTCCCTGAGGGGGGACATTTGCTATTGTTCCTTCAAGAATCTTAAGAAGTGCCTGTTGCACCCCTTCTCCAGAAACATCCCTGGTTATAGAGGGATTTTCGGATTTTCTGGCAATTTTGTCTATCTCGTCTATGTATATGATCCCCTTTTCCGCCCTCTCTATATCAAAATCCGCAGCCTGAAGGAGCCTTAAAAGCACATTCTCCACATCTTCCCCTACATATCCAGCCTCCGTTAATGTGGTGGCATCGGCTATGGCAAAGGGCACATCGAGAAACTTTGCCAAGGTTTGGGCAATGAGGGTCTTTCCCGAACCGGTAGGTCCTATAAGGAGTATGTTGCTTTTCTGAAGCTCCACGTCGTTATCAGAAAAGCCACTGTATACCCTTTTATAATGATTATAAACAGCAACAGAGATTATCTTTTTTGCCCTTTCTTGCCCTATAACATATTGATCCAAAAAATTTTTTATCTCCTGAGGAGTGGGAAGCTCCTTTGGTGCGTCTTTTTTCTGCTCTTTCTCGCTGTCCTTTATTATCTTACTGCAGAGTGCCACACACCTGTCGCATATATAGACCCCTGGGCCTGCTATAAGCCTTTTAACCTCTTTTTGACTCTTTCCACAGAATGAACACCTCACATCTGATTCTCTAAACATCAATCACTCCTTCTCTTTTTTATCTTCTTTGTTCTGGAAACTATCACCTGATCCACAATACCGTAATCCCTAGCCTCTTCTGCACTCATAAAATAGTCTCTATCAGTATCCTGCCTGATCCTCTCTATGGGCTGTCCTGTGTGTTTAGAAAGAATATTCTCCAAAGCCTCTTTAAGCCTTAAAATCTCTTTTGCGTGTATCTCTATCTCTTTAGCCTGGCCGTGAAAACCACCCATAGGCTGGTGAATCATGATCCTGGCATGAGGGAGTGCAAATCTTTTCCCCTTAGTGCCAGCAGCCAATATCACTGCCGCCATACTTGCAGCCTGGCCAATACATATAGTGCTGACATCTGGCTTAACGTACTGCATGGTATCATAAATGGCTAGCCCTGCTGTTACCAGCCCTCCTGGGGAGTTAATGTAAATATAGATATCCTTTTCCGGATCCTCAGCCTCTAAAAAGAGCAGTTGCGCCACTACAAGATTGGCAATGTGATCGTCGATAGGTGTTCCTATAAATATTATTCTGTCTTTAAGTAATCTGGAATATATATCGTAAGCCCTTTCACCTCTTTCCGTTTGCTCAACAACTATAGGTATAAGCGGCATCTTTATTCATCTCCTTCCTTTTTCTCTTTTCCAACTACCTCCTCCCTTTCAATAACTTTTGCCTTTTCGTATAAAAACTCAAGGGTCTTTTTGGTCAGTATGTCCTCTATAATAGATTGAAGCCTTCCTGTCTGCTGCAATATACCCGCAACTTTATCAAGTGGAATATTCGATTTTTTTGCTATCTCTTCTATTCTCTCCTCAACATCTCCTCGGGTAACCTCTAACCCTTCCTTTTCGGCTATTTTCCTAAGAATATAAACGAGTCTGAGATTCTTCTCCACCTCTTCCCTGAACTCCTCCTTTTTCTTTTCCAGCTCCTCCTTCTTCGGCTCTACTCCCTTTATTCTCAAATCCATCTCGTAGCGCTCCATCCTCTTTTTAAGCTCATCTTCCACCAGAGTTTCAGGAAGAGGAAAATCGTATCCCTCAACAAGCTTTTCAGCAAGCTGATCCAATGCCTCAAGTTTAGAGCGTCTCTCGTACTCCTCCTCTAATTGGGCTTTTACCTTTTCCCTTAAGGCTTCCACCGACTCAACTTCAAATTTTTTGGCAAATTCCTCATTCAGCTCAGGAACAATCCTCTTCTTAACCCCCTTAAGTTTACATTTAAATGTGACCTCCTTTCCAGCAAGCTCTTTATTGAAATGCTCTTTGGAAAAGCTAACCTTAACCTCAAATTCCTCTCCCACTTTTTTGCCCACTACCTGTTCATCAAAACCTTCAACTGTCTCTCCAGATCCTAAGACATAGGTGGCCCCTTCCACCTTGCCACCCTCTATGGGCTTGTCCCCTTCAAAGGCTTCATAATCTATAATCACAAGATTCCCCATCTCAGCCACACCATCCTCTTTATCCTCAAAGGTGGCCATCTGCTCCCTCAGTTCATCTATGAATCTATCTACCTCCTCATCTGTTATAACATACCTTTTTTTCTCTATTTCTATGCCTTCATAGTCCTTAAGCTCAAATTCCGGGTGAATTTCCATTACAACCTTGAAAGAAAAGGCCTTTCCCTCATCAAACTCCACATCTTGAAAATCCGGATCTAAAGCAGGAGTAACCCCTGCTTCTTCCAAGGCCTTTTCATAATACTCCTTGAACAGCTTCTCCATAACCTCAGCCTTCACATAATCACCAAATCTGGCTCTTAAAATGGAGATGGGAGCCTTTCCCGGTCTGAACCCAGGAACTTTCACCTCTCTTTTGAGTTTATCATAAGCTTCAGAAAAGGCAGCGTCCACCACCTCTTTGGGTATTTCTACTTTCAAAGCTCTTTTGCAGGGACCAAGATTTTCAACCTCTACCTTCATGGCTCCTCCCTAAATTCAATTTATTGGGCAAGAAGAATACCAGCACACTGGCTGCAAGGCAACCCATACCAAATAGTAACATAACATCTTGAAAGGCGTAAATATAAGATTTAAGTTTTATCAATTCTCTTATAGCAGCAAGCCCCTTTAACAAAGCCTCCCTTCCTAAAACAGCCTTTCTCATAAAAAACAGTTTGAGCTTTAACATGGAAGGCACAATCACCAAGTTGGAGTAGGTAAATTTTGAGCTTATTTGGGTAAAGTGTGCACCCATCATATATTCAAACCTGTTTGTGGCAACAGCAGTTCCCACTGATCCTGCTATAAATCTCACCACATGAATTAGAGCAGAACCTGTATCAACCTCTTCCTCTTTTAGAACCGCTAAAGACATGTAGTTCAAAGGGGTAAAAACCATGCCCACAAAGAGAAAGTAAAATACCAAATGGTGAGAAATAGCGAATTTAGAAGTTGCTTCATCAAAAAAGTGAAGTCTATAAAAGGCAAAAGCCATCATCACAATGCCAAACAGCATTATCCATCTTCCCCCTATCTTATCCGTTAATCTGCCAGATATAACGGTTCCCAAACCATTGGTGAGGGCTCCTGGTAGCATTATCAGACCTGTCACAAGCGTGGGATACATCCTCAACTTCTCGCAATATATGGGCAAAAGATAAAAGGAGCCGTAAATACTCCCTCCAAATATGAATCTTATCAGCATGGTGATGGTAAAAAATCTGTTTTTAAACACCTTCAGTTGGATAAAGGGATTGTCAACCTTAAACTCCCTCCACACAAACAGAGAAAAGGTTACAGCTGATATGATAAAGAAATAAAGAATCATATCGGAGGAAAGCCACTGTTTTTCCTGCCCTTTGGATATAGCTATGAGAAAGGTTGAAAGAAAAATGGCACAGAGAATAACCCCTACTATATCGAGGGGATATTTATCCTTTTGGATTCTAAACTCCTCAAGAAAAAGATAAGCACATAAAGCCAAGGTAAAGCCTATGGGAACATTTATGTAGAATGCCCATCTCCATGAAAAATGTTCAGTCACATATCCTCCAAGAGTGGGACCCAAAGCAGGACCCATGGTGGCTCCCAATCCTATAAGTCCCATAGCCAGTCCTCTCTTTTCCGGAGGAAAGGCCATAAAAACCAATGAAGTCACTGTGGGAACCACCACCCCCTCTCCTATACCCTGTATGGTTCTGCTGATTATCATCTCATAAAAGGTAGCGGCTCTTCCACAGGCAATGCTTGCAAACACAAAGGTGAGAGTGCCAAATATAAAAAGCGATTTATAGCTGAACCTTGAAGACAGCCAGTCAAAAAGAGGCATAGTGACAGCAGCAGCCACCATATAAGCTATTATAACCCACTGTATATCGTAGTAATCCACCGAAAGAGCCGCCATCATATGGGGTATCACCACATCCACAACGGTGGTATCCAGAATGACCATAAGAAGCACAGGAACACATATGGCAGCTACTATCCAGGGATTGGTTTTTTTCATCTTCCCTCAAACAACCTCTTTTTGAGTAAAACGTATCCCAAAACAAGCATACCCAAAGATAACATTGCGCATTTAGTGATATCCATCCATATCTCTTTAAGAGATGTTCCCTTCAATATTATTCCTAAACCCAGCTCCAGATAGTATTTCAGAGGAGAGAAATTGGTAAGAGGGTAAAGCCATTTGGGCATAGATTCAGGGGGAACCCATCCTCCTGAAAGAAAAAGCATAGGGGCCAAAAATAGTATGGTTAGAAGTCCCACCTGACTGATTTTTTCAGACAATCCTCCTATTATAAGACCAATCCCAGTATCCGCCAATACCACAAGCAAGGACAAAAAGAGAAAAAGGGGAATGCTGCCCCTGATAGGCGTCCCAAGAACAGCTTTTACGGAAACCGTTAAGCTTAAAATTATTAAAATAAGCATGCAAGAGGATATAAAGCATATTTTTGCAAGGGCAAACTTGTAAAATTTTACAGGAGAGATAAGAATCTGCTCTATAGTCCCGTAATCTTTCTCCCTAACAAAGGAGAGAGCCGCAAGAATAATGGTCATCATGGTGACATTAGTGAACAGTTCACTCAATCCACCAAAATACTGGCTTTCAAGATTGGGGTTAAATTCAATCCTTGTTTTTGCCCTTACATAAGGATAGCTTGCTGTAAAGGGGATATGATAAATATTCTTTAATATCCATTGGTTATAATCGGATACTATAGACTGAGAATAGGCATAAGCTAACATAGCGGTGGATATAAGAGAACCATCCAGAATCAGAAGAATCTTGGTCTGTCTTTTCCTCGATATATCCTTTAAAAACTCAGAGGGTATAATAAAAGCACCAGAGGTATCTCCCCTTTTGATCCACGAATTTAATGCCTTCCAGCTTTCTACTTCCATGCTGATATTGAAGTAGGGCTCAACCATCTTTGACAAAAGCTCCCTGCTTTCCGGTGTTTTTGACATATCCATAAAGGAAAACTTGGCGTTTATCAGTTTTATACCAAGACCTTTTCCCGCTATTATCACATCTGGTATGAAAAGATAAAACATAAAAGCCACAACAACCAAATCCCTCAAAAGTTGTAAATATTCCTTTTTTATCATGATAAGAAAATTCATCTTTCCCTCTTTTTAAAAAGCAAAGATGAAAGTAAAAATAGAATCGTGCAAAAAACTATTAAAATAAAAGTTTGACCTTTCAGATCGGAAATACTCATGTATTTTAAATAACTTCCCCTACAGGCATCCATATAATATTTGGCAGGAAACAGATAGGCCTCAATTCTTCCTTCCCTTCCCAAAGATGAAACTGGCATTAGGTATCCAGAATATAAAAAGGACGGAATTATGGTCACCACCATAGCCACAAACTGAGCCGCTATCATGGTTTTTGTAAAAGAGGATATCAAAGCCCCCAAAAGGCACGAAATCATGATGTATATGTTGCTTATAAAGAGAAAGGATAAAAAATCGCCTCTAAAGGGAAGCTTAAATATCATAAAGGAAAGCAGAAAAAGTGTTAGAAAATTAACAATTCCAATAGCCCAGTAGGTTATGATTTTTCCAGTTATAAAAGAGAATCTGTCCACTACACTTGTGTATATGTTGAATATGGTACCGTAATCCTTCTCTCTTACTATAGATATAGATGTTAAAACGGTGAGATTTACCAGAAGTATGATAACAAAAAGGCCTGGAATCAACGAAAATTCACTCTTCATAGCTTGGTTATAAAAAGAGCGTATATCCAGTTTCACAGGCTCAATCTCATAATCCACTCCCCTCTTATTTAGCCATCTTTTTAAGAGATTTTTGTTAAACTTAGCCACCACACTTGATATATACCCCCTTATGACATCTGCTCTAAAAGGATAGCCGCCGTCTATAAGAACCTGTATCTCAGAAGATCTACCCATATAAAGTCTTCTTGAGAAATTGTCCGGGATAACCACTATAGCTCTTAATCTATTAATCTTCAGTAGCCTTTCAGCCTCTTCTAAATTTAAGTACCCTACAAGGGTAAAGTATCTGTTGTTATAAATGGATTCTGCGAATTCTCTACTTAACTTTTTGCCATCGTAATCCACTATAGCCAATGGGATATTGCTTACATCAAGGCTTATCCCAAAGCCTAGTATAAAGAAGAACACAACAGGAATACCAAAGGAAAGCATTAACATTACAGGATTTCTAAAAATTTCTTTAAACTCTTTAAGGGCTATGGATATAAAAAGGTATCGCTTCATCCTTAGAGTATAAAACAAAAGCATCTTCCATATTTATGTCTTTGGGTCTAACATCAGCAGTTATATTTGCCGACACAAGAATCTCTTTTAATGTATCCAGATCTATGTGATCCCACACTTTAAGAGCCTTTCCGTAGTAATATGTATAAATTCCCCTTGCCAAAAGTAGATCCTTTGCCCTTTTCAATTGCTCAGTTCTAATCTCAAACATATCTCCTTGGAGTCTTTTGGCGTTTTCTATAAGCTCATCAGGAGTACCAAGAGCTACAATTCTGCCATTATTCATCAGGGCAAGCCTATGGCAGTAATGAGCCTCTATAAGGTGATGGGTCGTCACAATTACTGTGATATTCTTTTCTTGAGATAATTTGTGGATTATCCTCCAGAACTGCTCCCTGCCCCAAGGATCCACCCCCGATGTGGGTTCATCAAGGAAAAGAACCGATGGGAAATGAATAAAAGAACAGCCAAGTGCAAGCCTTTGTTTCATTCCCCAAGGGAGTCTATGAGTCAATTCGTCCCTGTATTTTTCCAAACCTGAAATCTCCAATATCCATGCCTTTCTTATCTTTCTCTCCCTATGAGGAATGGAATAAATGGCCATATAAAAATCTATATTCTCCTCCACTGTGAGATCTTTATAAAGGGAGAACTTCTGGGACATATATCCTATATCTTTTTTTGAAACGGTTTCTATTCTGCCAGATGAAGGCTTGAGCAATCCTACAAGCATCTTTATGGTGGTGGTTTTACCTGCTCCGTTGGGACCTAAAAGGCCAAATATCTCCCCTTCCTTCACATAAAAGCTCACATTATCAACTGCACAGAAGTCACCAAAATATTTGGTTAGCCCCTTTACTTTTATGGAATTGTTCTCTTTAGGTGGAATGTCTGGAAGCACAACCTTAACGTCCTCTGTTTTTTTATTTAGGGTTTTGAAGAAATTTTCTATGCTTTCGTAGTCTGCTAAAATCTTATCCACAGACCCTGTTTTTATTATCCTTCCATCCTGCATAATAGCGATTTTATGGCATCTTTCAGCCTCAAGCATATAGGCCGTTGAAATTAAAATGGTCATTCCCCCTTCAGCAAACTCATACATCAAATCCCACAGTTCCCTTCTGGATACAGGATCCACCCCTGTAGTGGGCTCATCCAATACCAAAACCTCTGGTGAAGATATAATGGAGCAGCACAATCCCAATTTTTGCTGCATACCACCTGAGAGCTGCCTCGCCAATCTATCTTTAAAAGGAAAAAGCTTTGTTATAAGAAGAAGCCTTTCCTTTAACTGCTGTTTTTCCTCTATGTTCAGTCCCTTTATAGTGGCAGAAAAATCTATGTTCTCCTCCACTGTGAGGTCCATATAGAGATTTTGTCCAATTCCCTGTGGCATAAAAGCCAATTTCTTTTTTACAGATTCCGGCTTGTTTACCACATCCTCTCCCAGCACATACACACTGCCACTGTCAGGAAGTAAGACTCCCGCAATTATCTTCATCAGCGTGCTCTTTCCAGAACCATCTGGTCCAATAAGGCCAAATATCTCTCCTTTTCTCACATCAAGATTAATGGAAGATAGTGCCTGAACCCTCTTAAATCTTTTGTTCACATTTTTTACTCCTATAACATTCATTCCCTTTTCCCTTTTATAGGATTAAACCATGGACCTTTTCCTATTTTGATTACCCCATCGGCGGGCATGCCCGGTTTAAGCAGTCCATTTTTGTTGCTTTCAGGACATAGCTTTACTGCAAACACATGATGCACCCTTTCTGAAAAGGTTTCCACCTCTTTAGGGGTGAATTCAGCCCTCTGAGAGACATAACACACTTTCGCTTTAAAGGGTTTTTCAGGATAAGCATCTGTGTAAATTCTTGCTGGCATACCTATTGAAATTTTCCCAATATCTTTTTCATTAACAAACATCTTTAAATAAAGGGAGTTCAAATCTATCACTACCACTATGGGAGTTCCACGGGATATTACCTCCCCCTCTTGCACCAACTTTTCTATAACAACACCATCTATTGGCGACACCACTTTAGTGTCTTTTAATAAAGATTCTATCTCTTTTAAGAAGTATTTTGCCCTTTCCTTTTCCGCATGGGCTATTTCAACCAGTTTCCTTTTTATCTTTATCAGTTTTAAATTGGATTTAGCTAAAGCAAGGTCTCTCTTGGCTATCATCAGTCTGCTTAAAGAGGCTTTATAAGCTGCTTTTGCTATCTCAAAAGCCCTTTCAGCTTCTTCAAATCTGGACTTGGATATAACCCTTCTTTCATAAAGGACTTTAAGTCTTTTGTAATCCCTCTTTGCCTTTTCGTAATTTGCCAGTGCTTTTTTGCTTTCTGAAAGAGCTACTGCACAGGCTTCCCTTGCCTTAGATATTTCCAGCTCCACCTTCTTTTTAGTGAGCTGATAATCCAGCAGAGCCTCTTTTTCCCTTATAGACGCCGCTCTAAGTGCTCTAACAGCCTGTTGCCTCTTTGCCTCTATCTCTGAAAACTCCATAAGTGCAACCACTTCTCCCTTTTTTACAGTGTCTCCCTCCTTGACAAATATCCTTTCCACCTTACCTCCTATCTTTGGAGAAAGCTCCACATCGTCTCCCTCTATCCTTCCACTTCCTAAAACCACATTGTTAGGGATTTTTGATCTGCTCTTTAAAGATATTATTACAAGCACAGAGACCAGAATGAGAAAGACAAAGAGAAAAAGCCTTTTCATCTTTTGATGCCTATTTCAACAGACATTCCAGGAATAAGCTTGTCTTTGTCCTTGTCCACAATCTCTATCTTGATGGGTATTCTTTGAACCACCTTGGTAAATTCACCAGCTGTGACATCTCTTGGTATTAAAGCGAATTTTGCAGCACTTGCTTTTATTATCTTATAAACTCTGCCTTTAAAAACCTTCCCTGGATAAGCGTCCACTTTTATATCCACAGGATCGCCTATATCCACTCCTTTAAACCTTGTCTCTTCCAAGTTTGCGATAACATAAATTTTTTGGGGATCATAAAGGGCAAGAACAGGAATACCAGGAGAAACAAAGTCTCCCTCAAAAAGATATTTTTTGGTTACAATGCCATCAATGGGACTTACCACCTTGGTGTGAGAGAGCTTCACCAAAGCCTCATTAAGAGCCTTTTTGGCAACTTTAACCTTTTTAACTGTAGCCTCTATGGTTCTTTTAATCTCCTTTATCTTTTCCAGTTTTATATCCAACTGCTTTAAATTGTCTTTGGCTACAGCAACCTCAACTTTTCTTATTAAGTATAGGGCTTTTTTTCTTTTAAACTCCTCCTTTACAAGATCAAATTTGCGTTTTCCTATCACCCTCTTCTTATATAAAGAAAGAAACCTATAATAATCTTTCTTTGCCCTTTCATATGCAGCTTCAGCTTCCTTTAGGGCAGCCTCTGCTATCTTCACCTTTTTAGTTAGCACAAGCTCAGAAAGCTCATAATCTTTAAGAGCTTGAGAAAGCTTTCTCCTCAAAACCTTAAGCTCCTCTTGAGCTGCCTTATATTGAGCCCTTCTAACCTCTACAGAAGCTCTGTAATCTTTATCGTCTATCTCAAATAACAATTCTCCTTTCTTAACTTTTTGAGATTCATCAACATATATCTTTTTTATATGCCCAGCCACTAAGGGAGAAACATTTATTATATCGGCTTCAATAAAGGCATCCTCTGTTATGGCGTGGGTATATCTGTAATAGAGCCAGAAACCGAATTTGATAAGGGCTACAATGGCCACTATTGCAATGGCGAAAAATACAATAAACCTTTTAGTGGAAATGCTTTTCAATTCTCCTCTCCCATTGTTCTCACAAGCCTAGCATAAGCTACAAGATAATCGTAAAGCGCCGTATAATACCTCATCCTTGCTCCAGTAAAAAATGCCTGAGCATCTATAACATCTGTGGAGGTATCAATCTGCTCTTTGTACCTTTCCCTTGTATCCCTCAGATTTTCCTCAGCTTCTGCTACCTCTTTTCTGGCAACCTCTATCTTTGCCTTCGCCGATTTGAGCTTAAGATAAGCCTCCCTCACCTCCAAAGTCACCTTATCCACAACACTCTTTTCAAACTCTAAAGCCTTGAGATAGTTGTATTTTGCCTGTTTAACTTGATGTATAGTTCTTCCCCACTCAAAAAACTTCCAGTCAAATATCCCTGTTATAGACCATTGTTCCGCATCCCTCAGTCCATCACCGGTGCAATCAGGGGTGTTTCCCTGTTTTCTATACTCTGCAGTAAGATATATTTTAGGAAAATAACCGCTTTTAGCTAAGGCTATATTTTTTCTGTAGATCTCTACCTGCCTTTTCACGGCAGAAATAATAGGCCTTTTATTTAAAGCCTTTTCTAAACACTCCTCAAAGGTGAGTCCGAAAGGTTTGTAGTTAAACACATCTTCTAACTCAACATCGCTATTAACATTCTCCCTTAACAAAATAAGTAAAGAAGAAAGGGCTATCTTGTAAACCGAATCAGCATCAACCAAGGCCTGTTTTGCTTTAGATAGAGCAACTTCTGCCCTTAAAAGATCAACCTTTGGGGTTATACCCTGTTTATAAAAATTCTTAGCATCCCTATAATGGGATTCCAAACTCTTAACTGTCTCCTCAGCCACCTTCTTTATTTTTTCTGCTTTAAGAGCGTTCAAATAAGCCTGTTTAACTTTAAATATGAGATCCAAACGGGCCTCTTCCTCCTTTAGCCTCTCCACATCAACTCCCAATTTCGCTATTTCGTATGAGGTACTCAACTGCCCCCCGGTAAAAAGAGGTTGAAAGAAAACGAATTTATATTGGTAAACATTCTGCCTAGATGTAACAACGCTTCCAGGTCTTATGGTTACAGGCTGCATCCCTGGAAAAAGAGGAGGTATCTTCACAGGCCTCAATCTAACATGTGGCTCTTCATTTAATCTTGTATACCTATAATTGAAAGAGAGGGTGAAAAACCTTTGACTCCAAGCCTCTCTCTCTTTTTCTTTAGAGGCAAGGTATACATAATGAGCGGCTTTATAAGTAGGATTTCTCTTTAAAGCCAACTTCACAGCATCTTGCAAAGTCAGCCGCTTTGCCAATACTGTTAATGGAATAAAGATGAGGAGAAAAACCAGAAAGGCTTTTCTCATTTAAAAAACCTCTCTACAAAGGCAAGGATGCTCTTTTTTCTATTTTCAAGAAATTCTTCGTCCATCTCTATATTGTAAAACACCTCTATAAACGGATAGGCTATAAAATGTATTATGCTCATACCCACAATATTTAACCACACATTTAAAGGATCAACCTCCTTATCTTTTATCCACTTCTCAAAATATGCAGGAGCTCCCCCCTTCTTTATAAACTCTTGCTCTTGGGCAATTCTTTTAAGAATGTCCTTCAGATATCTGGCCCCTGAAGCTATCTCTCTCAAAAGTAGCCTTAAAGCATCTGGGTTGGATTTAAAAAATTCAAAATAAACATCTATCACCCTCTCTATTTTATCGGACAGATCCTCCTTTCCCGTTAAAGCTTCTATCAGATTGGGAATGAGCTTTGACAATTCGTAATAGAGAACTTCCTGATAAAGCTCCCTTTTCCCTTCAAAGTAATAGTAGATTGTGGCTTTATTTATACCAGCAGCCCGACTTATATCATCTATCCGCGCGCCTTCGTATCCCTTTTTAGCAAATATCTTAAAGGATTTTTTAAGAATTCTCTCTTTTGTATTTGACACTCTCATTTTATATAACTGGTTATTTAAATGTAAGATTCTAATTTGTCAAATTCTCACAGTTTGGAGAGAATCTTTATCCATATATCAAAGGAACGATCCAGTATCTGGGCTTCCCTTTCATCCAAATCTTCAACCAGAGGTTTTAACAGATCCGAAACGGATTTTTCATACTTTTCTAAGGCCTTCCTCCCTTTATCTGTTAGGTGAATCTCAACCTTCCTTCTGTCCTTTTTGCTCCTTATCTTTTTAATAAACCCTTTGTCCTCCATCTTGTTTGTTATCTGTGTAAGCTTGCTGGGTTTTATGGGATGGAGTTCATGGTAAAGGGCTGACATGGAAATCTTTTTTCCATCCCTGCTTTTAAGAAGAGATAAAATAAGTATTTCAGCGTCTGATAAATCCGTGGCAATGGAGAACAGCTTTCTGAAATATGGCCTCACTCTCCCCATTCCCTCAACAATATCATTCACGTTATTGCTCATATCTTTCTCCTTATCCAGTCTTTCAATCTTTAATAAAACACTTTTATAACAAAAGCAACATCACTACAATAACCTTGGCGTTGTAGCGTAATTCTGCTTGACTTTCACCACCGTGTCTTTTATAAATTCAGTTTGAAAATGTCTTTTCTAAAACATCAGGAGGTACAAAATGAACAGGGAGTTTTTTGAATGGGCAAAGTGTGAGCTTGACCCCTCAAAAGTCTTTTTGAAACCAGAAGCCTTAAAAGGCATTCGGGTACTTGAGCTTTGTACCTTAATATTTGGTCCTGTAGTTCCTGACTGGCTGGGAGAATTTGGAGCAGAAGTGATAAAGGTGGAGCTACCTGGTATGGGAGATACTATGAGATACGTCACCCCCTATGGATTCTTCTGGAAAAATATATCCCCCGCATTTCAAGAACAAAATCATAACAAATACCACATAGGGCTTGATGTAAGAACCCCTAAGGGAAAGGAGCTTTTTATAGAGCTTGCCAAAAAGTCGGATGTGGTGGTGGAAAATCTGAGAGCAGGCACCATGGACAAATGGGGCATTGGCTACAGACAGCTTAAAGAGGTTAACCCCAAAATAATCTATCTTGCCAATAATGGATTTGGACAGTGGGGACCTTACGCCCATGGTAGACCCTCCTACGATGCTATAGCACAATCGGTTTCGGGACTTATGACCATATCAGGATTTCCGGGCAGAATGCCACTGAAAGCAGGGGTTTGGATAGGCGATTTCACAGGTGGATGTATGTCCACAGTGGCAGTTTTAGCAGCCTTGTATTACAGAGAGAAGACAGGAAAAGGGCAGTATATAGAGTTCTCACAAGGAGAAAACCTTATGAGATGGCTTGATTGGACATGGGTGTACTTACATCTTACAGGAAAGGATAGACCTCAAACAGGCAACAGAGACCTTGCCATTTGCCCTTCTGATTTGTTCAAATGCAAAGATGGATTCATTGCAATAGCAGCCTTTACAGAAGAGGAGTTCAGGGGACTTTGTGAAGCCATGGAGAAGCCTGAGCTTGCCGATGATCCAAGATTCAAAGATCCCCTCGAAAGACTAAAGGATGAAAACGCTAAGGAACTTCTATCCATAATAGCAGAATGGGCTAAGGACAAGACCATAAAAGAGATAGATGATTTGGGAGCAGAGTATGGATTTGCCGCTTCCCCTGTTCTTGATGCAAGGGATCAATACTACAGCGAACACTGGAGAGCAAGGGGAGCCGTGGTTGAGGTTGATGATCCTATATACGGAAAAATGGTGGAATGGGGTTCTGCTCCCAAGATGAGTGAGACCCCTGGAAGGCAGAAATGGTGTGCGAGACCAGTGGGTATAGATAACGAGCATGTGTTTATAAGGATACTGGGGCTTACAGAAGAAGAGTTAAAGGCCTTGGAGGAAGACGGCACCATTGGAAAATGGGGAGACAGAGTTGGAGCTAAACCGCCTGATGATTGGGACGGCAAAACAGGAACATTTTATCCTTAAAATAAAAGCGGGGGTGACAAAATGGTAGATGAAAAACAGATTCCCTGGGAAGAGTGGATAAAGGAAAAAGATAATCCACAAGACGCATGGAGAAAACCAGAAGCCTTAGACGATATAGTTGTAATAGATGCAAGTTATGGAAATTACGCTGGATTGTTTGCATCATCAATACTTGCAGAATTCGGAGCCTTCACCATTAAGATAGAGCCTCCAGAAGGTGATATAGCCAGAAAGATGACGCCCTATGGGATGATGGTAAAGGATGCTGGGTTGGCGTATCTTGTGGAAGGAAGAAACAAATACCACATAACACTTAACCTAAAAACTGAAGAAGGAAGGGAAATATTCAAGGAACTGGCTACATATGCAGATGTTATCATAGAAACGGCTAAACCTGGCGAATTTGATTCCATGGGAATAGGCTACAGACAGCTAAAGGAGATCAATCCCAAACTTATATACTGTGCTATACACACATATGGTCAGTTTGGTCCTGAAGCGGAAAAAAATTACAAAAAACCAGATTACGATCTCATAGACCAAGCAAGATCTGGCATCATGGCCATTACTGGTGAGCCTGATGATCCAGATGTTCCTGAAGAGGTAAAAGTACCCACAAAGGAAGGAAACTGGATGGGCTGGTATGCTGGAGGCTGTTGGGCAGCCTTTGGTATAATAACAGCTTTAATATGGAGAATGAAATCTGGAAAAGGTCAGTTTATAGATGTGGCTCCCCCAGAAGCAGAAGCTAAATACTGTGATTATCATATCCAGTGGTATCATCAATCTGGAAGATTGAGGGGAAGGGTTGGTGCCTACGACTCAGCTGTATTTCCCTATACCTTCGTCAGGACCAAGGATGGGGTCTGTTTCATATCGGGATTTTCTGATGTGAACTGGGCTCATTTATGCAACATTATGGAAAAACCTGAACTTAAAGATAAGTTTCCCACTATATTTGATAGGCTCAATCCAGAGAATCAGCCTAAGATACATCAAGCAATAGAGGAGTGGTCAAAACATCTCACCTCTAAAGAGCTGGAAGAAAAAGTGATGAAAGCCAATCTTGCTCCTGATGCTGTGGGAGTGGTGGCAACGGCTAAAGTGAACAAACCTTCGGATACTATAAAGGAAGAACACTGGTGGATTAGGGGCACCTTCCAGAAGGTGAAAGACCCCTATTATGGAGAGCTTCTGGTTCAGGCACCTGCAGCTAACAAAATGACAGAAACTCCCGCGAGACTAAAGTGGTGTGCCCGTCCCATTGGAGCTGATAACGTGTTTGTTTATAAGAAACTTCTTGGACTTGGGCCTGCGAAACTTAAACGGCTAAAAGAAAAAGGCATAATTTGACATTAAGGGGGAGATACACCACTCCCCCTCTTCACTTTAAAGACTTTAGCCTATCTTTCACCTTTTCCAATGAGAATTCGATATGGGGAAGAACAATCAATGTTCCAGTTCCAAAGGCTACAAGCTTTCCATCTTCGGTTTTAACCTTTGCCTTAGCAACAGCTGTTCTCTTGCCTTTGTGGATCATCCACCCTTCTGAAAAAATACTCTTTCCCTCAGGAGCACCCACTATATAAGTATGGAACTCGGATGTGGTAATCCATATCCTGGGATAGCAAGCAGAAGCGGTAAACCATATAGCATTGTCTATAAGGGCAGCAATTATTCCTCCATGATAATCCAACAGTGCGTGACATAAAGAGGGGGTAAAATTTACCTTAAAATGAGCCCTAAAATCTTCGTCAAACCATATTTCACTATTCAAGGTTTTACTGATAGGAGCTTTTCTGTAAATTTCTTCAAGTTCCCTCACCCACCTGTTTTTATCCATTTTTTCCTCCTCAATTTTTATGAAAATAAACATTGTTAATATTATACAGAACAATGAGTTTAAGCATCAACAAAAAAAATTAATTAACTCTTGACACACGCATAAAAACTCTGCTTTTAAATAAAACCAGAAACCTTTCAAGGAGGACACGAAAATGGCAAAGGAAGACTTTCTAAAATGGGCTGAACAGGAGTTCTCACTTGAAAAAGTGTTTGAAAAACCAGAAGCCCTTTCCGATATTGTAATAGTTGAATTCTGCACACTAATTCTTGGACCAGCAACCCCAGCGTATCTGGCAGAATTTGGAGCCACAGTAATTAAAGTTGAGCTACCTGGTATGGGAGACACCATGAGATCACTTACCCCTTGGGGGTGGTTTTACAAGAAACAGGCCCTTGGATGGCTAAAGGAAGCCAGAAACAAATACAGTGTGGGTATTGATCTTCATTATCCCGAAGGAAAAGAGATATTTATGGAGCTTATCAAAAGAGCCGATGTATTTGTGGAAAACCTAAGGGCAGGAACACTGGACAGATGGGGTGTGGGATACAGGCAGATGAAGGAAGTTAATCCGAAGCTGATTTACATAGCCAACAACGGATTTGGACAGTGGGGACCTTATGTGGAAAGGCCTTCTTATGATGCCATAGCTCAATCCGAATCTGGAGAAGCTTGGATATCAGGTTTTCCTGGAAGATTGCCTATGAAATCTGGTATATGGCTCTGCGATTACTATGGAGCCCTTAAGGCTGCCGTTGGCATTTTGGCTGCTCTCCACTACAGAGACAGAACAGGAAAGGGGCAATATATAGAGTTCTCCCAGGCAGAAAACATTATGAGAGCCATGGATTGGACCTGGCTGTATCAGCATCTTACAGGAAAACCCCGAGAAAGATATGGCAACAGAGATGTTGCCATCTGCCCCAGTGATATATTCAGGAGCAAAGATGGAGAGTTTGTTGCCATTGCATGCGCCACCGATGAACAGTTTGTAGGACTGTGCAAAGCCATGAAGAGAATGGATCTTGCTGAAAACCCAAGATTTGCCACACATTTAGAAAGATTAAAAGAGGAAAATGCTACAGAGCTTCTTTCAATTATAAAAGAATGGGTATCCCAGAATATTTGGCCTGAAATAGACAGGCTTGCGCAAAAATACGGATTTGGAGCAGAAAAAGTACACAATGGAAGGGATCACTTCACAGATCCTCACTTTGAGATAAGAGGATTTAAATGGAGAGTTCACGATCCTGTTATAGGTGAGCTTGTAGAAGAGGGTATAGCTCCTAAGCTCTCCAAGACACCTGGAAGAATAAAGTGGGCTGGAAGGCCTGTAGGTTTTGACACCTATTTTGTGCTCACCAAATTCTTAGGTATGAAATGGGAAGAGATACAGGAATTGGAAAAGAAAGGTGTTATAGGTAAATGGAGCGATATGATTGGAAGGACACCGCCTGATGATTGGGATGGCAAATCAGGCGTTATTTACCCCTAAAAGAAAACCTTGAAGGAGGAAGGAACCATGACAGAGATGACAAAACCTTGGGATGAGTGGATAAGAGAACACGACGATCCCAAGTATGCTAGGAAGAAACCGGAAGCCCTTGACGATATATGGGTAATTGATGTGAGTTATGCCAATATGGCTGGCTGCTTTGCCTCTTCCATTCTTGCAGAGATGGGAGCTAACGTTATAAGGATAGAGCCACCTGGCGGAGATCCTGCAAGGACCTACACCCCCTTCGGTGTTACCCACAAAGAAGAAGGGCTTGGTTATTTAAACGAAGGAAGAAACAAATATCATATAACCTTAAATCTGAATAAAGAAAAAGGCAGGGAAATATTCAAAAAACTGGCAAAGAAAGTTGATGTTATAATTGAGACATTCTTGCCTGGTACCATGGATGAATGGGGTATTGGTTATAGACAGCTTAAGGAGGAAAACCCCAAGCTCATATACTGTGCCATTTACACTTATGGGCAATTTGGCCCTAAAGCGGGATGTGGAAAGGCCGATGTAGATGTTATAGATCAGGCAATGAGCGGTATAACCTATGTCTCTGGCGAATACGTGGAAGATCCCAACAACCCTAAAGAGTGGGAAGTCCCCACAAAACAGGGCAATTGGATGGGATGGTACTGTGGGGGAGCTTACGCAGCCTTCTCCATACTCGTTGCCCTTCATTACAGGCACAACACAGGCGAAGGTCAGATGATAGATGTTTCTCCCGCAGAGGCCTTTGGCAGAATGATAAATTACAGTTTGACGTATTTTTACGGCAGGGGAGAAACTGTTGAAAGGGTTGGCAATCTGGATGCAGGGGTTTTCTGTTATACCTACTTTAAGTGTAAAGACGGGTTCTGTTTCCTCTCTGGATTCTCAGATGTGAATTGGGCTTTGCTCACCGAAGTGATTGAGAGGCCAGATTTAAGGGAAAAATATCCCACTATATTTGAGAGATTAAACTTCGAGAATATGAAGGCTGCTTACAAAGAGATAGAAAAGTGGACCATAGATAAGGAGTATCAGGAAATATACGAAAGGGTTATGAAAGCCAACAAAGAAGCTAAAGAGAGTGGAAAAGGCGGTGTTGTAGTTCCTGGTAAGGTCTGTTCTGCATGGGAAGCCATGCATACAGAAAACTGGTGGATAAGGGGAACCTTTGAGAAATTCAACGACCCAATATACGGTGAGCTTATTATATGCAATCAGCCCTGGAAGATGACGGAAACACCTCCAAGAGTCAAGTGGGTCTGTAGGCCTGTAGGAAGGGATAATGAATACATTTATCTTACCATGCTCAACTATGGCAAAGAAGAACTCCACGAACTTAAAGAAGAAGGTGTGATCTAAAAATTATAAATTTTAGATTTTGTCGGGGGGTCTATTGACCCCCCGTTATTTTTTTTAGAAGCTAAACTAAAAAGCTAACATGGAGGGAGGCCCATGAAATTTTTTAAGTTCATAACCATCTTAATTATACTTGTATTTGTTGCCACAGGTTGCACAGAGATAAGCACAAATGTGGAAAGCTCAGGCCCTGGCGTTCAGCAAACCCTCACATATCAAGGACCAAAGGCAAGAATAGCTGTTGCCAGCTTCAAATGCAAAGCAGCAAAGTGTAGCGGTGAAATAGGAAGCGGATTGGCAGATATGCTGGCCACAGCCTTATTCAAAAGCGGAAAATTTATAGTGCTGGAAAGAGGAGAAGGTTTAGAAGCTATAAAGGAAGAGCTAAATCTTGGACAATCCGGATATGTACAGGCAAACAAAGCTCCTAAAATTGGCCTTTTGGAAGGTGCAGATATTCTTGTTATCGGTGCCATCACAGCCTTTGAACCCAATGCATCGGGTATAAAAGGGGGAGCAGGGGTAGCTCCTTTCAGAGTGCCATTTATAGGTGCTATAGGGGGTGCCAAAAAGGATGCTTACATAGCAGCTGATATAAGACTTGTAGATGTGAGAACAGGAAGGGTTATAAACGCCACCAGAGTGGAAGGCAAAGCCACAAGCTGGAAGTTAGGAGGACTTGGTGGAACAATAATAGGAACTGTTGCCCTTGGAGGAGCCTTGGGAGCTTACAAGAATACCCCTATGGAAAAGGCAATTGCTGTTATGCTTGATAGAGCAGTTCAGGAAATATCCAAACTAGTTCCTGAAAACTATTTTAGATATGGTGAAAACGGACAGGCTTACAAACCCAAAACAACAAGTACTTCAACTTATGTGCCTTTCACAAGTGCAAAAACTATGACCATAACCGGCAGCAAGGTGAATATAAGAAGTGGGCCTGGCACAAATTACGGAATCATCACCACTTTAACTCAAGGAACAACAGTTAAAGCCATTGGAAAACAGGGAAATTGGTATCAGATACAGCTTCCCAATGGAAAAATAGGCTGGGTATATTACACCCTCGTTAGATAGCAATTAATGGGAGAGGCATCACCAAGGGATGTTAAGCTCTTCTGTTGTAACCAATCTCAAAACAATCTTTTTGCTGATGCCTCTCCTTTTCGCCTTTTTAAATGTCCACCCAATTATGTTGGTTAAAAAGGTCTTCCTCTTAAAGCCATCTGGTAGCTGATATATGAACTGTACCCCAGCTACCCTACCCTCATTATCAAGCACAATATCCACGCTCTTTAAAAATCTGATATTTCCAGGACCGAAATTTGTAATTACATAATCTATACTGGTTGGTGAAAGCTTGTATTTTGTATAAAAATATACAGAGTAAAGATCCACCTTTATCCTGCTAATAACTCTACCGTAAACAACAGAACCGGCAAATAATGTGAATATGATTATGGCTATAATGGTTAATCTTTTCATTTTTTCTCCTCCTTACATAAATTTGTTTTAAATTTATCATCAAATATGGTAGTTAACAACTCCATGAAGGTGTTTCTTGCAGGGGGAACAGGCTTTCTCGGTAGCCATCTGCTGGAGAAATTGCTTAAAATATCTTCAGAAATTGTGATTCCCACAAGAAGAGAAAATCCTTTAAAAGTAAAGCATGACAAAAAGATAAGATATATAAAGGCAAACCTTGTCAAGAAGGGAGAATGGGAAAGGGAAATAGAGGAAAGTGACATAATAATAAATCTTGTCGGATACCCCATTTATAAGCCTTGGACACCCAGTGTGAAGAAGAAGATATGGGAATCCAGAGTAAATGTTACCTCGAATATAGTCTTTGCTCTTTCAGGATCAAAAAGCAAATTTTTAATTAACGCATCAGCTATTGGAATATACGGAGACAAAGGAAATTCTATAATAACGGAAGATACTCCTTTAGGAGACGATAAATTTTTCCTTGTAAGGTTGTGTAAAGCATGGGAGAAGGAGGCTTTAAAGGCATCTTCCCTTCACAGAGTATCCATTCTGAGAATAGGAGTGGTTATAGGAGAAGGTGGAGGATTTAAAAGACTGCTCAAACCTCTTCTAAAATTGAAAACTGGCGTTATAATGTGTAACCCAGATCAATGGATATCTTGGATTGATATAGAGGATTTTGTAGATGCTGTGTTATTCATAATAGACAAAAAACTGGAAGGCACATTTAATATATCATCCAGCCATCCCTTAAAACAGAAATCCTTTTATAGAAATATACTTGGCACAAGGTTTGAAGTCAGAATTCCCTGTTCTATCTTAAAATTTTTTGGCGAGCAAGGAGAAACCTTTACCTGGAGCCAGCGTGTAATGCCTAAAAGGCTATTAGATTACGGATTCAAATTTAAAGGGGCTTAAATCTCGGTATGTAATATTCGCCAGCTCTTTCCCAAACAACCTCCACAGGCATATCGCAACTGACACTTTCAGGTGAAGCCTCCACTATGTTAGAGAGTATTTTGGGTCCCTCCTCCAATTCGATAACTGCTGTTATGTAAGGCGTTTTATCCTTCCAAGCAGGATGAAAAGCCACTCTGTATACAGCAAAGGTGTATATTTTTCCTCTGCCAGAGGACTCTATCCATTTATAATCAAAAGAGTGACAAGATGGGCAGAGATTAGAAGGAGGCCACCTTACATATCCACAATTCAAGCACTTTTGAAATCTTAAAACCTTTCTCTTACACCCTTCCCAAAATTCTTTGGTATCTGCGGTAGGAATTGGAATTAAGTTTTGCATCTTAAAGCCTCCTAAGGATTATACAACAATGAGTCTGCAAAGCCCCTCCGTTATCGCTGACCAGAATAATTTCAGGCTCTTTTGTATTAGTTTTAGGACCAAGCTGTCTGTCCCCACACCTTCCCATTAGTTGCATAACGGCTTCAGACAGTGGAGTTAGCCCCATAAAATACGCCTCAGCAAGAAGACCCCCTGAAGTGTTTACCGGCATTCTACCACCAGGAGCTGTGGCACCATCTTTAAACCATTCCTTCCCCTCTCCTGGTTCAAAGAATCCATAATCCTGTAATGTCACCTCCACAGTGTATGTGAAGCAATCGTATATTTCACAAGCATCTATATCTTCAAGGGTAATGCCAGCCATTTCAAAGGCCTGCTTACCAGCCTCCTTTGCTCCTGTTGGACCAGCCAAATAGGGGGATTGATGAACATCATAACACGGATTTGCCATGCCAAGTCCCATAACAGCCACCACAGGGTGTCTAAGATCTTTAGCCCTTTCAACAGAGGTGACCACAACGGCTCTTCCACCATCGGATATTAAGCACGCATCGCACAGTCTAAATGGTTCGACTATTATGGGAGATTTATAATAATCTTCATAAGTTAAAGGCTTATCCTTCAAGGTTGCTATAGGATTGAGAGAAGCCCATTTCCTCTGAGATACCGCTATCTCCTTCCAAGTCTCAGGCCCAGTTCCATAAAGGTGCATAGCCCTTCTTGCAGCCATTGCGTAATCTGCCGTAAAGCCCATCTGTCCGTATAACAAAAGATCCTGCGGAGGCTCCCCATGAGTATCCTCTTCTATAAACGTTCTGCCACCTGTTGCACCGTTGTCTGCATAAGATATAAGCACGTAATTGCAAAGACCAAGTTCTAACGCTGCTATAGCATGGAAAAGGTGTGTTCGTGCACAATTTGCCTCCTGGGTGATATATCTGGGTGTAATACCCAACATTTGAGCCAAAAGATAAGGGGTTACCTCTGGTTCGTTACACAACGGATTGAACCTGCGATAGCATATCAACCCGTCTATGTCATCCTTTTTTAAACCAGCATCAGCTATGGCGTTGGCACAGGCTTCAAGATGAAAACTGAGAGCACTCCTTCCAGGAACTTTCCCTTGAGGAGTATATCCCACGCCTACAATGGCGTATTTTTCCTTAAGGTCCTTGAGCTTCATTGCACACCTCACAATATAACACTTTTAGTATTTTACACTATTTCACCAGCTTGACAAGCTGAATTTCCAGTATTAATCCTTGCAGTTATGAATAAAAAGATGGTGTTCTCAGGCACAGGAGGACAGGGAATAGTACTCCTCACCAGGATACTTGGAGAATTATTGACACAAGAAGGGCACAAGGTTATCTCCACGGAAACCCATGGTATGGCCACCAGAGGAGGTAGTGTAATTTCATTTATGAAAATTGGCAATTTTTACTCCCCCCTTATTAAAAGAAAAGAGGCAGACATAGGAGTGGTCTTACATCCAGACGAACTCCCAAAAGCTTTGTTTTATATGAAGGATAAGGCAACCATTTTGGGATACAAAATAGACAATTATGAAAACTATCATATTATAAACTTGGAAAAAATTATGAAAGAAGAGAATATCCCTTTAAAATCAGCAAATATGGTTGCCTTAGGAATACTTCTAAAAATTTTTCACTTAAATACCAAAAGGGCTTTAGATTTACTGAAACGGATAAAAAAAGACTCCTCAGAAAATATAAACGCCTTAATGGCAGGATATATGCGGGAGGAAAGCCATGTATCAACCTCGTATTGAAACTATGGACAGAAGAGACATAGAAAAAATTCAACTGGAGAGATTAAGAAATACTATAAGGCACATAAAGAAAAACAATCCGTTTTATTGGGAACATATAAATAAAGTAGAACCCGAAGATATAAGGAGTTTAGATGATTTAGAAGAGCTTCCCTTTCTTACTAAAGACCATTTGAGGGAAGGATACCCTTTTAAATATACGTGTGCACCTAAAGAATCCTTTGTCAGATTCCACATGTCATCGGGAACTACAGGAACTCCTATAATAAATTTCTATACAAGATCCGATGTGGAACAGTGGGCTGAAGTTATGGCAAGATGCCTTATGT
>JALVKL010000134.1 GCA_027033775.1 bacterium | reverse complement strand
ACATCCAAGGGATCAACCTCAACAGGTAATGTGCTTATATAGTAAACATCCTGAGGAAGGGTTATTATCTTGTATCTGGCAATTACAAAGCAACCCACAAGCCCCATAAACAACCCAACAAATATACCAACCAGTCCCATCACAAAACCTTCGTATAAAAATATCTTGGCTATTCTTTCCCTTGTCATACCCATGGCTGAAAGTATAGCTATCTCCTTTGATTTATCCATAACAGTCATTGAAAGGGTGCTTATTATACTGAAAGAGGCTACAATTACTATTAAAGTTAAAATCAAAAACATGGTAAATTTTTCCAATTTTAAAGCGGAAAATAAAGGTTTGTTCATTCTTATCCAATCGTTAGTCCAGAAGGGATAACCCAATTTTGCAGAAATCTCTTTAGATATTTCAGAAGCTTTATAAATATCATTAACAGAGACCTCAAGTCCTGTTATTTCATCGCTTCCCAACAGAGCCTTAGCCGTATTTAAGGAAACAATCCCAATGGAGTTGTCTATGGTATACATACCAGTTTCAACTATACCGCATACCCTCAAAAAGGTGCTCCTGGGATATACGCCAAAAGGAGTTATTCTATAAGCTGCAGTGATAACAGTTACTCCTGATCCAATAAGGACTCCTAATTGTTGAGCCAAAGCTTTTCCTATAATAATGGAGCCATCCGATTTTATACACTCCCAATCACCTACAATGACCTTTTTATACAAGTTTGTAATCTCCTTCTCACCATCAGGATCAACACCTCTTATGGCTATCGCTGTAGTAATAGAACCCGCTTTAACCATCCCTTGAACAAAGACAAAAGGAGAAACTGCTCTAACCCCTTTAACTAAATAAATCTTCCTTTCTATTACGGGAATTTTCTCTTTTTTTATCCCACCAGTGTAAGAAAGCACATATACATGAGGAGTGGCATCTATGATGCTTCTTTTTATGTGAAGATCAAAACCGCTCATAACAGATAATACTATTATTAGAGCACCAACACCCAAAGCTATTCCAAACATGGAAACAAAGCCCACAAAGGAAATGAGACCCTTTCCCCTTTTGGGCTTCAGATACCTTAAAGCAAGCTTAAGCTCTAAAGGTAAGCTCATTTTTCAGGTCTTAACACAGGAAATAGAATCACATCCCTTATTGAAGGAGCATCGGTCAAAATCATCACCAAACGATCTATACCTATTCCCTCCCCTGCTGTAGGAGGAAGACCATACTCCAAGGCAACTATATAGTCCTCGTCCATTCTGTGAGCCTCTTCGTCTCCAAGCTCCCTCTCTTTAAGTTGCTGTAAAAAACGCTCTTTCTGATCAATGGGATCATTCAGCTCAGTATATGCATTGGCTATCTCTCTGCCTGCAATGATCAATTCAAATCTTTCAACTATATCTGGATTGTCCTCCTTGCTTTTAGCTAAGGGAGAAATATCCTTAGGATAATCATAGACAAAGGTGGGCTGAATGAGTTTTTCTTCCACCGTTTTCTCAAAAAGTTCTCCCAAAAGCTTACCAAAGCTCTTTATCTTCTCCTCCTCTATTTCAAGGTCCCTCGCAATACTTCTTGCAAGTTCTTCATCCTCTAAAGCCTTTTCCGGAATACCCCCTATCTCAACTAAAGCCTCGTGAAATGTTATTCTTTTCCATGGAGGTGTAAAGTCTATCTCCTTCCCCTGATAAACTATCTTGGTTTTCCCATGTATCTTGTTCACTATTTTGGATATCATGTCCTCAGTAAGCTCCATAAGATCCTTATAGTCAGCGTAAGCCATATAAAACTCCACCATAGTAAACTCGGGATTGTGTTGAGAGGAGATGCCCTCATTTCGGAAACACCTTCCCAGCTCAAAAACTCTGTCAAAGCCTCCCACAACCAGTCTTTTCAGATAAAGCTCAGGGGCAATTCTTAAATAAAGATCTATATCCAACGCGTTGTGGTGAGTAACAAAGGGCTTGGCAGCAGCACCGCCAGGAATAGGTTGCATTATAGGAGTTTCCACCTCTAAAAAACCCAAAGAAGTGAGGTAATCCCTTATCATCCTCACCGTTTCACTTCTTATCTCAAACTTTCTTCTTGACTCCTCATTCATTATAAGATCCAGGTATCTTTGCCTATATCTAGTTTCTATATCCTTTAATCCATGCCATTTCTCAGGAAGCGGTCTCAAAACCTTGGAAAGCAGTCTCACCTCTTTACAATGAATGGTAAGCTCCTTAGTTCTTGTTCTAAAAGGTATTCCTTTAACCCCTATAATGTCTCCCACATCCAATTTCTTGAAGACTTCCCTGTAAAAATCTGCCCCCACATCGTCCCTTGCCACATATATCTGAATCTTTCCTGTCTGATCCTTTATGTGGGCAAAGGATATCTTCCCATGAATTCTGAGAGACATAAGACGCCCAGCAAGGCTAACCTCTCCGAAAGAAGAAAGCTTTTCGGGATCATACTCATCCCTCAAAGCAGAAACAACCTCGCCTATTCTATGAGTTATCCTGTACCTGTTGGGATAAGGATTGATGCCCATGCTCCTAAATTTTTCAAGTTTCTCCCTGAGATCCTTGAGAATCTTGCTTTCAGGCTCCACCTTTACCTCCTTGACCATGACTGCTAATGTTAGGGATAAGTATAATTTTTCTCTGAACAAGGCAACAATAAATGGTAAAGAAAACTAAAACAGTAATAATACTTCCCAACTGGGTAGGAGACTTTCTTATGGCCTTTGCAAGTCTTGATCCTGTAATGGAAAAAAATCGGCTACTTTTAATGGGTAAGAGAAGGTTTTGGGAGCTTATAAGAGGCAAATATCCATACAGTATATGGATAGAAAAGCACGAGGGGTTTAAAGGCTTTTTAAAAAATATAATTAATCTTATGAGATCTGAAGCCTCTGTGGCGGTGCTTTTGCCCAATTCATTTTCATCCGCTTTAACAGCTACCCTTTCTGGTATGAGTAAGATTATAGGAATTCCTTCAGATGGCAGATTCTTCCTGCTGACACACAAAGTAAAAATAAACAGCTTTCTTCACCAAGCAGAAATATATAGAAAGATTTTAGAAGCAGCCGGATTAAAGTTTGAGGGCACTTTATCAGCCAATCTATATTTAAGTGAAGATGATGAAATCTGGGCGAAAGAAAGGCTGAAAAAACTTGGATGGGAAAGAGAAAAGATATTTGTTGTGCATCCTGGAGCATCAAAAAAAGAAAGGTGCTGGCCTATAGAAAGGTTCTCAGAAATAGCTACGTTAACACAAAAAAAGGGCTATAAAATTCTTATAGTTGGATCTAAAAGAGAAAATCATCTTGCAAGAACAATAAAAGAGAAGATAAAAAACAAGGAAGTCTTTGATTTAACAGAACTTGACCTCTCCTTAGGTAAACTTGCCGCTTTTATAAAGCAGGGAGATGTATTTTTAGGAAACGACAGCGGACCTTTGCATATAGCAGCAGCCTCTGGTCTGAAATGTGTTGGAATATATGGACCTGGATCCCCTAAAAAAACAGGACCTATTCTGTCAAAGACAGCCACCTTCAAATATGTAAGTCTGGAGATGAACTGCTCTCCCTGTAAAGAGAGGTTCTTTAAAGATTGTAAACCCATAGAGGAAAAACCACCATGTATATGGAACATATCAACAGAAATGGTATGGGAAAGGCTAAAGGAGTTTTTATAGAAAGGGAAGAGGCTAAGCCTCTTCCCTGAAGAAATTTAATACATTTCCATTTTTTTCATCTTTTCCTGCAGCTTTCTCAGCTTCTTTCTGGCTTTTAAAAGCTTTTTTCTTCTCTTCTGGGTAGGTTTTTCGTAATACATAGCCCTTTTTATCTCCTTGACAAGCCCCTCTTTCTCAATCTTCTTTCTCAACTTTTTTAAAGCTGCGTCAATATCGCCATCAACTACAACTGCTGCGTTCACCACTCTGCCCACTTACTACCATCCCTCCTTTCCGCTTTAATTTTCACGCTCAAAGCTTTAAGGATTTTCATCCGCAAGTCAAGAACCTTTAAGGAATTTTTCTTCGTAAATCTTTATTAAAGTAAAAAGAAGATTAAAGAGAATAGGCCCCAAAAACATACCTACAAAACCAAATTTGATAAGACCACCAAACACAGCAAAAAACAGAACTATATAAGGGGTGTTAACCCTGTTCTTCATAATAAAAGGCTTAA
>JALVKL010000133.1 GCA_027033775.1 bacterium | reverse complement strand
TGGGTGTCAGAATAGCGAAATCTTTGGTGTCACCCAGTATCCTTGATGAGCTTGATCTTTCTGAGCATATGGGAATTTACGAACTTAAAGTTCCCAGTTACATGTCAGGTAAGACCTTGGGTGAGTTGGATTTCAGGAAGAAATTTGGTCTCAATGTTGTTGCCATAAAATCTGAGGACGGAAAATTAAATATAAATCCCACAGCGGATACTCGTCTTAATGAAGGGGACGCAATATTTGTTATAGGTTCCAGTGACAGTGTAGAGAGATTTGACAAAATAGTGGAGAAGATGGGGAAAGAGAATGAGAAAGGCATTAGAAGATCTAAAGAATCAAGCGATTGAGGAGATCAAAAAGATTTCTAACTTTTCCCAGTTGAAGGATGTGAAAGCCAAATTTCTGGGAAGAAAAGGAGAGCTTACAAGGATCCTAAAGGGTTTGGGCAGTTTATCCAAAGAGGAAAGACCCATAATTGGAAGAATTGCCAATGAGGTTAAAACTTTCATCGAACAGCTTATAGAGGACAAGGAAAGAGAGCTTAAAGAAAAGGAAAAGAGAGAGAAACTGGAAGCGGAAAGGTTGGATGTTACTCTTCCCGGAAGAAGGCCTTTAATAGGTGGATTTCATCCAATAAGTTTAGTGGCTACGGAGATAATCGAGGTCTTTAAAGGAATGGGGTTTCACATTGCAGAAGGACCTGAGATAGAGACGGATTATTACAATTTTGAAGCTTTAAATATCCCAAAGGATCATCCAGCAAGAGATATGCAGGACACTTTTTATATAAAAGAGAATGTGCTCCTAAGAACACACACATCTCCGGTTCAAATTAGAGTTATGGAAAAATACAAACCTCCTATAAGAATCATTGCTCCTGGTAAGGTTTACAGAAGAGATTTTGACATATCCCACACACCCATGTTTCATCAGATTGAAGGTTTACTTGTGGATAAAAGAGTCACTTTTTCCGAACTCAAAGGCACTTTGGAAGAGTTTGCTCAGAGAATCTTTGGAGAGGCTACAAAAGTGAGGTTCCGTCCCAGTTATTTTCCCTTTACTGAGCCAAGCGCTGAGATGGATATAGGTTGTGTTATATGCAAAGGTAGCGGTTGTCGTGTGTGCAAGGGAACTGGCTGGCTTGAGATTCTTGGATGTGGCATGGTGGATCCTGAGGTTTTTAAGGCTGTGGGTTACGATCCTGAGGAGATTGTTGGTTATGCTTTTGGCCTTGGAGTTGAAAGGATAGCCATGTTAAAGTACGGGATAGACGATATAAGGCTCTTTTTTGAAAACGATTTACGGTTCCTTACTCAATTCTCTTAAAAGGGGGAAAAATTGAGGGTTCCCTGGAGTATGCTCTCTCAGTTTGTGGATTTAAGCGAGCTTTCACCAGAAGATGTTGCTGAAAGGCTGACTATGAGCGGTCTTGAAGTGGAAGCCATTGAACATGCCGGCGAGTCTTTAAACTACTGTGTGGTAGGTATCATAAAGGGGATCAAAGATCACCCCAATTCTGCCAAATTGAAGGTCCTTGAAGTTTCTGTGGGAAAAGAGGTTCTTCAGATTGTTTGCGGAGCTCCCAATGTTAGGGAAAATTTGAAGGTGGCTGTGGCTCTTCCTGGTGCTGTTTTGCCAAATGGATTCAAAGTGGAAAAGGCTGATATAAAAGGGGTTGAATCTTATGGGATGCTCCTTTCAGAGATAGAACTTGGTCTTGTGGATGAAACATGGGGCATTCTTGAGCTTGAAGAAGATGCTGTGGTTGGGGATGTCCTTTCTCCTTATGTCTTTATGGACGATGTTATACTTGAGGTTTCCCCTACCCCAAACAGAGGCGATTGCTTTGGCGTTCTTGGGGTTGCCAGAGAGGTGTGCGCCATTTACAAAAAAAAGCTAAAAATACCCGCTGTAAATATAAAAGAGGAAGAGGTTGAGACCTCTTCTTTTATAACTGTTGAGATAGAGGATACATCTGGCTGTCCCAGATACACTGCAAGATTCATAGATAATGTTAAAGTTGACGAATCTCCTTTATGGTTAAAGGTAAAGGTTAAGCTTTGCGGTATGAGACCCATTTCCAATGTGGTTGATGTCACCAACTATGTTTTGATGGAAATGGGACATCCTTTACATGCCTTTGATTACGATAGGCTCAAAGAGGCAAAGATAATTGTGAGAAGGGCAAAACCAGGAGAGTATATTGTCACTTTGGATAACGAATTTCGTGAGCTTGACGAAGAGGTCCTTGTTATAGCCGATGCTCAAAGACCTGTGGCTATAGCAGGAATTATGGGGGGAGCCAATTCTGAAGTTACATCTTCCACTACAAGGGTTTTACTTGAAAGCGCCTATTTTGATCCAATTCGCATAAGAAAGGGTTCAAAGAGACTCTCCCTATCCACTGAAGCTTCAAAGAGGTTTGAAAGGGGAACAGATATCGAGATGCTGGTATACGCCATTGATAGGGCAGCTTATCTGATACAGGTACTGACAGATGCCAAAGTGACTAAAGGTATTGTGGATGTTTATCCGAGAAAATTTGAGCAGCCAAGGATATTTTTAAGAAGCGAAAGGTTAAACTTCATATTGGGAACCGCTGTTCCTAGAGAGGAGATTTCCTCTATACTTGAGCACCTTGACTTTAATGTGAAGGAGAAAGGTGCAGGGTTTGAAGTGGTTGTTCCTTACCATAGGATTCGCGATGTTACACGGGAGATTGACCTTATAGAAGAGGTGGCGAGAATATGGGGATTTGACAGAATACCCTCTGATATGCCTTCCGGTGAAATACCCAAGCACAGAATCCCTTCTGAACAGGAGCTCGCGAATAGGGCGAAAAATTTTCTCTGTGCTTCAGGTTTTTATGAGGTTGTGAATTACAGTTTCATAAATCCTGAATTTTCTGATAAGCTTAAACTTTCTTCTGATGATATTAGAAGAAATGTCATAAGGCTTATGAATCCCTTAAGTGAAGAGATGTCCGTTATGAGAACCACACTTATTCCAGGTTTATTGGACACCGCTTTAAGAAATCAGAGGGTAAGGGTGCGTGATTTTACCTTTTTTGAGGTGGGCAGGGTTTTTTTGGAAGAAAAAGAGGCTTTACATCTTGCTCTCACAGCGTCAGGAGAAATTTATCGTCATTGGTCGGGTAAAAGGGAGGTTGATTTTTACGATTTAAAAGGGATTTTGGAGTCTTTTTTTGAATCTTTTGGTCTTTCAGCAAGGTTTATCCCAACTAAAGAGCCTTTCCTTCATCCGGGAAAATCAGCGGATATTCTGATCAATAACAGGATTATAGGTTTTGTTGGACTTCTTCATCCTGATGTAAAAGAGTCTTGGGATTTAAAGGGTGATATATTTATTTCTGAGATATCCCTTGAAGAATTTAAAGGCATTTCCTATGTACCACACTTTGAACCTATTCCAAAATTTCCTGAAAACACCAGGGATCTTTCCTTTATCGTACCTAAGGACATCAGTTTTGAGAACATCTATAACTTTATTGTGTCTAAGGGCATAAAGGAGCTGAGAAAAGTAGAGCTTATAGATGTTTACGAAGGTCCCCCTATAGAAAAGGATAAACGGAGCATGACTTTGAGTTTTGTTTTTGTTTCTCCTGATAAGACCCTATCCGATGAGGAGGTTGACAGCATATTTTGGGATATAGCTTCTGATTTGGAAAAGAATTTTCCTATAATCTTGAGGACAAGGAGGAATAACTGATGGAAATGACCCTTGCTATAATTAAACCTGACGCTGTGGAAAGAAACCTGATTGGTGAGATTATCAGGTGCATTGAGTCAGAAGGGCTTACAATTTGTGCCATGAAGATGGTGTATCTCACAAAAAAGCAGGCTGAGGGTTTTTATCATGTCCATAAGGGTAAGCCCTTTTTCGACAGCTTAACGGATTATATGAGTTCTGGGCCTATAGTGGTTATGGTTTTGAAAGGCAAAAATGCCATAGAGCGCTGGCGTAATCTCATGGGTGCTACCAATCCAGAAGAGGCAGCGGAAGGAACTATAAGAAGGAGATTTGGCTTAAATATAGAGAAAAACTCTGTCCACGGTTCGGATTCCCCTGAATCAGCGGTTTTTGAGATTTCCTATTTCTTCAATGCCCTTGAAATAGTTAAATGAAGATAACAGGTGCTGTAAAGCTTTTAGGTGTTATTGGAAATCCTGTAAAACACAG
>JALVKL010000132.1 GCA_027033775.1 bacterium | reverse complement strand
TCGCATGTTAAAAACAAAGGGGTGGAGATAGCGAGAATACTGAGAAAGAAAGGATATTCTGTTGCAAGGGATATAATTGAGAGGAGCTTGGAGGATTCCATAAAGTATGCTCAAGAGACAGGCATAAGGAAGGTGGTTGTGATCACAGATGACTTTAAATCCTTGGGAAAGATAAAACTTATCGATCTTGAAAACAATAGAGATGTTATAGTAGATGAGGAGAGGTTTCTCTATTTTGAGCAGATATGAGAAGAGGTAGATAATGAAAGTGGCAGTTATAGGCTCTCAGTGGGGAGATGAGGGAAAGGGAAAGGTGGTGGATTTTCTTGCAGACGGCAAAGATATAGTTGCCCGTTATTCCGGTGGACCAAATGCCGGTCATACTATAGTGATAGATGGAAAGAAGTTTATACTTCATCTTATACCCTCTGGAATATTCAGGAAAGACACAGTCTGCGTTATGGGAAATGGAATGGCTGTGGATCCGGAGTCTTTAATAAAAGAGATAGAGGATCTAAGAGGTGAGGGAATATACGTTGGTGAGAATTTGCTGGTCAGTGAGAGTGCACATGTGATAATGCCTTATAACAGGTTGCTTGACAGTTTAAATGAAAAGATAAAAGGATCCAAACAAATAGGAACTACAAGAAAGGGTATAGGACCCACCTATGCTGATAAGGCTTCGAGGATAGGAATAAGAATGGGTGATTTAATTCGTGAGGATGTCCTTAAAGAAAAGCTTGAGTTTATATTGAAGATTAAAAATCTCCTCATAAAGGAGTTTTTTGGAGAGAAGGGTTTCTCCTTTAATGAACTTTTTGAGAAAGCCCTTTCCTGGGGAGAAAGGCTAAAACCTTTTATAACAAACACAACATCTTACATGAAGAAAGCCGTTATTGAGGGAAAGAGCATATTATACGAGGGTGCTCAAGGAACAATGTTGGATATAGATCATGGGACATACCCTTATGTGACATCCTCTAATCCTACAGTGGGTGGGATTATGACGGGCCTTGGTGTTCCTCCTGGTGCTATAGATGAAGTGGTAGCTGTGGTTAAGGCTTATACTACCAGAGTGGGTGGAGGAGCCTTTCCCACAGAGGAGAAGGGAGAGTTTGGATGTATGTTAAGGGAAAAAGGAGGAGAATACGGGGCAACTACTGGAAGACCCAGAAGGTGTGGTTGGTTGGATCTTGTTGTTTTAAAGTATGCCGCTTGGATTAATGGATTTACCAAAATCGCTGTAACAAAATTGGACGTTTTGGATGGATTTGAAAAGATAAAGGTTTGTATAGCCTACGAGATAGACGGAGAAAGAACTGAAGAGTTTCCCTTAAATTACTCTGACCTTATTAGGGCCAAACCTGTATATTTGGAGCTTGATGGTTGGAAGAAGCCGGTAAAAGGTGTAAGAAAAAAAGAGGACCTTCCTAAAGAAGCCTTAAATTATGTGAACTTTATAGCCGATAATATGAACGCTGAGCTTTTATTGGTTTCAACAGGAGCAAATAGAGAGCATACCGTTATGTTTTCTTAATAAACTTTTCTGCTCTTTCTCTAAAGAATTTAGTTTCCATACAGCTTGCAAAGGATCTCCTTGCAAATCTTTCATCTACATTGCCTGTTAAATACTGCTTATACAACATTTTTGTTACTTTGAGTGCATAAAATCCGTTTTCTAAAAGTCTTTCTGCCAGATTTTTAGAGAAATTAACAGCTTCTCCTTTTTCAACCAAAAAATTTATCATTCCAGACATTATTAGTTTATCTTCAGGTATAGGATCTCCTGTAAGGAGAAATTCCATGGCAAAACCGCCCCCTACAACCTCTATAAGGCGCTTTATTCCCAGTGGTTCAACAGCCAATCCTAACTTTACCAAAGGTATACCCACTTTTGCACCCTTTTCACAAACCCTTAAATCGCATGAGAGTGCAACCATACATCCACCACCAAGGGCATATCCCTCAATGGCTGCTATCATTATTTTGTTTATTTTTGAAAGATTAGAGAAGCAGTATTTTACTGCTTCTGCATATTCTTGAGCTTTTCCACTTTCTGCGTAATTTAACAGCTCCTTTATGTCTGCTCCGGCTCCAAAACAATTTCCTTCCCCTCTCATTATAATAACCTTAACATCGTCTCTATTTTCCAATTCCAAAGCCTTATCAGGAACAGCTAACCACATATCTATATTAAATGCGTTTTTCACCTTTGGTCTATTAAATATTATCCAGCCTATCGGGGGAGTAATCTCCGTTTTTACTACTTCCATTCTTTCCTCCTAGAAAATTTTAAAAGATGACGTTTAACCGAGCCTTTTTAGGATACCTCAGTTTGAAGCCATACTCTATTATCTTTTTCTCCCTTGGAGCCAGCTTTAGATTCCAGTACGCGATACCATTTTTATCCAAATTTGTTGGTTTTATACTGAACAACTCATCAAGAATTTTTACCTTTACAGCCTCATCTTTTGATACCGGCAGAGGTTCAAAAACTTTTAGTGAGACCTTTTTGTCTTTGTTATTATAAATGGATATTCTATATTTTATAAACTCTTCTATATCCCCATTCCATTTCTCCTCCAGTTTCCTATCTACAATAGCCCTTTCAACCTCTATGTCTTCGTCTGTTCCTAAAGGGAATTCTAAAAACTTTCCATTTTTAAAGGTCAAAAGATAGGAGCTTCCAATGACAAAGTTTCCAGATAGTATTTCGACAACACCATTTATAAGAGGATCCTTTGGTCTTGGCACCTTTGCCTTCACAAAAACTTTAAGTGATTTGCTGGGAATTGAGATCCTTTCAGGTTCAACCTTCCAACTCCATTTTTTGATTGGAAAGAGCTTTTCTTCACCGCTCTTAAGGGATACAGGCATTCCCAGTTTGTAGTAAAATAACGTTTCTGTTCTAACTGATACCGGTGGCTTTATCCCTTTTCTCTCTTTAAAAGAGCTCTTTTTTAAGAGCAAAGGTCTTATAGGCGGATTTCTTATAATATACACAAATAATGGCTGGATTTTTGGAAGGGAGAGATAATTTATGGGATGAGAGGAACTAAAGGATATATACACTTTCTTCCAATCTTCCTGAGTATTTTGTATAGCCTTTGCCATTAAAGAGAGTGTCGTCTCTTTGTTATGATATGACAGTCTATATAGGGGTTGCCAGCCTCCATTTAAAAGGGTATACCTTACTGCTATCTCGCATTGATCTGACCCTTCCACTGTAGCATACAGTATTTTTTTGTTTTTGAGCTTTTTGAGTTGGGATTTTAATTTTTCTTTTTCAAGAATTAGCTCTTTTCTTTTATTCTGTAGAGCTCTTAAGCGTTCAGATAGTTTGTCATATTCATTTATAACAGCCGAATAAATTCTTTTTGAAGAGAATTTAGTCTCAGATAGGCTTTTGATAAGCCCTTGGTAAAAATCTATGTCCTGCCCTATTTTCTCCAATTTGGCATTTACAGTCTCTATTTGGTTTTTCAGCTTTTTGTATTTATCGCTTTCTTCTGGTTGACCAAGATCAATGCCTACCAAAGAGGCCTTCTCACAATTTAAAGCCACATTAATACTCTTTTTGTCTATTTCAGAAGGTATGAAGCCTATAGTGTTTTTACCCTCTGTTACCAGTTCCACTCCCTTTGCAATTACCGTTATTCTGTTGGGATAAAATATGGCCTCTTCAACTTCCAATTTAGCTTTAGCCCCTAAAAGGGGAGCAAGTAAAAGAGCCATTATTAAAAAACATTTTATACTATGATTTCTGTTCCGCATTTTATCTCCAAAAACTTGTCTTTTAATCTTCTGAAAAGATTGATGGCTTCATCTCCTGTGCAGTGGCACGGAGCTATGAAGCCTTCAACCATCTCATCCAAAAGGTATACTATATTTAGTATTTCATCAAGGGAAAGAAAAAGTAGGTGAAAGCCTCCAATAATTCCAAACAATTTTCTTCCGGAAAGGGATATTGTCTTTTGTGCCATATTGACAATACCAGGATGAGCGCAACCTGTGATAAGAATGGGTCCTTTATCATGTAGTACCACAAGTCCCTGTTCTGGTACTACACCTTTCATCATTCCGGTGCTTATACAGCATTTGTGAAAATTTGAGGCTTCATCCATAACCTTCACTTTACAGCGGGCTGATTTTAAGCTTTCCACAAATCTTTTTGAAAAGCTACTGATTATAAATACCTCCAACTCACTTTTTTCCAGACAAATTTCAATGGCACCACCTATGTGGTCCCAGTGAAAGTGGGACAAAAACAGATGCTTTATATTCTTTTCATTTATAGAGAGTTTTTGCATATTGTGTTTTAATATTTTGTAGGAGCTTCCTGTATCAAATAATAGATTATGTTCGTGAATAAAGCAGGAGAATCCCCACATGGAAATGAATTCGTGGGATGTGGATCTGTTGTCAAAAAGTATTGAAATCTTCATAAATTTCCTCTCTTGCGAATCAGGCTTTGCTAATTATATAAGATTTAGCATTAGCATGGCAAACAAGGAAAACAACCGTTGAGGAATATAGAAGAAATAATAGAGAACTCACCCCATCCAAGCACTGCCCATAAATATTGGAGTGATATAAAGCCGGATCTAAGGGATCTTTTAATAAGAGAGAAGAGGGCTAAAGATTGTATCTTCTGTTTAGGAGCAAGCTCTTATATCGCCAGATATCTCATTCAGAATCAGGATTGGATAGAGGAGTTCTTTATAAAGAAAGACTTTTTGGTTAGAAAAGACTTTAAATCTCTTCTTTCCTCTTCTGATTTTATAAATGATCTGGTTAAGCTCTGGAGAAAAGAGCATATAAGAATTGGAATAAAAGATTTGCTTCAGCTACAGGATTTGCCGTCAATTTTAAAGGAACTTTCGGATCTTGCGGACGGAGTAATTGAATCTGTTTCTAAATATACTTTAGATAAAGCAAAAGCAAAGTTTGGCATCTACAATTTTAATCCTTCTTATGTTGTCATTGCGCTTGGTAAACTGGGAGGACAGGAGCTCAATTACTATTCTGACCTTGACCTTATGTATCTTTACAATGGGAATCCTGCTAAAGATGAGATAAAGAAGTTTTACTATTGGTTTTTTACAGAATTAACAAAAAATCTCTCCGCTTATACATCTTATGGCAAGCTCTACAATGTGGATCTTAGATTAAGGCCTCAGGGTAGAAAGGGCTTAATAGCCCTTCCCCTTGAAGGCTATGAGATATACTACCAGAGTTTTGGCAGGACTTGGGAAAGGGCCATGTTGATAAAGTCCAGAATGGCATCAGGAGACGAAAAGCTATTTGAAGATTTTCTGAATGTGATAAAGCCCTTTGTTTACAGGAAGTATCTGGATTACTCTGCCATAGAGGAGATCAGAAATCTGAAAGTGATGATAGATAATGAGGAGAGAAAAAGCAAAGGTATAAATATAAAGACAGGAAGAGGCGGGATAAGGGAGATAGAATTTATCGTTCAGGCTTTTCAGTTAGCCTTTGGCGGAAGGGAACCTTGGATAAGGGAGAGGAACACCTTAATAGCTCTTCATCGCATATACACAAAGGGCCTTTTGGGACCCAAGGAGTATGATATTCTGGTTAAGGCTTATCTCTTTTTGAGAAAGCTGGAGAATAGACTTCAAATGGTAAACTGTTCCCAGACTCATATATTGCCGAGCAAAAGGGATGACTTAGAAAGAATAGCTTTAACCATGGGTTATGAGGGGAAAGACCCCATTGGAAGGTTCATGGAGGATTATAAAAGATATTCCACGAGGGTTAGAGAGATTTTTGAGGCAATTCTTTCAGATAAAACTTCTGAGATTCACAGTATTCCCGATTATTCTTCTAAATTTGGTGATGCCAAAGAATACGAAAGATGTGTAAGTTATATTGTTAACGGTAAGCCTGGACATCCTTTGCCTGAGGCTGCAAGGCAAATTGCTTCTGAGATTGTAGAAGACCTGGTGAAAGAGTCCCTTGATACTTTAAATCCCCTTCTGGCTTTGAAAAATCTTATTGATTTCATGGATGTTATGGAGCATTCTAAGACAACCTTTTACAGTCTGCTAAAGGAGAATCCCAATTTCAGGAAGGCCCTTTTAGCCATTTTTGGGGGCAGTCAATTTTTAACTCGCCTTCTTATGACGCATCCAGAGCACCTTGATTTTCTCTTTGAGGAGGCCATTACAGGGGAAATTTTGCCTATGGAATTGATGATTAAAGAGATAATGAAAGACACAGAGAATATGGATTATCACGAGAGGCTCAACTATCTTAGAAGATTTAAGCAGCTTACTACCATGAGAATAGGAATAGCTGATCTTTTGGGGATTTATTCTCTGGTTAGGGTTTTCAACGAATGGAGTAAGCTCGCCGATGTGTGCATAAAGGTGATTCATACATGGTTACAAGAAAAGGGTGTAAACAAAGCAGAGATAGGCATTATTGCTTTAGGAAAACTTGGTGGAAGGGAAATCACATATCACTCCGATTTGGATATCATCTTTTTAGGTGATAGGGATCAATCTTATTATATTGATTATTATACGAAATTCATAAGGGCTTTAACCCTTCAAAGCAAGTATGGAAATCTCTTTGAGGTGGACACCAGACTAAGACCCTTTGGTAGCAAAGGAGTTATGGTTAATACTCCTGATAATCTCAAGAAATATTTTGAAAAGTTTGCAAGAACATGGGAAAGATTGGCCTTTAGTAAATTCAGGGTGATTGTTGGTGAAGATCTTGAATTGGTGAGGGAAGCTGAAAGTATTATAAAAGACTTCGTTTATTATAAAAAAGCGGAGGATTTGGAAAAGGATATATTGAATATTAGGCTCAAAATGCAAGATGAATTGGGAAGGGGGAATCTCAATTTCAAATACTCTTCAGGTGGGATTGTGGACGTTGAGTTTATATCTCAGTATTTGAACATTAAATATAGATTATTCAAGGTTTCTACTCTTTCTGCTTTATGCGCTGCTAAAAGAAAAGGTTATTTAGATTACAGCACATATAAGCGTTTAAGGGAGAATTATCTTTTCTTGAGAAAGCTGGAAAATTTATGTAGGCTTATTTTTTACCCACCTCTTAAGGAGTTTCCTCAGGACAAGCAAAGGCTGGATGTTTTGGCTAAATGTATGGGAATCAAAGCTAAAGATTTGATTGAGAGATTTTGGCAGGTAAGAAGGGAAAATAGAGATATATTCGTAAAGGTTCTGGGATGAGAATATGCATACTCTTGCCTTACAAGAAGATCACTGGTGCTGTTTTACCTATGATTATTTTAGCTAAAGGTTTGTCAGGTGTAAAAGATGTTGATACCACTGTATTGGCAAAGGGCAAGAAAATCATAGACTTTTGCGATAAAGAGGGTATAAACTGTCAAGAATTTTCTTTTGTATCTTTGATAAAGGAATCTTTGAGTTCAGATGTGATTCTGACTCTTCGCTCTTCAGATACATTCAAAGCACTGATATTGGCTTTTATTGTTGGGAACACAAAAGTTTATAGGTTGAATTTTTATGATAAAAGAATCTTTTTTGATAAGTTCATAAAAGTGATTGAAATTGATAGGCTTGGATGGATAGATCCTACTTTCATTGGAAAGAAGGCTAAAAGCAAGAGAATTTCCGCCTGTGTGGTATCCAGACTCAAACCTGGAAGGGATTTGTTTTTGATGTTTGATGAGTTGAGAGGGTTAAAGACCAGATTGAGAGTCTTTATTATTGGTAGGGGGGAGATGTTAGATCATTTGAAGAAACAATATGCCGGTTCCGTTAATCCGAGATATGTGTTCTTCAGTAAAAGGGTTAAACATTTTTTTGATGTCTTATCCTGTATGGATGTCATGTTCTATCCTAAAATAGGCAGCGACAAATCAGCAAGATCTGTTTTGGAGGCTTTTATAAATAAGGTGGTGGTCTTTACCACCGATTTTTATGCTTTAAGGTACGTAGACCATTTAAAAACAGGGGCAGTCTCTTTGAATTCTAAAGAAATAGATTCTCTTTTAAACTCACCTTCACTGTTAAAAAAGATGGCTCTTAATGGTTACAGGAAGGCACAAACCCTTTTGATAGAAAAAAGGGCGAAAGAGCTTTTGAAGGATATATCGTGAAGGTGGCGCAAGTCATATCCAGAAAAAGCTGCGATTCTGGTGGTAGCCTCCAAGCTTTAATATTGTCTAAATCTCTTGAGGAGGAGGGTTTGGAAGTTCTTTTTGTATCAAAGGGATTCCGCTGTGAAGAGAGGGCAAGAGAGTTTGGATTAAAACATTTTTCGGTGCCTATGAAGGGCTATTTGGATGTAAAGTCCTCTTTTTTACTATCTCAGCTTTTTGAAAGGAATAAGATAAAAATAGCCCATGCCCATAAAGGTTTAGCCCTTTGGATGTGTATTTTGTCTAAGTTTTTATTTTCATCCAGAGTGAAGATTGTGGCTAATAGGGGTGTTAGCTTTTCACTGAGTTTCTGGAATAGATGGAAGTATAAATTGCCCATTGTGTCTGGGATTGTGTGTGTTGCTTACTATATTAAACATCAGCTTGCAAAAAGCTGGGTGAACCCTGAAAAATTAAGGGTGATATATGGCAGTGTGGATAAAAGGTTTTTATCCTTCAAGGATTATTCCAAAGCAAGGGATATAATAAAAATTCCATCTTCCTGTTTTGTTGTGTCACTTATAGGAAACTTTAGGCCTTGGAAAGGGCATGAAACTCTGGCAAAGGCTTTAGCCAGTTCCAGAATTTCTTCGTTTCTTGTTCTGGCTGGAAAAGAGGATAAAAGATTAATGGAAAAGGTAAAATCTATTTTAGGAAACAGAGTGCTTTCCCTGGGTTATAGAAGGGATGTGGAATATGTAATGGCTGCTTCAGATATAGTTGTTAATGCTTCATTAGAGGGGGAGGGCTTGCCAGGAGTTTTAAGGGAAGCCATGATCTTAAGAAGACCGGTAATTGCTACACAGGTTGCTGGCAATAGAGAGATAGTGTGCCATGGAAAAACTGGAATATTGTCAGAAAAGGACAGCGATTCTTTAAAAAATTTCATTGAGTTTTTATTTTCTCATCCTGTTTTTAGAAGGAAATTGGCTGTCAATTCTTACAGATTTTCTTTAAGATTTACTCCTGAAAAAAGAGCCAAAAAAATGGTGAAATTTTATGAAAAGTTATAGAAGAAAGTATCTATCTATTGTTGAAGATATTTTAAAAAGAAAAAGGATTAAGTTCCAAGAAATAGAACCCTTTGAAGATGGAAAGAAGGGGCTTGTTTATTTAGTAAAATCTTTGGCTTTTTTTTGTGTGGTTAGACTTTACCATAATCCTTTAAAATTTTTTAGATTAAAAAAGGCTTATAAAATTCTTAGTAATAGCTATTTGAAGGTTTCCCCTTCGGTTCTTGAACATGGTATTTTTATCAAATTTCTGAGGCCTTTTGGTTTTGTTGTTGAGGAGTATGTCTTTCCCTTTTGTGGTTTTGATAGGGACATCATTGAAGAGTTTTTCCTGAGATTTTCCCTTTTTCAAAAGGACACCTTGGTGAGAAAAGATGCTAAAAATTTCTGGGAAAACGCAGTGAAGAAAACTAAAGGCAGGTGGAGCTACTTGTTAAGAGAATTAAAAGATCATATTCCACTCATTGAACTTGAGTCAAATCTATTTAATATTCTCAGCAAAAATGTCCCTTATTACTGGAATCTTTTTTCCTTTTCCCATACCGATATATCCATTAAGAATATGGGAATTATAGAGCATAAATTGGTTCTTTATGATTGGGATAGATGGGAATTTCTTCCTCCTCAGTTTGATTTGGTTCAAGCATTGTTTTCTTTGAAATTTCTGGACGAAGAAACCTATATTTTGGATAATGTTGTGGATCTATTTGGAATAGAAAAGGCAATTTTTCTGAAGACCTATTATTTTTGTAAGTTGGTTTTTTTTGTAAAAAGGATGAAAAGATCATTAAAAAGAGGTGATCTTTTAGCTTTTAACAGTTACCTTTCTTATTTAAAAGATTTAGTGAATAATTACCCTTTCTAATCCCTCTTCTTGAGCAAGTTTTGCTATTCTCAGTAGCTTATCAGAGGGTGTCTTGTGCAGATAGTATAGGTCTGCTGCAGGGATGAAAGGCATAAGATGCCAAATGGTCTCTTTACCTAAATGATAAATTATCCATCTGATCACCGATCTTATTTCCAAAATAGAGTCGTTCAGTTTAGGAATGATAACTGTTACTAATTCCAAGTTTCTTGAGGATCTATTAAGCAGTTTTAAACTTTCCTCTAAATCTTCCAAACTTATCCATTCCCCTGTTAGGCTTTTATATGTCTCTTTTGAGTATCCTTTTACATCCACTATAAAATGCATACATAAGGGGATAAGATCGTTTAGAGCCCAAGTGGATATAAGTCCATTTGTGAAGATGGCTGTTTTAAAGCCTTTTTTAGAGGCTACCTCAAATACATCCAAAACGTATTCTATTAGCGCAGTGGGTTCATTTACAGAGAAACATATTCCCTGACACAGGTTAAATTCCGCTTCTTCTATGAGCTTTTTTGGGGGCATTTCTCTAAAGGATATATAAGGCGTTAGTGGATTGCAGTGAGTTAAGGTTTTGTAAAGGCAGCCTTTACATTTTAGATTGCATCCAAGCCCACCAGCCACAAGCCATTTTACATTCTCTTCATTTGTGATAGGAATTTCATGGGTGAGCTTAACTTCTGTTTTTGATACCTTTGCGTATGTGGTGGTGAAAAGCTCATTGTATAAGTGAATTCTGGTTTTGCATTTTCCTATGGATTTATTGTCGAATTTGCAACGAAAGATACATAGTTCACAAGTTGTAACATTTTTTCTTCTTTTCCAATAACGGGCTTTTTTAATGCTCATTGGTGAAATAATTTCAATAAATTTTTAAAAAATGCAATATGCTCTTTAGGCAAGATTTGATATAAAACCATAAAACTTTGAAGGGGGTGATGCGTGGAGGTTAAATGGGTAGACAAAGGTGTATGTTACCCTGGTGGATTTAAGGCAGCCGGGATTCATTGTGGGATCAAGGCTTCTGGTGATAAAGATTTGGCATGCCTTATTTGTGAGACTCGATGTTCTGTTGCAGCTGTCTTCACCACTAATAGGGTTAAAGCGGCTCCTGTTTTGGTAACATCAAAAAAAGTTTCTTCTGGTACAGCAAGGGCTGTTATTGTGAATAGTGGCAATGCCAATGCCTGCACAGGGGAAAGAGGCATTTTGGATGCAAAAGAGATGTGTAAGGTGTTTGCAGACACTTTTGGTATCGATGAGAAAGAGGTTCTGGTAAGCTCCACAGGAGTTATAGGGGAGTTTCTTCCCATGGAAAAGGTGAGGGCAGGTATAGAAAGGATAAAAGAATACATTATAGAGGATGATCTCTCCTTTTCTGAGGCTATAATGACAACAGATTCTTTTCCCAAAAGGAAGGCTTTAGAGGTTTTGTTGGATGATTTCTCTTTCAGAATAGGGGGATGTGCTAAAGGTGCTGGTATGATACATCCAGATATGGCTACTATGCTTTCTTTTATTACCACCGATGTTGAGGTTCCCTCTGATATTTTGAAGGATTTTTTAAAATACGCTGTTGATCTTTCCTTCAACAGGATAAGTGTGGATGGGGACAGGTCTACCAATGACACTGTTATAATGCTTTCAAAAAAGGGTAAAGTTTTGCCTGAAAAATACTTTGATGATTTCAGGGACTCCCTTTTGGCTCTTTGTGAAAAACTTGCCCTCATGATTGTGAAGGACGGTGAGGGGGCTACAAAGTGTGTGAAGGTTATAGTTAAGAATGCCTTAACCAGAGAGGACGCGAAATCCGCTTGCGAAAAAATAGCCACTTCTTTGCTATTTAAAACCTCTCTTTTTGGAGAGGATCC
>JALVKL010000131.1 GCA_027033775.1 bacterium | reverse complement strand
AGGGTAGGGCTTTTTGGCGCAGAACCTTGGACTGAAAGTATGAGACAAGAGATAGAAAAAAGGCTGGGAATTGATGCCACAGACAATTATGGATTATCCGAAGTTATCGGGCCAGGGGTTTCTGGAGAATGTATAGAAGCCAAAAGTGGGCTTCACATCTTTGAGGACCATTTTCTGGCAGAAATAATAGATCCTGAAACAGGAGAGGTCCTTCCAGAGGGTGAATGGGGAGAGCTGGTGATTACCACCCTAACTAAAGAGGCACTTCCTCTTATAAGATACAGAACAAGGGATATCACCAGGTTGTATTACGAAGAGTGCACATGCGGAAGAACATTCGTAAAAATGGCAAAACCAAGCGGAAGAACTGACGATATGATAATAGTGAGAGGAGTGAACATATTCCCATCACAGGTTGAGGAAGCTTTATTGGAAATAGAAGGAGTAGCTCCGCACTTTCAAATAGTGGTGGATAGAAAGGGTTATTTAGATCAATTAGAGGTTTGGGTGGAAGCATCAGAAAAGATATTCTTTGATTCCATGAGGAAACAAAAAGAGCTTCTGGACAGAATAACAGAACACCTTACCCAGTCCTTGGGAGTCAAAACAATAGTTAAATTGGTTGAACCTAAAACCTTGGAAAGAAGCATGGGGAAAGCCAAAAGGGTGATAGATAAAAGGGATTTGCCTAAATATGTTCCATCAAAATACATTGAAAAAGAGTAAATTCCTTTTAGGCAACGAAGCTATAGCACAAGGAGCTATAGATGTAGGTATAAGATTTGCTTCGTCCTACCCAGGAACTCCTGCCTCTGAGATACTTCCTTCATTCTTTAAAATAGCCAAAGAAGAAGGGATACCTGTAGAAGGCGGATGGATGATAAACGAAAAGGTGGCCTTTGAAGCTGCTTTGGCTGTCTCATGGAGCAACATACCTTCTATGGTGTCTATGAAACAAGTGGGACTGAATGTAGCCATGGATCCCCTTATGAGCTCAGCCTACACAGGAGTGGAAGCTCCTTTCATAATAGTATCAGTGGATGACCCTGGTCCTCACAGCTCGCAAACAGAACAGGATTCAAGATTTATGGCTATGGCAGCTAAAATACCTGTTGTAGATCCTTCATCTCCGGAGGATGCTTATAGACTGATGTTTAAAGCTTATCAAATCTCCGCTGAATTTAAGCTACCTGTTATGTTAAGACCTGTTCTTAGGGTGTCCCACTCCAGAGAGAGTATAGAGATAAAAACAGAAAAGATTAAAAAAGAGATTGAGTTTAAATTCCAGAAGAACCCAGAAAGATGGGCGGCTACTCCAAAGTTCAGATTTCTTCTTCATAAAAAACTCAATGAAAAGCTCAAAAAAATCTCCGAAGAAAATGCAGAATGCATAAAAGAGAAAATCCCAAACACAAAATCAAAAAAAGTATTTATCGCATCGGGGGCTATGTTTGGTTATGCCATGGATTTAGGTCTTGATCCTGTGGTCAAGATTGATATCCCCTATCCAATAGACAGAAAACTCTTCTCACTTTTAGAAGAAAAGTTTGACGAGATTTGGGTGTTAGAGGAAACGTATCCTGTAATAGAGATTCAGTTTACAAACAGAAAAAAAGTGAAAGGAAGACTGAGCGGAGATATACCCTCAGAAGGAGAAATAGATTTAGAAATACTGGAATCCACCATTAAAAAAAGAAAAAGCTTTAGCATAACCTTTGAAGAAAAACCGCCGAGGCTTTGTCCTGGTTGTGGACACAGACCTGTTTTCTACGCCATAAAAAGGAGCCTTCCTCAAGGGATATACCCTGGAGATATAGGATGCTATACCTTAGGGGTTAATCTGAAGGCAGTGGATACCTGTCTTTGCATGGGAGCATCTGTCTCTAAAGGTGTGGGTTTTGCAAAAGCCGCTGAATACACAGGAAAAGAGATTCCCGTCATAGCCACCATAGGAGACTCAACATTCTTGCACTCTGGCATTCCTCCACTTATAGAGGCCGTAAACCAAAACGCAAGTCTTATTTTGGTTATTTTAGATAACCACACAACAGCCATGACAGGGGGACAACCTGTACATAATGTAGATTTTTTTGAGTTAGTAAAAGGATGTGGTGTCAAAAAGATAGAAAAAGTTCATTCTTACAACTTCAGGGATATATGTGATAAATTAAAAGATTGTTGGGAATTTTCAAAAACATATAAAACACCAAGCGTGCTAATATGCGAGTCTCCCTGTGTTATATACGGAAACAGAATAGTTAATACCTTTCCAATGGTTGATAAGGAAATCTGTACCAATTGTGGTATATGTTATAAACAGTTTGAATGCCCTGCCATTATAGAAGAAGAAAAGAGGGCAAAGATTGTGAAAGAGATTTGCACTGGATGCGGTGTTTGCATAGATATATGTCCCCTAAACGCCATCAAATCTTAATTCTTAAAGCCTTAAAAGGACAAACAGGAACGCAAAGCTCACAGCCCACACACTTTTCCTTGTCAAACACCACTTCCATGGTTTCCCTATCCAACTTAAGAGCCTCGGTGGGGCAAACAGATATACAAGCCCCGCAGTGAGTGCATAACTCGTCATCCCTTTCAACATCTGCTGCCAGAAATCTTACACCAACACCTATCTCCTTGAGAAAATCCATCCCTTTATTGAAATCCTCCTCCTCTCCTATAAGCTCAAGCACCATTAAACCTTCTTCCTTTGGGGTAATCTTAGCCTTTAAAATGTTGAACATAAGTCTGTGTTTGGAATGCAGAGAATATATTATAGGCTTGTCCCATGTATGTTTAGGAAAGGTAAGAACCACCTTCTTTGCCACCTTCACCTTTATTCCTCCAAAGCAAGAATTTTTATAACCTTAGGTATCAACCATGTGGCAAGCTCCCTTAAAGAACCACCAGCAAGAACAACCTGTAAGTTTCCTTCACTGTAATCATCTGTGAACCTCTTAATTCTTCTGGCTATCTCAAGAAAAACCTCCCTTGAAAGTCCAAGGCTTCCATAATCCCCCTTATAAGTGTCAAATCCAAAATACCAAAAGAAAAAGTCATGTTTAAAACGAGAAGCAATATCTAAAGCCTTATCCACAATCTTTAAATACTGCTCATCTGGGTCACCGTTATAATAAACCCAAGTTACATCAAAATCGTATTTTGTGCCATCGTCACTCTTCCATTCCCTATCACAAAGGCAAAGATGTAAAGTCCTTTTATCATTCATTAAAGTCAACAGCTCTCTTGTTCCATCCCCATGATGGGCGTCTGTATCAAGAATAACAAATCTCAATTTATCACCAAACTTCTCCCTTGCATTAACAATGGAAAGCACCACATCGTTAAAACAACAGGCTCCCCAAAAATAGTTTCTCCCTGCGTGATGCCCCCCACAACCTATAAAGCAAAAAGCATTTGTATACTCCCCTTTCATTATCAGTTCAGTAGCCTCCACCACACCACCAGCACTTATGTCAGCTGTGGAACAGAAAGGATGGAGCCTCACCTCTTTTATCATGTTTTCAGTATGAACCTTTCTTAACAGATCCTCTGAGACAGGCTTGCACTCCAGCATATAGACGTTAGGAAGTTTTAATAGATCCACCAAAGCAGCAGGGAAATCTGCGAGTCTATTACCTATAGTGAGATAGCTTCTTCTACTAAAGGAAGGATGATAGAATATAGCTGTCTTTTTCAACATCACCTCCTTAACTTTCTGTATTCTTCTGGAAGGGATATTTTATTCCAGTTCCTGTCAATGGCTACAAAGGTGAGGGTAAGCTCAGCCACTAAATCTTCACAGTGGAAAAAGGCTATTTTAAATGTGATGGAAGATTTGCCAAGATTCTCCACCTCAACCTTTGCCTTAACCGAAGAGGGATATCTCAAAGGTTTTAAAAACCTGCCTGTGGAAGCCACCACAGGCATTCCTATTCCTCTATCTAAATCCCGAAAAAATCTATCAGGATCGATATTTTTATCCCTTAAATAATCCTCAACAGCTTGGTGAGCCCACCTGTGGTAGGTTACGTAATAAACAACTCCATATGGATCGGTATCTCCAAACCTGATGCAGAATTCCTTTATCATAAAGCACTCTTATAGCGAAACAGAAGAACCTTCTGCAAGCTCCTCCAAAACTTTAAAGGTCCTTCTATTCCTTTCTCTGTCCCTTTTTTCTGAAAGCTCCAATAACCTCCTTTTAAATCTGTCCTTATCCGGAATAAAACCATGAGTTAATATCTCGTCCAAAACTTGTCTATAAAATCTCACTATCTCTCCCACCAAAGACGGGTTATACTCCCTTCCCTGTATCTTTAAACAGTCAACCCCAGCATCTATCCAATCCTCTAAACTGTCAAAGGCAAGGAACATATCGTTTCTCAAAATGACCTTGCCTTTCTCAGAAAACCAATTAGCCTTACAAATCCTATGGCAGTATCCTCCTCTATTAGGACTTCCCAAAAAGTGATTCTTACCGTATTCATCCAAACTCCACTCATAACGGAAATAACTGCTCATAAGGCATTTGCCTAAATAGGTGAAACATGTATTGGAATGGAGGAACACCTCTATGCCAATAGGTATCAATTTTTTAATCTCCCTAATCTCATCCAATTTGAGATTGCAGGGAGCAACCACCATATCAGCTCCCAACTCCCTGTAGAACCACATATCCTCAATGTTAATCGCATTCATACCAGCACTGATATGAACTTCCATTGAAGGATCTATCTCTTTAACAACCACCACAGCTCCCGCATCGTTTAATATAACCCCATGTACTCCAATATCTGAAAGGCGCTTAATGCTATGCCTAAACATATGATATTCCAAAGAGGAAAAAGCAGTGTTTAACGCAACCCTCACCTTCTTACCCAAATCTTCAGCCAATATCACGATTCTCTCTATCTCTTCCATCTTGAGTTCATATTCTTTTGTCCTTCTGCTCCATCCGTAAAGTCCTACATAGACCCCATCTGCTCCATTTAAAAAGGCCTGTTTAGCCATCTCAAAGCTTCCACCTGGAGCCAAAAGAAAAACTCCTTTATTCATTAAAAACCTCCTTTTTGCTCTTTATTTTCTCCTCACCAAACAATTTACCAACATACCTGTGCCCCGCTCTTCTGAAGAGATATCCGTTGCATATTCCATAAGAAGAGAGAGAAGCAAGATCCTCAATCCATTCAGAATTAAGATATTCATCTTCACCATTAACAATTCTTTCAAGGGCTTTTCTGTATATAAAAGCAACCCTGTTGATGTATTCAGGGTCTTCCCTTAAAGCCTGTATGTAAAAGATCTTAAAATCCCTATAGTAAAATGTACCCAAATACTCAATAATAGCCCAATCTTTACCAGACAAAGTGGCTCTGCCTATATTTTTGAGCCTCCATTTCCCAGAGGAAAGCCACATAGGTTTACATATATCCTCACAACTGCCCTCTCTATACTCCTTAATAAAACAGTCTTCAGATATACCAAGGGGAAGTTTTCCATGAGCAAAAACCACTACCTCAGGTTTTACATGATCTTTTATATACTGAATCTCATCAAGGGAAAGTTCTGGATTGAGAAAAACCCTTTTTACACCAAACCTCTCAAGAACCTTTACCGTGCCATGGGTATAAATATTGGCAAAATAACCAACATGAAGTGCGATATTCTCATTTAGCCTCCTTATCATCCTCAGCATGCCCATATTGTGAACCTCAAAGGCATCAACAGGAAGCTCTGAAGCCTTCAAAACAAACTCCTCAGCCCACGCCAAATCCTTGTTGCGGGGAACAGCGTATGTTGAAACATAACATTTTTTGTTCTTTTCTTTAAGAATTGAAACCGCCTTTTTAAGGGACTCCAGATTTAAATAGAAGTTTCCAGGATACTCAGGGCATGTGGGATCTCCAAGATAAATCCCATCAAAGAGAGACAGATCCAATAGTTGTAGCTTTTCTAAATTTTCAACATGAACACTAATTTCAAACATTCTTACATTTTCCTCCTAGAGTCTCCTTAACCCTCTCTACCACATTTTTAAAGTAACTCAAAGGCATACCCCTTCCGCCTATTTTAAAATATCTCACCCCTGCTTTTACTAAATCTTCCAAAGGGTATATTTCGCAACTTACACAAGGAGCAAAGGAGATGGTATCCCCATCTGTAATCCACTCCTGTGCACATGGTCTATAGCACACACCGCTTCTTTTGGGACTTCCCTCCCAAACCAATGTCCTCACCCCAGAGTTGGTAATAAGAATCTCAAGATAGGAGCTCAATCTGCAGATTCCCAAATAAGTAGCGGAACATTTAATTCCATAAATCATAACTTCAATATCTACAGGCAGACCCTGAACAATGGATACGATTTTTTCAATCTCTGAGACAGAAAGATTAGGAGATAACACAACCCTTTTTACCCCCATATCAGCATAGAAGAGAACATCTTCAAGATTTAAGCTTGCCGTTCCTAAACTTGCATGAACCTCAACGCCCCAAGAGATAAGCCGTTCAATAATGGAAAGATCACTGACTATAAAAGCATCCACTCCCCTGGATACAGCCTCTTCAATGATATTAAACGCCATTTTGATTTCAAAGGGAGAAGGTATAATGTTAAAGGATATATAAAATCTGCTACCATAAGAATGGCACAGTTGAACAGCATCCCTCAGTTGAGAAAGCAAAAATTCATTGCCTCTGTTAGATCTTGACCAACCGGCTATACCTGCATAAACAGCATCCACCCCTAAAATTAAGGTCTCCTCTAAATCCTCAAATCTGGCACAGGGTACTATTATCTCGTATTCCTTCATAATACCAACCACTGGTTGAAACTAAATATATTTAAACATCAATAACAGTCAAGTTGAATATTGACTAACCCTCATCTTTGTGGCTTTTATTAAACTTGAAGTTTAAAAATTTAATAAAGAGGAGGGACAAAATGGCTAAGATACCGGAGAATTATTTGCCTCCAAAAGAGTTGTGGCCCAACTATGTTTATCCCGATGAGCTTAAACCTTTTTTGAAAGATCCCACGAATCTTGCCGATATTCTTCTTGATAGGCATATAAGGGCCGGATTGGAGAACCAGCCCGCTATTTACTTTGGAGGAAAAGTGACTACCTACGGAGAGGTTTACGAAGCTGCCAACAGATTAGCCAATTCTCTGAGAGAGCTGGGAGTAGAAAAACAGGATAGAGTGGCTCTAAGAATGATAAACTGCACAGAAGCTCTAATTGCGAATTTTGCCCTTCAGAAATTGGGAGCCATACCTGTACCCACAAGCCCTCTATGGTCAAAGGATGAGATAGGTCACGTCTTCAACGATGCCGAAGCAAAATTTGCATTTGTCAGCTTTCCCCTTCTAGAGGAAGCGGAAAAGGCAAAGGCAAACTTAAAACACACCCAGAATTTCATAGTAATAGGAGGAAACCCTCAGGAAGTAAGAGAAAAAGGTTATCTTGTATTTGGCGATCTGGTTGAAAAAGGAAGCAGTGAAAGGGTCTGTGAAGAGGTATCACTGGACGACATTGGTGTTATACTTTACACATCTGGAACTACAGGATTCCCTAAGGGAGTTGCACACTTTGTTAAAGAGATAATTGCCTCTGCCTACTTGGTAAACAAATATGTATGGAGACTCACCATAGGAGACGTCCTTGGGGGTTCTGCTCCTGTCTCCTTCGCAGCTGGATATGGAACATTTGCTATAATTCCTTGGTTTGGCGGAGCAAGCATTTCTATAATGGGAAGATTTACCCCAGAAGGGCTCATGGACATGATTGAAAAAACCAGAGTAACTGTACTGACAGGTCTTCCAACCGCTTACAGAAGACTTCTTCAGTTCCCAGATTTTGACAAGTACGATATCAGCTCCTTGAGAATGTGTACAAGCGGCGGTGATGCTTTAGGAGTGGAAACTTACAAAGCATGGTTGGATAAAACTGGTCTTCCCATATACGAAGGACTGGGTGCTACAGAGATGGTTCATCTTATAACCTCTAACGCAGTTAATATGAAGCCTAAACCCGGGTCTATTGGAATTCCTATCCCAGGATACGACATTAAGGTGCTGGATGAAAATGGAAATGAGTGTAAGCCTGGTGAGATAGGAAAACTTACAGTGGTAGGACCAACTGGACCGGTCTATTGGAAACCTTATGAGGACGATGAAAGACTGTTAAAGGAGCAGAAGAAAGCTGTGGTAAATGGGAGAATCAGACTGGGAGATGCGGTATATATGGATGAAGACGGCTATATCTTCTTTGTTTCCAGAGAATCCGATATGATAAAGAGCTCTGGATACAGAATAGGTCCAGGAGAAGTGGAAGAAGCCCTTAAGAAGCACCCTGCTGTTAAAGACGCAGGTGTAATAGGATCTCCTGATCCTGTAAGGGGTGAGATTACCAAAGCCTATATAATATTAAATGAAGGGTATGAACCTTCAGAAGAGCTGGCACGAGAGATTGTAGAATCCTGTAAGGAATACATTGCCGTTTACAAACTCCCAAGGGCTGTAAGCTTTTGCGATCAACTTCCCGTAACTCCTACAGGAAAACTCTTAAGAAGAGTGCTCAAACAGTGGGATAAAGAGAACAAATATCCCACCATTAGAATCTCTGAATAAAAAGGCTTGCAGGGAGGAGTTTCCTCCCTGCCCTTGCCTTTTATCTAATCAACATATATTAGAATATTAGAATATTCTAATGAAAGGAGAAAAATGGAGAATAATAAAATCTTGAATTTTTTTGTTCTTATAGGAAGAGCTGGACTTTCACCTGTACTTACCTTGGGAAGAGTGGGTATATTTTTGGCCACAGCCATATTTTGGACCTTTGTCCCTCCCCTCAAAGTGGGAAGGCTTATAAAGCAGATATATTTTATAGGCTCCAAATCCATTACTATAGTCTCTCTAACAGGCGCTTTTACTGGGATGGTTCTTGCCCTCGAAACCTTTTATGCCATGAGAAAATTTGGAGCCGAAGCACTATTAGGCCCTACAGTAGCCCTTTCCATGATAAGAGAGCTGGGACCTGTCATTTCTGCTCTTATGATAACGGCAAGGGCGGGATCAGCATTAACAGCGGAGATTGGAATAATGAGAATAACTGAACAGATAGACGCTTTGGAACTTATGGCTTTAAACCCATATAGATACCTCATAGTTCCTAATCTGCTTGCAGGTATAATATCATTTCCACTTTTGGCAGCCCTTTTTGATGTGGTGGGCATATATGGTGGATATTTAGTAGGTGTTAAACTTTTGGGTTTAAGTGCAGGGACATACTTTGGAGAGATGAAGAATTTTGTGGATATAACAGAAATACTGCACGGCACATACAAATCTTTAACCTTTGGGATTCTTGTCACATGGATATGCTGCTACTGCGGATATACTGCAGGATATGGCGCTGAAGGTGTGAGTAAAGCTACCACGAGGGCTGTTGTTGCCTCATCGGTATTAATACTCATAGGGGATTACGTTTTGACTTCCTTATTATTTTAGGTAGGATAATAAAAATGATTAAAATAGTTGACTTACATAGCTGGTTGGGAAATCAAAAGGTTTTAGATGGGGTTAATCTTGAAATAAAAAAGGGTGAGGTGTTGGCTCTAATTGGAAAAAGTGGAGTTGGTAAAAGTGTTCTATTAAAGCATATAGTTGGTTTAATGAAAGGTGTTAAAGGAAATATATACATAAACGGAGAAGACATAACAAAATGTAAGGGCAGAAAGCTGGAAAAGCTAAGGGAGAAGTTTGGCTTTCTGTTTCAAGGTGGAGCTCTCTTTGATTCCTATACTGTATATGATAACGTAGCCTTCCCATTACGGGAAAAGACTAAACTTCCTGAAGACAAGATAAGGGAGAGGGTGCTTTACGAACTGGAACAGGTAGGGCTAAAAGGCATGGAGCATAAATATCCAGCTGAACTTTCAGGTGGTATGAAAAAGAGGGCTTCGTTAGCAAGATGTATGGTCACAGACCCAGAGATAATGTTCTTTGATGAACCAACAACAGGATTGGATCCACTCACCGCCAATGCCATAAACGAACTCATAAAAAGAACCTATGATAGAATACACTTTACAGGTATAATAGTCTCACACGAAATCCCTGAAATCTTCAATCTTGTCCACAAGGTAGCTATGCTTCATGAAGGTAAAATAATAGCTCATGGAACACCGGCAGAGATGATCCGGTCAGACAATCCTATTGTGAGGGAATTTATACAAGCAGGCATTGAAAGTGGAAAACTAAAAATCCAATTAGAAGAGGAGAAAAATGGAGAATAAGAGATACTACATTGAACTTTCCGTAGGTGTTTTCCTACTTATAGGACTGCTGTGTCTTGCTTATTTATCCATAAAACTGGGAAGAATGGAGGTATTGGGAAGTAAAGGGACATTACTTTGCGCAAAATTTACAAATGTAGGGGGTTTGAAGGAAGGAGCAAGTGTTGAAATAGCAGGTGTAGAAATAGGAAGGGTGAAAAAGATAACGTTGGACAAAGATTATCAAGCTAAGGTGTGGCTTCTTATAAGATCTGATGTTAAAATACAAGAGGACGCTATAGCAGCTGTAAAAACTAAAGGGCTTATAGGAGAAAAATTTGTGGAGATAACTCCTGGGGCATCGGAAAAATACTTAAAGAGCGGAGAATGCATAAGAGAAACTCAGGGAGCTTTCAGTCTGGAAGATGCCATATCAAAGATGATATTTGGAGGACCTTCAGAGAAGGAAGAATCTTTGGAAGGAGAGTAGGCATGCGGTATTTGGTGTCAATTTTGATTATTTTATCGCTTTTTTCTTTCATAACTGCTAATATCTCTTATGCCGAAGATATAGAAACACTTCCCACACCCACTTTAGCTGTAGGAAATGGCAATGAAACCATACCGGATCCCTTTGAACCTGTAAACAGAGCTTTCTTTCATGTAAATGATAAACTGTACTTCTGGATACTGAAACCAGCAGCCAAAGGTTACAGCAAAGTGGTTCCGGAACCTGTAAGGAGATCATTGGACAACTTTCTCTACAATCTCATGACTCCCATAAGAATGATAAACGAACTGCTACAGTTGAAATTCAAAAAATTTGTTAAAGAATTTGCCAGATGCTTAGCCAATACAACTGTGGGAGTCGGGGGGCTTTTTGATCCTGCGGGAAAATGGTTTAATCTGCCACGGCAAGACGAAGATTTTGGCCAAACTTTAGGAGTATGGGGTGTTAAAGAGATATTCTATATAGACTGGCCAGTGCTTGGTCCATCCTGTGCAAGAGATACTACAGGAACAATAGTAGACGCGTTTATGGATCCCCTCTTTTATTTACTAAATCAATGGACCTATATAGGTGTTAAAGCTTTCTATGAATTTAACCAGCTATCCTTCAAGATAGGAGAATACGAAGAGATAAAAGAGGATGCCTTTGATCCATACATCTCTTTGAGAAACATTTACTTCCAGTACAGAAGACACCTTATAAAGGAGTAAAAGATGAAAAGAGTGGCAATTTTTCTCCTGAGCATTTTTATTTTATGTGCAAGTGTTAAAGCAAAGGAAGAAACCCCATTAGAAGTAGTCAAGCAGAATATAGACAAGGTCATAAATGTTTTAACAGACAAAAAGCTCTCTGTGAAAGAAAAGAAGAAAAAGATAAAAGAAGCCTTAGAGACCACCATTGACTGGAACGAAGTGTCTAAAAGAGTTTTAGGAATTTACTACAGGAACTTGAAAAAAGAGGAAGTAGAAGAATTCAAAGATCTTTTCAAAAAGTTTGTAGAAAACGTTTATGCGAGAAAGTTTTTAAAATACTCAGGAGAAAAGATCATCTATATTGGTCAGGAAATAGAGGGTGATTATGCCACAGTTAGAATGAAATTGATAACTGCCAAAAAACAAGAGGTGCCAGTGGTATGCAAAACCCTTAGAAGAAATGGAAAATGGTTGGTATACGACGTTTTGATAGAAGGTATTAGCATGGTTAATAATTACAGAATTCAAATAAACAGAATTATAGCAAAGAGAGGATTTAAAGGGCTGATAAGAATACTAAAAAGAAAAGTTTCCAAAATAAAAGATTA
>JALVKL010000130.1 GCA_027033775.1 bacterium | reverse complement strand
TAAACTTTTCTCCTCTAAGCCTTTAAATACAGGAAGTAAATCCTTTATATGAACATATCCTAAAACATTATCCCTTACACCTTCGTAAACAGGAATTTTAGAATGTCTATTCTCTGGCTTTTTCAAGGCGTCAGCCAATTCCTTAATATCAGTATCAACAGAAACCATAAATATATCAGGTTCTGGTACCATCACATGAGATACTGTAATTTCCGTAAATCTAAACACCTTATAAATCATGTCCTTTTCCTTTTCCTCTATCTCACCTTTTATCTGTGCCTCTTTTACCAAACTTTTAAATTCCTCCTCCTTTATATGTCCCTCTTCAGTACCCACTAAAGCGGTGACCAATTTTGATATACCCTCCAATATCCACCTTAAAGGGAAAGTTAAAACGGTAAACATATAAAGCGGCAAAGAGGCCAATTTAGCCCATAAAATGTTGTGTTTTACAGCAAAAAGCTTGGGAAGCATTTCACCGTAAAACAGTATGAAGAAAGTGGTAATAAATACAGATAACGCCACCCATCTGTCTCCAAGCAAACGCATAAATAGAGAGGCTGACACAGACGAGATGGCAACATTGACTATCTCGTTTCCAAGAAGAATTGTGGTTAAAAGTCGCTCCCTTTGCCTTACAAGCTTTAAAATCACTGTAGCAACGAAGCTATTCTCATTTTCTAACTGGCTTAATTTTAATGTATCAAGGGAGAAAAAGGCTGTTTCTGAACCAGAAAAAAAAGCAGAAAGATTCAACAGAAGGATTAATAGAAAAAATCTGTAAAGAATAGCACTATCCAACCAGTATTTCCCCCTCTGGATACCTTATAGGCGGAGCTTGCCCTGCTTCAGCCATAGCCACAACTGCAGTTAACGGACCCACTCTTCCAGTAAGCATTATAAGAGAAAGAACAACCTTTGAAAACCCATGCAGATGGGGTGTTATCCCCGTGCTCAAACCCACCGTCCCAAAGGCTGAGAAAACCTCAAACATAACCTTGCTCAAAGGCATATTTTCAAATGCCTCCACCAAAGCTGTACCTACAATTATTATGGAAAGAGAGAGAAAGAATATAGCTATGGATTTTTTTATAATCCTATCGGGTATTCTTTTTTTCAACCACACAGCATCCTCTCTATTCCTCACGGTAGAAACAACACTCACCAAAACAGATACAAAAGTTGTGGTTTTTATACCACCTCCCGTTCCCCCAGGTGAAGCCCCTATGAACATCAGAACCATCAAAATCAACCAACTAACCCCTCTCATAGAACCAATATCAACAGTGTTAAAACCAGCTGTTCTGGGAGTAACAGACTGAAAAAGTGAAGCAAGCATCTTTCCACCAAAAGAAAGCTCCCTTAAAGTATTATTTCTTTCCAAGAAAAATATCCCTATGGCTCCTGCAACAATGAGAAAAAGGGTAAAAGATACAGCAACTTTGGTATGATATGACAAAAAGTGACCGTCCTCCCTTCTTTTAACCTTTCTGTACAGATTGTATAATACTGGAAAACCGATTCCCCCAAGCACTATTAAGCCCATAACTGTAATATTCACTAAAGGGTCTTTCACAAATCTCGAAAGACTGTCAGAATATAAAGAGAACCCAGCGTTGCAGAAAGCAGAAATGGAATGAAAAATAGCATGATAAATAGATCTTCCCAATGTGTAATGCCAGCCAAATCTAAAGTCCAAAAACAAAAGAATAAAACCTACAAATTCTATGAAAAAAGTGAAAAGCATTATGTGAACCAAAAGATCCGAAAGGGATTCCATATCATAGAAGTTTAACGCATCTTGAAGTACAAGCTTTCCTCGTAAAGAGACCCTTTTCCCCAAAATGACAAGAAAAAAAGTAGAAAGGGTCATTATGCCCAAACCTCCACACTGAATAAGGATTAAAACAATTATCTGGCCAAATTTTGACAGATAAGTGGCGGTATCAACAACGATGAGACCTGTAACACAGGTAGCAGATGTTGCGGTAAAAAGGGCATCCACAAAGGAAAGCCCCTTACCATCCACAGTGGAAAAGGGTAGCATCAAAAGGAATGTTCCTAAAAGGATGGCTGCCGCAAAACTTCCAACTATTATTCTTTCAGGGTAGAATTTGCTTTTCATCCCGTTTTATAAGCCTTCTCAACTCCTCAAGAAAGTCCGATATATCTTTAAATTGGCGGTATACCGAGGCAAACCTCACATAGGCCACCTCATCCACTTCCCTTATCAATTCAATAACCTTTTCTCCTATTAACTGAGAAGAGACTTCCCTCTCTCCCAAGGAAAGTAAGAACTTCTCCACCTTATTTACTATCTCCTCTTGCTCCTCTACACTTACAGGTCTCTTTTCAAAAGCCTTTCTCAATCCCTTCATTATTTTTTCTCTGCTGAAAGGCTCCCGTCTTCCATCCTTTTTGACCACCACAGGAAGTGTAAGATCCACCACCTCTAAGGTGCTAAATCTTTTAGAGCAACCTATACACTCTCTCCTTCTTCTTATAGAAAGACCATCTTTAGAGACCCTTGTCTCTATTACTTTCGTATTCTCAAAGCCACAAAAGGGACACTTCACAGCTCACACCTTATCATCTCAATACCAGCCTCTTCTAACATCTCTTTAGAAAGCTCATCTGGATATCCTTCTATATAATAAATTTTTTTCACACCAGCATTAATCAGCATCTTAGAACATATTATACAGGGAAAGGTGGTAGAATAGATTTCTGCTCCTTTAAGACTGACCCCATGAAGCGCAGCTTGAATTATAGCGTTTTGCTCAGCATGTAGCCCTCTACAAATTTCGTGTCTTTCACCAGAAGGGATGCCAAGCTCCTGCCTTAAACATCCCACATCCTCACAGTGTCTGATCCCAGAGGGGGGACCATTATACCCAGTGGAAAGAATCCTTTTGTCCTTTACCACTACAGCGCCCACCTTTCTCCTTATACAGGTGGATCGGGAAGACACAAGCTTTGCTATCTCAAGAAAATACCGCTCCCATGAAGGTCTGCCCACTATGTCTCTCCAAGAGCCTCTGCGTACTCTTTTAAAAGTTCAGTATAAAGGGGAAATCTTTCGCATAAACTGTAAACTTTTTTTCTTACATCTTTTCTCACCGAAACATCATGAATGTTCTTCAAAACATAGGCTATAAAATCCGCTATCTCTTCCATCTCTTCCTCTTTCATTCCCCTTGTTGTGAGTGCAGGGGTTCCAATCCTTATACCACTCGTAACTGTAGGCTTTTCTGGATCAAAAGGTATCATATTTTTATTCACCGTAATACCAGCTTCCTCTAAAGCCTTCTCTGCTACATCGCCGGTAATGCCAATAGGTCTAAGATCAACAAGCATAAGATGATTATCCGTTCCCCCGGATACTATTCTTAATCCATGATGGGAAAGTCTATTAGCCAACGCCTTTGCATTCTTAACTATCTGATTCTGATATCTCTTAAACTCTTCAGTAAGAGCCTCTTTAAAAGCAACAGCCTTTGCGGCTATCACATGCATTAAAGGCCCTCCCTGAATGCCAGGAAAGACTGTCTTATCTATTATTTTGGCAAATTCAGATTTACACATAACCATACCACCTCTGGGGCCTCTCAAAGTTTTGTGAGTGGTGGTTGTGACAAATTCACAATAAGGAATGGGAGTTGGGTGAATACCTGCAGCGACCAACCCTGCTATGTGGGCTATATCAGCCATTATATACGCTCCTACTGTATCGGCGATCTCTCTGAAACGCTCAAAATCTATTATTCTGGGATATGCACTTGCACCTACCACTATAAGTTTAGGTTTGTGTTTTTTTGCCAAAGTCTCAACTTGCTCGTAATCTATGGTTTCGGTGTCCTTTCTGACTCCGTAAAAGACAACATTGTAAAGCTTTCCAGAAAAATTCACCTTAGCACCGTGAGAAAGGTGCCCACCATGAGAAAGATCCATAGCCAAAATGGTATCTCCTGGTTGAAGTACAGCCATATACACTGCCATATTTGCCTGCGTCCCAGAGTGAGGCTGAACATTCACATGCTCAGCACCAAAAAGTTTTTTTGCCCTTTCTATGGCCAGCTTTTCAGCAACATCGACGAACTGACATCCACCGTAGTATCTTTTGTCCGGATAACCCTCAGCATATTTGTTGGTCATTACACAACCTTGAGCCTCTAAAACTGCATAGCTTGCAAAATTTTCACTTGCAATCATTTCAAGGGTAAAAGACTGCCGTTTTATCTCCTCATAGATGGCTTTAGATATCTCAGGATCTATATCCCATATTCTCATGGATCCCTTCC
>JALVKL010000129.1:2688-4332 GCA_027033775.1 bacterium | reverse complement strand
AATGCCGGAGGCGGGATTCGAACCCGCACGGGCATTTCGCCCACAGCATCCTGAGTGCTGCGCGTCTCCCAGTTCCGCCACTCCGGCTTACCCATGAAAGGTTTAATAACAAGCCACATTTTTGTCAAGTTTATGAAAATCTCCTAAACGGTATATACTTTAACGTTTATACCGCTCATAGAAGATAGCTTTTCTTCAGCCAGCTTTTCTATCAAATTCCATCTTAATCCAACGTGTTCATAAACTTCTCTCACAGTATTCATTTTAGAAATTTCAGGTTCTTCAAATATATCCGCCAGCCAATTTAAAGGAACCCTACCGTATTTTACATGGGTGTTTTTAAAACCAAAAGCCATTTTAGCCATCTTAGCGGGCTGAGAAAATATATGAACCAATTTAAAACCAACCCTTTTAGCGTGCAAAAGGGAAAAGAGTATATAATCTCCTATAACAATAAAAGCCTCTTGAGGAAGGTTTATAATTTCCTTTGCTATTTCAAGGCTCTCTCTACCAGGAGAAAAAACCAGTTCTTCAAATCCCTGAGCCTTAGCAAATTTTATCTCTGCAATAACAGAGTCTAAAAAAGACTTGGTGTTAAAAGGTATCACTGTGCCTTTAGTTCCCAGTATAGAGATTCCCCCCAATATGCCAAGCTTCTCATTAATAGTCTTCTTGGCTATCTTTTCCCCATCTAACACAGAAATAACCACTCTGAACCCATGATCTACTCTATTGGCTATCATAACATCGGCTATATTTTTGATTAGATAAAACCTTGGAAGAGGATTTATAGCCGGCTCACCCACAGGCAATTTTAGGCCAGGTTTTGTAACAACTCCGATTCCATCTCCCGCCTCTATTATCAAGCCTTTATGACAAATAAATGCCTCCGCCAATATATATATCCCGTGGGTCACATCCCCTGCTTCAGATGATTCCTTCCTCACACATGCTCTGCCCTTTTTAGCCCAAATAACTGGAAGCGTAACCTCTTCACCAGTTGGTATCTCGACCTTCACTTCAGAAACACTATAACCCAACAAAGAGAGAACGGCAGCTTTAGCAGCAACAGATGCCCAAACTCCTGTAGTATAAGCTATATTTTTAAATCTCTTAGCCAATTCTCCAGCATCTCTTTTACAATCTTTGTCAATGAGGGATCTTTACCAGAAGATGAAATGGAAATTATAAGATTTCCTCTATCAACAATGGCTGGAAATATAAAATCTCCCCTTGTCCCTGAAGAAGCGTTTTCGACAAGGATATTTTTACTTTTTAAACTTTCTATGATCTCAGAAGAGTTCTTATCAACAGCTACAAAGGCAAACAAAAATTTCTCTTTTAATACCGCCTCCTCAAATTTACCCTTGATCCAATTGATCTTCCCAGCTTCTGAAAGTTTTTTGAGCTCTTCGGTAACATTAGGTGAAACAAGGGTAATCTTTGCTCCATAATCGATTAATCGCTTAATTCTTCTTTCGTTAACCTTACCCCCGCCTACAAAAAGAACAGGTACACCGTCAATCCTGAAGTGCAAGGGCAAAAATCTCATCTTTTAAAAGCCAAAAGCATAGATATATATTTGGTCTCTGATGGAATGTTAAAGGATATAACCTCTTCTTGGGTTGTACATTTCTCAGCATA
>JALVKL010000129.1:0-2588 GCA_027033775.1 bacterium | reverse complement strand
CCAACCACATAAAGTAGCTTATCTTTCATTCTCAAATATCCTCTTTACAGCCTTTAAAGCACACAAAGTTCCACACATGGTGCATGTATCAGGTGTCTCAGGAGGTCTTGTCCTTCTTATTCTTTCAAACTCATCAGAAAAGAAAGAAAGATCAAGCTGTTTAGACCAATCAAGATTCTTTCTGGCAACAGCCATCTCTAAGTCCCTGTCTCTTCTTCCAAGTTTCATCATATCCCCTAAATAAGCTGCTATCCTGGCACACCTTACTCCTATTTTTACATCTTCCGGAAAGGGAAGGGCTATATGCTCCGCTGGAGTCAGATAACAGACAAGATCGGCTCCGTGCCAAGCAGCAAGAGCAGCTCCAGCCACAGAAGCTATATGATCATACCCAGGGAATACATCTGAAGGGACAGGTCCCAAAACATAGTATGGAGAATTATTGGTTATCTTTTTAGCAAGTTTAACATTCATCTCTATCTCATCTAAAGGTATGTGTCCAGGTCCTTCAACCATAGCCTGAACACCATATCTGTTGGCTTCCTCTTTGAGTTCACTGTTAATTATCAATTCCTGAAGTTGTGCCCTATCGTTGGAATCATGAATGGCTCCTGATCTCATTCCGTTGCCAAGACTAAGGACCACATCCCTTCTTTTCAATATCTCAAGCACCCTGTCAAAATACTCATAATAAGGATTTTCAGAATTGTTATACTCCATCCACGCAACTAAAAATGCCCCTCCTCTGCTTACAAGCCCACCAACTCGGTAGCCCTGTTTCTTTAACCTTTCCACAGTCAGTCTATTTATACCGCAATGAACCGCCATAAAATCTACACCGTCTTCCACCTGTCTTTCCAGAATCTCAAAGAAAAGCTCCTTAGGAGCCTTCACTATTGCTCCAAACCTATCCTTTGCTTCAGAAGCCACCTGATAAAGGGGAACAGTGCCTACAGGTAGTGACACTGTTTTGAGAATCCTTCTTCTTATCTCATCCAAATCTCCACCTGTAGAAAGTTCCATAAGGGTGTCGGCTCCTTCTTCTTGAGCAATTTTCGCTTTCTCTTCTTCCATCTTAAAGTCTATTATATCAGTAGAAGTTCCTATGCTGGCATTCACTTTCGTCCTTAACCCTTCTCCTACTCCTAAAGGAACAGGTTTTCTCAAGGTGTTTCCCATTATTACAATTCTTCCCTGAGAAACCATCTTCCTGATATACTCCGATGAAACCCCCTCCATTTCTGCAACTGCTTCCATTCTTGGAGAGATGATGCCTTTTTTAGCTATCTCAATCTGAGTCATACAATTCCCCCTGATATTTTTTAACTTTGAGCATCAAACCTTTTACATCTACCACTTGGACCCTCTCTCCCTCTTTTATCTCTTCATCGCTAAAAGCCTTCCATCTTTCACCATGAATAAACACCCAACCCCCTTCTGGGGTAACGGGAGTTTTGGCAAATCCAACCTCTCCCAAAAGGCCTTCTCTACCTGATACAGGCTTCTTTTTCAAAGCCTTCAAGCCCAGAACAACTATAAACATGAAAAATAAAGCGGTGACCACAGAAGCAGAAAGTATCAAATAAAAAGAGGGTTTAAATATTGAAGAGCTGGTATTAAACAGCATGAGAGAACCTATAAGAAAAGAGAAAAAACCTCCTAAACCTAAAAGCCCATGGGATTGGATCTTAACTTCTAACAGAAACAGAATAAATGAAAAGAATATCAAAGCAACTCCTGCGTAATTTATAGGCAAAACATGTAAAGAATAAAAAGAAAGAACGAGAAGAATAAATCCCACAACACCAGGAAATATAAGGCCAGGATTTGAGAGTTCAAATAAAAGACCGTAGAAACCTAAAACTGCCATTATATACGCTACATTGGGATGGGATATGAAATACAAGAATTTATGTCTGAAATCCATTGGAATCTTCTTCAAGGAAGCTGATCCTGTCTTAAAAACAAAGATACTCCCTTTTACCTCAACCTTTCTACCGTCTATCTTTTCCAATAATTGATGTGGATTATCAGCTATAAAATCTATTATCCCTTTATTTAAAGCTTCCCTTTCCGTTAGAGACCTGCTTTTTGATATCATCTCCACAAGCACTTTGGAGTAATGATGCCTCTTCTCAGCTATGGTTTTTATAAACGCTATGGCGTCGTTGGTTATCTTTTCTCTCATCGTTTTTTCCATCTTTATTCCTAAGCTTACAGGATGAGCTGCCCCGGTATTAGTTCCAGGAGCCATAGCGGCTATATGACCGGCAACAAGTATAAAAAGTCCAGCAGAAGCTGCCCTTGATCCAGAAGGGTAAACATAGGTTATAACAGGAACTCTAGAGTTAAGCATCTTTGTAACTATCTCCCTCATGGAAGCATCCAGACCACCTGGCGTATTTATAATTATCATAACAGGAACTTGCTTGCTTTCCGCTTTGGATATTACAGAAACTACGTAAGAAGCCATAGGGGGATTTACAACACCGTTTAGCTCTCCCAGAAGTACTTCATCTGCTAAACATAAACTGTTAATCAATATAAACGATACTACCAGAAATATCCTTGCCCTTAACATCAAGTAT
>JALVKL010000128.1 GCA_027033775.1 bacterium | reverse complement strand
GACAGAATGAGAGCGGGTGGATTCTCTTATAACTTCCAAGAGGAATCGCCATTTTCTAATTTTGGAGATATATTTGAAGAATTTGACAGATTTTTCAGCGATTTTTTTGGGTTTAAAACCAGAACAAAAGGAAAGGATAAAAGGAAAAGAGGAGAAGACCTCAGATTTATACTGGAGATAGAGTTTGAAGAAGCCCTTAAAGGAACAACCACAAAGATAAAGATACCCCGTTTAGAGGTATGCCCTAAATGTAGAGGGTTAGGAGCTGTAAATCCATCGGATTACACCACATGCTCTTTGTGTGGAGGAACTGGAAATGTGGTATACACCCATGGATTCTTTAGTATTTCTAAAACTTGTCCCAACTGTGGAGGAGAAGGATTTATTCTAAAGAATCCTTGTGAGAAGTGTAAAGGATCAGGAAGGGTAGAAGTGGAAAGAACCATTACCATAAACATACCCCCAGGAGTAAAATCAGGGGATAGAATTAGAATAAAGAAAGAGGGCAACGCTGGCTTATTTGGTGGAGAACCGGGAGACCTCTATGTGGATATTGTTGTAAAGGAACACCCTATATTTAAAAGGATAGGAGATGATGTGGTCTGTAAACTTCCAATAAGCTTTATAGATGCTATTCTGGGAAAAGAGATAAAACTTCCATACTTTGGCGAAGAGATAAAGATTACCATCCCACCGGGAACACAACCAGGAGATAAACTGAGAATAAAAGGCAAAGGTTTTCCCTCTTCCCGAAAAGGAAAAAGAGGTGATCTTATTATAGAAATAGCAGTGAAATTACCCAAAAAAATTAATAAAAAACAGAAAGAACTTTTAAAAGAGTTTGCCAAATCCCAGGAAGAACCCTCCTTATGGGAAGAGTTCGTATCAAAAATAAAGGGAAAATTTAAGTGAGCTTAACCTGGTGTGCCATAACCACTGTAGCAGTAACGGGAACCGCTGTTTTACTAACATCTTGGTATCTGCTCAAGGCTTCGGACGAAGTAAAAAGAGAGTTGGAAAGCAACTTAACCTTGTTGAAGAGCGAAAGGGAAAAATTAAAGGAAAAAATAAAAGAGTTGGAAAGATTTAAAGATGAAAAGGAGAAACTCTCACAAAAAGTGGAGATGCTGGAAACCCTTTTAGCAGATAGAGAATCTGAAATTAAAAGGCTACGTCAACAACTGGAAGAAAGAAAAGGGAAAAGAAAAAGCAGAAGGAGAAAAAGAACCGTTGACTGAAACATACAGAGCCATAGTTAACCCTGGTGATTTAAAGGCCTTTAAAATAAAGATTGAAGAAAGCGACATTTTGATACTGGCTAAAAGAGATATTTTAAAAAAAGCTGAAGATATCCTTTTAAATATCAGGGCACAACTTAAAAATTACATCAAGCATCATCCAGATTTCTTGTATTCTCTTGTTCCTATTAAGCCTGATAAAAATAGCCCAGAAATAATTAAACGCATGTGTGAAGCTTCGGAAATGGCAGAAGTAGGCCCAATGGCTTCAGTGGCAGGAGCAATTGCGGAGATGCTGGGAGAAAACCTTTTACAAGATTCTGAAGAGATTATAGTAGAAAATGGAGGGGATATATTCCTAAACATACACTCTTCCAAAAAAGTTTTAATTTTTGCTGGAGACTCACCTTTATCCCAAAAACTCGCGGTAAAAATAGAAGCTGGAAGATGGGGAATAGCCACATCAAGCGGGAAAATTGGCCATTCGTTAAATTTTGGAAAGGCAGATTCAGCCACAGTAATAGCTGAATCTGCAGCAGTAGCAGATGCCTTTGCCACATCACTGGGAAACAAGGTCTCAAAAAAGGAAGACATTGAGAAGGCGCTAGAGTGGATTTCACAATTTAAAGAAAAGGCAAAAATAATAGGAGCCATTATTATATTGGATAAATACGCTGGTTTTTGGGGAAATGTAAAGATAGAAAGGCCATGAAAATAGCAAGTATAGATATAGGAACCAATACTTTGAGAATCCTTATCGTTGAATGTGATAACAACAAATATAAAGTGCTCCATCAAGATAGGGAAATAGTGAGGTTGGGTGAAGGACTGTCTAAAAATGGTTTTCTGTCAAAAGAACCCATGGAAAGAGCTCTCGTCACATTAAAAAGATTTAAAAAGATATGCGAAGATTTTAAAGTGGATAAGGTTATACCTATTGCCACCTCAGCTGTTAGAGAAGCGAAAAACAAAGATGAATTTATAAACCAAGTAAAAATAGAAACAGGATGGGATGTTAGAATCATATCTGGAGAGGAAGAAGCTTATTTTACCTATTTAGGGGTAAAATATGGATTGAAATTGAAGGAAGATTTTCTTGTATTTGACATTGGGGGAGGAAGCACCGAATATATCTGCTGCTACAACGAAAGTGTAAAGTATAAAAGTACAAATTTAGGGGTGGTAAAACTTACAGAAAAATTCTTAAAACATGATCCCCCAAAGGAAGAGGAGATAGAAAACATAAGAAAACTTGTGAAAAATACCCTTAAAGGTATTAATATGAAAAAATGCAAGGGCAAAACTGTAGTAGGGACAGCAGGAACGCCTACAACAATAGCCGCTATAGATATGAAGATGTCCAAGTATGATCCCAATAAAGTGCATGGATATAGAATAAGTCTTGAAAGGATAGAAGAAATTTTCGAATTTTTAAAATCTATTCCTCAAAGAGAGAGAAGAAAAGTTCCAGGATTAGAAAAAGGAAGGGAAGATTTAATAATCCCGGGACTTATAATAACCATTGAAACACTAAAAGCATTTAAAACAAACACACTTTTAGTAAGTGAATGGGGAATAAGGGAAGGGGTTATAATATATGAAACAGCATGTGAGAGAAAAGTTAAGTGAAGCCAGACAGAAGATCAAATCTGCAAGAAATAAGATAATTGAGTGGAACAAAAGCGGAGTAAAGGGATGGTTTCAGGTAACCCACTACACAAAAGAGGTAGACAAAATAATAAGAGAGCTTCTAAAAGATTCCTTCAAAAGAATCTCTCCCTCTTATTCAGTAGTGGCTTTAGGGGGATATGGTAGGAAAGAACTGAACCTATCCTCCGATTTAGATATAATGTTTCTATGGGAAACCCCCCTTTCTGTAGAAGAAGAGGAAGAGATAAACGAATTAATTCAAATACTGTGGGATCTTGGAATAGATGTGGGACACTCGTATAGAAGCGTTGAAGAGGCCATTGAACTTGCACACACCGATGACGCAACCAAATGTTCTTATATAGATGCAAGATTGTTAGGGGGAAGCCTCAATCCTTTTGTTAAATTCTTTAGGAAACTGGAAGCCTTCCTTCTGAAAAAGGATCCCGTCAATTTCTTCAATGTTATGGAAAACTGGTTAAAGGAGAGATACACCAAATATAGTTCCTCCATGTATCTACTGGAACCAAATATAAAGGAATCTCCAGGATGTCTAAGGGATCTTCACACAGTTTTTTGGATAGGAAAAGAGCTATATAAGGTTATAAGTTTTTCGGATCTCAAAAGAAAAGGACTGCTAACCCCTTTAGAATACGAAACCCTACAAAATGCAAGGGACTTTTTCTGGAGGATAAGAAATGTCATTCATTTTAAAAGAAACAGAAAAAACGATGTATTAAGTATAGATATACAGCCAGAAGTGGCTTACACCTTGGGATATAGAGACACTGAAAAACTTTTAGGTGTGGAATACTTTATGCGAGATTTCTACAACCATGCAAGAAATGTCCAGAGAGTTGTAAAAGCTTTTATGGTCAGAACAAAGGAGGAAATTGGTCCTCAAAAATCCAAGGATAAGATTTGGATAATAAGAAAACTTCTTGAAGAAAGATTTGAGACTCCAGCAGATTTTTTAGAAGAGGTGATAAGTCTCCAAGAAAAGGGAATAGATTTTGATCAGCTGTATAGAGGATTTTGGGTTCCTCCAATACACTGGCGAGAAAAAGATCTATATTCAGAAAGAACCAGGAAAGCCTTTGTAAAGCTACTGAACCTGCCTAAGTGCTTCGAGGCTTTGAAATTCCTCCACGAGATCGGTTTTATAGAAAGATTGATACCAGAATTTGGTAAAATTACAGGCCTTATGCAGTTTGATCTGTACCACAAATTCACAGTGGATGAACATACCTTGCTCAGCATAAAGAATGTAGAATCCCTGATAAATAGTGATAACTACTATTCTCTAAAGGAGATCTATTTGGAATTACTGGAGAAAAGAAAGAAATACCTTCTTATATTGGCACTTCTACTGCATGATATAGGAAAGGGAAAGGGAGGAGGACATTCAGCAAGAGGAGCAAGAATAGCAGCTGAAATAATGAGTAAGATGGGATTTCCTG
>JALVKL010000127.1 GCA_027033775.1 bacterium | reverse complement strand
GACTCTCTAACAGAAAATACCAGAGCATCCTATCCCATAACCCATCTTCCTAAAATCGTGAGAGAGGGAATAGCGGGACATCCTCAAAACATAATATTTCTCACATACGATGCCTTTGGTGTGCTTCCCCCTGTGGCAAGACTTTCAAAAGAGCAAGCCATGTATCACTTTATATCCGGATACACAGCTAAAGTTGCTGGAACAGAAATAGGAGTGAAAGAACCTAAAGCTGTATTTTCTGCCTGTTTTGGTGCTCCATTTATGGTACTTTCCCCAGCTGTATACACCAAGATGCTGGGGGATAAGATTGAGGAGCATAAAGTCAAGGTCTGGCTGGTTAACACAGGGCTTATAAAAGGCCCCTATGGTATAGGAGAGAGGATTTCCATTAAATACACAAGAAGAATAGTGAAAGCCATTCTCAATGGGGAACTTGATGATGTCCCTTACATAAAGGACTCCGTATTCAAGTTTGAAATACCCCAAGAGTGTCCAGATATTCCAAAAGAGATACTAAACCCAGAAAAAAGCTGGAAGGACAAAAATCTATATAAAAAGACGAAGAAGAAATTGGCCACAGAATTCAGAAAAAATATAGAAAAATATATGGCAGACCTGCCAAAAGAAGTGATAGAGCAAGGAAACCCTGAAATCTGAAAAATAGGAGGAGAAAATGGAGCCTTTATACACAGCCTATGAGATGAGAAGTCTTGATGCAAAAACCATAGAAGGACTCGGTTTACCAGGAATTGTTCTAATGGAACACGCTGGATACAAATCGGCTTTGATAATCAAAGAGGAATTCCCTCCTCCTGGCTTTGTAACAGTAATTTGTGGCAAAGGAAACAACGGAGGAGATGGCTTCGTAATAGCAAGATGGCTCAAACACTGGGGATACTTTGTTAATGTTATTCTCCTATCTGAAAAGGAAAAGCTCAAAGGAGACGCAAAAACAAACTGTGAAGTCTTCAGCAAACTCTATCCAGAATCGTTTATAGAGGCTCCTGATAATCTTGAAGTGATTAAAAAGTATGTAAACGAGTGTGAGTTGATTGTAGATGCCATATTGGGAACTGGAATTGAAAAACCCTTGAAAGATTATTTTTTAGAAGTGGTGAAAATTATAAATGGCTCTGGCAAAGCAGTATTCAGCGTCGATGTACCCTCTGGACTTCCATCTGATTCTGGCAAACTTATAGGTGAATGTGTAAAAGCCGATATTACAGCTACTTATGGAGGTTTAAAGAGAGCACACTTTATATTTCCTGCTAAAAAATACGTGGGGAAAATATATCTTGTGGATATATGTATACCGTCAAAGATAAAAGGCGAAATAACACCTGATTGTTTCTTGGTTGAAGAGGAGGACGTAAAAATCCTTTTCCCTAAAAGGGCCTTGGATGCCCATAAAGGCAACTTTGGGCATTTAGCTATTATATGCGGCTCAAAAGGAAAAACCGGAGCTGGTATAATGGCAGGAGAAGCAGCTCTTAAAACAGGGGCAGGGCTTGTAACGTTATTTGTCCCAGAAAGCCTCAACATAGCCTTTGAGGCCAATACCTTAGAGGTAATGAGCCAGCCTTTTCAAGATATTGACGGCTTTCTCACAGCTAAAGATTCTGAAAGAATATTAAATGAGCTTGAAAATAAGGATGCTTTAGCAATAGGGCCAGGGCTTGGCCAGCATCCAGAAACTTTAAAGTTGATAGAGACATTAATAAAAGAGTGTAACATTCCCATGGTGATAGACGCAGACGGTATCAACCTATTGGCTAAAAAACCCAAAATACTTGAGGACAAAAAAGCTCCAATAATTTTAACCCCTCATCCTGGAGAACTATCCAGACTTACGGGATTGTCCACCAAGGAAATCAATGGCAAAAGATTAGAAACTGCTTTAGAATGGGTTAAAAAACTGGATGTCATACTGGTTTTAAAAGGAGCAGGCACCATCACTGCCACCCCTGAAGGGAAAGCCTATGTAAATCCAACTGGAAATCCAGGTATGGCTTCAGGGGGATCAGGAGATGTGCTAACGGGAATAATAGGAGCACTCCTTGCCATGGGGATTGAAACAGAAAAGGCGGCATATGCAGGAGTTTTCCTGCACGGTTTAAGTGGCGATATTGCCAAAGAAGTGACAGGGGAGTATTCCTTAACAGCATCAGATATGATAGAAGCACTGTCTGTTGTGCTTAAGAGCTGGGAGGAGGATCTGACAGTATGGCAGAAGACCTACAAAAACTTATAGAAAGGGCACACATACTACTTGAAGCTTTACCTTACATAAGAAAGTTCTTTAAAAAAACTATAGTAATTAAATACGGTGGCCATGCCATGGTTGATGGAGCTCTGAAGGAGTCTTTTGCAAAGGATGTGGTTCTTATGAAATATATCGGGATAAATCCTGTAATTGTCCATGGAGGAGGACCCCAAATAGGCAGCATAATGGAGAAGATGGGGAAAAAACCAAAATTCATAGATGGATTAAGAGTAACAGACGAGGAAACAATGGACATAGTGGAAATGGTTCTTGGAGGAAAGGTCAACAAAGAGATAGTTGCCCTTATAAACAAACATGGGGGAATGGCAGTGGGACTAACAGGAAAAGACGGATTGCTGATAAAGGCAAAAAAGCTCTATTTAGAAAAGGATGCCCCTCAGGGACAGGCACCAGAAATTATTGATCTTGGACATGTGGGAAAGATAACAGAAGTGGATCCAAATATATTGAACATCTTAAACGAAAGTATGTTTATACCTGTAATAGCCCCTATAGGCTTTGACGAAGAAGGAATACCCTATAATATAAATGCAGACTGGGTAGCATCTGAAATTGCTTCTGCCTTATCCTCTGAAAGATTAGTGTTTATGACGGATGTGGATGGGATTCTGAATGAAAAAGGGGATCTTTTAAGCTCTATAAGCATTAAAGAGGCTGAAGAATTACTTAAAAAAGGTATAATAGAAGGGGGAATGATACCCAAGGTAAAAGCGGGAATATCCGCTTTAAAGAAAGGAGTTGAAAAGGTACACATTATAAATGGAACAGTCCCACATTGTATAATCTTGGAACTCTTCACAGACAAAGGTATAGGAACGGAGATAATCAGTTGAAACAATCCCTTTACATTGCCTTTGAAGGAATAGAAGGATCGGGGAAATCTACACATGTGAGATTTACAGAGGAATTTCTTAAAGCTAAAGGTGTCTCCTTCATTACCACTTTTGAACCAGGAGCAACTCCTTTGGGAAAAAGATTAAGGGAAATGATATTACAAGAGAATATGGATCCTTTCACAGAACTTTTGCTTTATATCGCCGACAGGAAAGAGCATATAAAAGAGATAGTGAAACCTGCCATAAACAAAGGTATGTGGGTAATCTCGGACAGATGCTTTCTTTCTACTCTGGCGTACCAGGGATATGGAAGAGGATTGAATATCAAGCTGATAGAAAAACTCAACGAAATAGCTACAGAGGGAATTGTGCCAAACTTAATAATTCTCCTTGACTTGGATGTTGAAAGCGCTCTTAAAAGATGCAAGCCGACAGACAGAATAGAAAGAGAGTCATTGGAATTTCACAAAAAAGTGAGAAAGGGATATTTAGAAGAAGCCCAAAAAAGAAAGAATGTAATAATAATCAATAGTAGTTTACCTAAAGAAGAGGTTAAAAAAAAGATAATTGAAATTCTATCAAACTTGACAGATCAATATTAGCAAATCTATGCTATTTTCAAAAAAATATCTGGAGGCTTTTATGATGAAAAAAATTTTATGCTGTTTTACTTTTATTATACTTTCAACAGCTGTTTTATCAGCACAAGTACCAAGGGAATTAGAATCTTTCTGTTTAAAGATAGGAGCCAGTCTCGCAGAGGGAAACTTAGATTATATCTATAATTCTGGAACAGATGCTTTCAAGGCATTGGGAAGCAAGGAAATGTTTAAACAGCTTATACAGAAAGTATTCTCAGATTTAGGCAAACCTCAGAAAATGGATATCTCTCTGCAAGGATATGGAATGTACCAACATGGCAAAATATATATTGTAAAAGAAACACTCTATTATAAAAGGCCCATATTTGTAACTCTAAAAATACTTGAAACTCCCACGGGTTTTAAACTGAACGGATTAAATGTGAGTCTTGCGCCCGTTGAATTCTTGAAACACATTGTAGTTTCTGTATCTCAGGGAAGGGCCAAAGATATATATGAAAATCATATACCTCCAAATGTGAAAAAAGAAGTGGGAGAGCAACTCATAATGAAGGTATTAGAAGGGCTTAAAGAACTCTCCAATGCAAGATGGCAACTTGAAAAATATAAAATAAACGATGATGGAAG
>JALVKL010000126.1 GCA_027033775.1 bacterium | reverse complement strand
AGCTTTTCTATCTGCTCTATGAGAGGCTGAATGTCCCTATCGCTTCTTACATAACCAAGAACTTTGGCCAGTTTGATCTGCCTTTTGGCCTCTTCAAGGAGATTGAGAGCCTGATGGGGCTTGTCTTTAAATCGTTTAGAAGCATCTTCCACAAGCAGTGAAGCAATTGCTATAGGCTCTGGAATGATTGTTGTGTCAACCTCAACTGTGTTCAAGGCCAATTTCAGCTGAGAAAGAGCATCATCGACTTTTCCTTCCTCAAGGAATTTATAGGTAAGGTCTATAGCCTGCTTATACAGCTCAATGGGAAGATACACCGTTTCTATAACTATCTCATCCCTTAAGGCCTGCAGCAAATTTCTTGCTCTTACAAAATCGTTATTTTTAATTGCCTCTTTTACCTGCTGTGCCAGCTTTTTAGCCTGATTAAGGTCTGTTGTTCCCACAACCTCGTTAACAATAACATCAATGGGAAGTCTTTCCATCTTCCCGTGATACTGTTTCTCCAGTTTATCAACCCTTTCTCTAAGAGCTTTTAAAGCTTTTTTAGCCTCATCCACTTTATTATGAGCAAGCAGAAGCAAAATTCTGTTTCCTTCAGCATAAATATCTGCCGCTTCTTTTATTATCTTTTGAATCTCCTGCTCTTTTATTTTCTCTGTGCTTCTTTTTCCGGAACTTTTTATAAGGGATTTTGCAGTTTCCCGCTTTTTCCTTACCTTTAACTGCTTATTTACCCTCTTAGCACAAATAGGCGAAGCCAAAATAACCACAAACAACATTACACTTAGTAATCTTTTCATGTTCTACCTCCCTTTATCGAACATAGCCTTTTGTATCAGCCGCTTTTCTTCAGGGATTCCAACTCTTTTTCCAAGTACTCCTTTGCTTCCTCTTTAGAAACCTGTACCATCAAAAATCCTGTGTTAATAAAAAATCTCCTATCTTCAGGCATTTGCTCTAAGAGCTCGAGACTTTTCTTTAGCTGTTTTTCCAATAATTCTTTTTCTTCCACGATTATCTCCGTTTATTTTGAAGATTTTGCTTCTTCTTGTCCTATTTCCCTTGTCTTCTGGAGTAACTCTTCCGTTTTTGAATACGCTTCAGCTATTGCCTCTTCGAGAGTTCTTCTCAATGCCTGTAGTGAAGCTATCTCTTTTGCTATCTGTTTAAGAGCCTCTTCTGCACTGAGTTCAGCAGATATACCAGAGCCGATGCTAACCACAACTCTGTCAGGGTTTTCTATCTTTGCCTCAATTTGAGCACCTGTCCCAATGGGAATAAGAATATTTTTGCCCTTCCCGAGATCCCTAAGATTGTTGATAGTTTTAATTGCGGTTCTGTAGGCTATTATGTTCTCATCAACCACTGCAATCTCAGCCCTTAAAGCCTCAATCTGGGCAATATACCCTCTCAGCTCTCTGCTGAGCTCTTCTGTTGTGGGTTGTTTTTTAACTTCTTTCTTCGCCATAGCTACTCCCTCCTTTATTTGATTTTTAATTCAACCCAACCTGTAGTCTGCTTTTCATCAGGTAGATATAGAACATAACGGGGTCTTATATCTACCTTTAACCGTTTTATAAGCCTTTCACGGACCTCCTTAATTCTCCAGAAAAATAGTAAATCCCCTTTAAAGGGAACCTCTGTCCACATACCTATCCTCAATGGTACATCCCATTTTTTAATGTCATTGATGAGGGGGTCATAAAAGAGCAAAGAAAGGGAATGATCTTTTAGAAAGCTGCGCTCAATTTTTGCTAAAGCTTCAGCAAAAGAGTGTGCTGCTGATTTGATTTTTTCAATCTCTGGACTTTCTATTTCCACAGAAACAACTCCTTTAAAGACCTCCGTTTTGAAACCCTTAACATCTTCCCACTTTTTCAGATCAAAAACTTCTATGTACTTTTCCTGTAGATTATTCTCCGAAAGATATATTTTCTCAGGTATATAAAGCTGTTCCAAAACAGGGTATTTATTCAGAACAATCTCTTTCACTCTGTTAGAAACTTCATCAAATTTCACATCCTGACTTAAAAGATAGTTTTTGACTCTATTTTCTATTTCTCTGTCCTTTTTTACATAGTAGAAAATAACCGAAGAAATAATTGCCTCAATGAACACATCTTTAGGGAGAAAAGGCCTGCCCTCTTCGTCCCTGGGAAATCCTTTTCGGTTAAAAATAACAGGTGTCCAGCACAAAAGTTCCATATCTTTTGCCTCTACTTAAATGCCGCTAACAGCTTGTCCGCTTTTTCCGCTATGTCAATGTCAAACAGAGCTATGGTTGGTAATAGCCAAGATACCCTAAATCTTGCATCCCCGTCCTTGTTCTCTCCCCAGTAAGATAGGGCCACCCTTCCAAATCCTGCCTCTTTTTCAAGATCTTTAGCTCCTCTTAAAAACCTTCTCGCCACATTTGGAAGTTGCTCATAAGGAACAGGTTTTCCCTCCTGACCCCTCTGTTTGACAAGCTCCAGGGCAGTTCCAACATTTCTGAGAGCCTCAATGAGGTTATGTAATTTGTGTTTTTTGAAATAGGCAAGAAGAATACTCCCTGCTGGAACTCTTAAAATTTCTATGTTCTTATCCCCCTCTCTTAAATCTCCTACCAGATACGCCCTTCCCTGCATCATCTCTATATGGGCAAATATCTTTTTGTTTTTAGGAAGTTCATAGATAATCTCTTCCACTTCGTAGTGAATGTTCTCTTCTACATATTTTTCGCCCACTTCCCTTTTGCCGGCTTCCGCCGTAAAGTAAGTGGCCTCTCCCCCCTTCTTACCAAACAAAAGGTCAAATCCCCACCTCTTTAGGGACTTGAGCTTAAATTCTCTTTCCTTTTCAGGTCGGCCCAGCGTTTCGAAAACAAGGGTGTTGATAGCCTGCAATTCCCTCAATTCCACAATGTTCATCATGACCCCTCCTTAAGTATCACTAATTATTAAAATATATCTGATAAAACTATTGTCAAGTTATTTTAGTATATAAAACTAAAATTTTCCATTAGGTTTCCACCTCTTTACGAATTGAAAGCTCTGATTCATATTTTTTAACATGGCTGAAAAACTGACTCCTATGATGAAGCAGTACCTCTCTATAAAGGAAAAATACAAAGATGCCATTCTTCTTTTCCGGCTTGGTGACTTTTACGAGATGTTTATGGAGGATGCAGAAAAAGCCTCAAAAATACTGAACATAGTTCTTACCACTAGAAACAATGTTCCCATGTGTGGTGTTCCGCATCATGCTGCAGAAGGCTATATCAAAAGGCTATTGGATGCAGGTTGCAAGGTGGCTATATGTGAGCAAACAGAAAACCCCTCTTCGGCCAAAGGAATAGTAAAAAGAGAAGTGATAAGAGTAATCACTCCTGGAACTTTTTTAGAGGCTGAAGATGAAGCTGATCCGGGATATGTAGCATCGGTATTCTGCGGGAAAAGAAAGTGGGCCTTTGCAGCGATAAATGTGAATACAGGAAAAGCTCTCTTTTACGAGGATACAAAGGAAAAGGTGATAGAAGCCATAGAGAAACTTTCCCCCAAAACCATACTTATTCCTGAAGAAAGGCAGGAGCTAAAAGAAACTTTTGGTGAATTCTTTTGTGAAACATACGAAGAGTGGTTAAATAATCAAGAGGCTGTAAATTACATAAAAGAATATATGGGAAAGCCTCCAGAAAGCTTAGGGCTTTCCCATTTTAAAACAGCACAAATAGCTTTGGGAATTCTTCTATATTACCTCCACGATATTCAACTGTGTAAGGTCCCAAGGATAGCAAAAGTGGAACCTCTTCATTCCGAAGACCACATGTATCTGGATCCTTCAACTATTAAACATTTAGAGCTCATCAGAAACCTGAAAGGAGAAACTGAAAATACCCTTTTATCTGTGATAGACAGAACATGCACCCCTATGGGAAGAAGGAGATTGAAGGAAAATTTGCTTAGTCCCCTTAAAAATCCTGAAAAAATAAAAAGAAGGCTGATAGCCATAAAAGAATTTCTGGACAAGGGAATAAACCTCTCAGAAGTTTTAAAGGGCATTCCGGACATTGAAAGAATACTCTCAAGAATAAACGCAAGACTCGCTAAACCTAAAGAATATGTAGCCTTAAAGAATGCTCTCAAAAAGATACCGGAAATAAAGGATAAACTAAGAGAGTGTGAGGCAGAATTTATTCTTGAGTTGAAAGAAAACTTGGAAGAAATTAGCCACTTAAGCTCTTTGATAGAGAGAGCAATTTCAGATGAACCCTTTGAAGGGAACATTATAAAAAGGGGATACAACCCTGAATTAGATAAACTCAAAGATATAAAAGAGAACTCCAGCGAATGGCTAAAAAAATATGAAGAAGA
>JALVKL010000125.1 GCA_027033775.1 bacterium | reverse complement strand
GAATAATAATTCCTCACGAAAAGACACTATCAGCCCCTAAGAAAGATAGATTAAGGCTTATGAAAGCTACAGAATGCAATTTGAGCCCAGTGTTTGGAATAGTCCTTGAAGAAGGAAGTATATATGAGACCATAAAAGAAATACCTTCAAAAAAACTGTTTGAGTTCAAGGATGAGAACGAGGTAATACACAAATTTTATGAGGTGGACCCCAGCCAAAATAGAGAAATAGAAAGACTATTCAAAGACAAAAAGATTCTCATAGCAGATGGGCACCACAGATATGAAACAGCTCTGAACTATAAAAAAGAGATGGAGAGCAAAAATCCCAACCATACAGGAAATGAACCTTACAATTATGTGCTAATGGCCATTGTGAGCTCTAAAGATCGCGGATTGGTGGTGCTTCCCATACACAGGGTTATCAAAAACATCCCTGAAGAGGTTTCAGAAAGAGCAATTTCAATGATAGAGCGTAGATTTGAGAGAATTTACCATATAAAAGAACCCAAAAGTATAAATTCTCTATTAAAAAAATTCGGCAGACGGCATTTTGGCATAATCTACCACAAAGGAGAAAAGGGCTTTATCTTCAGGATAGAAGATGAGAGCGATTTGATAGATGTCCAACTTTTGCACGAAAGGATAATTAAACAAATCTTTGGAATTACTGAAAAAGAATTAGAAGAAAAAACAAAAATAGATTATTACAAAAACATAGAAGAAGCTCTAGAAAATATAAAACAGAATAAAAGCAGAGTAATAGTATCTTACAATCCCCCTACGGTAGAGGAGATTGCAGATATATCCTTGAAGCGTCTCAAAATGCCTCAGAAAAGCACCTATTTCTATCCAAAATTTTACTCTGGACTTGTAATTTACAAGCTAAAATAATGCCCTATTTTGTAGGAATAACAGGAGCAAGTGGATTTATACTCGGAATAAAGATTGCAGAAGAGCTTTCCAAAATAGACAAAGTCTTTTTGTGTGCCACAGAAACGGCTATAAAGATAGGAAAAGAAGAGGGAAAAAGCCTAAAAAATGCCCCTAACATAGAGCTACTCAAGGAAAAGGATTTTCTCTCACCTGTGGCTTCAGGAACGTATCGCCTAAAGGGATGTATAATAGCCCCTTGCTCTATGGGCACTCTTGCCAGAATAGCCAACGGGATATCCTCCAATATCATTGAAAGGGCAGCTGATGTTGCACTAAAGGAGAAGTGGAAACTTATAATAGTTCCAAGGGAAGCGCCACTGAATGTTATTCACTTGGAAAACATGCTAAAGCTTGCAAAAGCAGAAGCCTATATAATTCCTCCTGTGCTCACATTCTACCACAAACCTCAAAATATTGATGATATGATTAACTTTGTGGTAGGAAAAGTTATGGACTGCTTAGGATTGCAACACAATCTATACAAGCCTTGGAAAGGATAAGAATGAGGCTTGCAGGAAATAGAGTAACCATAGGAGTAACAGGGGGAATAGCCTGTTATAAAATCTGCGATCTGGTTAGAAATTTCGTAAAAAGCAATTTAGAGGTAAGAATCCTTATGAGCAAAAGCGCAACAAAATTTATAAACCCTGAAACCTTCAGGGTGCTTTCAAGAAAAGAGGTGCTTATAGATACCTTTCAATACACATCGGCAGAGAGAGTGGAGCACATCAGCCTAACGGAAGAAACAGACCTTTTCATAGTAGCACCAGCCACAGCAAACACCATAGCAAAAATGGCGTGGGGATTTGCAGACAACATGATGACAGCCTTTTTCCTTGCATATAAAGGAAAGACCATTGTCTGCCCCACCATGAATCACAAAATGTTCACCAGCAAACAGGTACAGGAGAACATATCAAGACTTAAGGAATTGGGAGTAGAAATATTGGAACCTGAAGAAGGAGAGCTTGCATGTGGAGAGGAAGGAAGAGGAAGACTGCCCAGCGTGGAGCTTATATTTGAAAAGGCTGTAGAATCCCTCTCTATTAAGGATCTTAAAAACAAAAGAATACTTGTGACAGCGGGCCCTACAAGAGAGCATATAGATCCAGTAAGATTTATAAGTAATCCTTCATCAGGCAAGATGGGATATGCGCTTGCAAAGGCTGCAAAAAGAAGAGGAGCAGAAGTAATTCTAATAACTGGTCCCACCTATCTTGATCCACCTTATGGAGTAAAGACTATAAAGATAATCTCTGCTGAACAGATGTGCGAAAAGGTTCTGGAAAACATAGAAAATGTGGATGTTGTGATAATGAGTGCCGCTGTTGCTGACTACAAGCCTAAAATAACACACCGAAAAAAGATAAAAAAAGAAGAGAGCAAAATTGACGCAATTGAACTGGAGAGAACCCCAGATATCATAAATGAAATAAATAAAGTAAAAAAACAAAACCTGTACATAATAGGATTTGCCGCTGAAACAGAAAATCTTATTAAAAATGCTCAGGAAAAACTGAACAGAAAAAATATGAATATGATCGTTGCAAACTTGGTAGCTGAAGCATTTCAAAGGGATACCAACAGAGTAACAATAATCAAAAGAAACGGTGAAATTAGATACCTACCGGAAATGAACAAAGAAGACATAGCAGATGAAATTTTAGACGAACTGGTATTGGATATTACTCAATAACTATATCCACCCAAACCCCATGGCGGGAAAGTTTCTGCTGTTCTAAAGAGATGGCTTCAAATACAGAATTCAGAAGATCAAGATATTTTGCCAAAACTTTCAAATGCACATTATTAATATGCGAAAGTCCATCTTCGCCACAGGAAGGACAAACAAAAATTGGAGTAACTTCCCTTTTAGACCACTCCAGCAACCTATCAAGATCTATAAACTCACTGTGTTCTTCCCCGCATATACCACACTTAATTTTCACACCCTTTATCTTCCTCATTCCACATCCCCCCGATAGTTTAATGATTATCAATTATAATCTATAATTGCTCCTGCCACAACAATGCTGTTCTTGTAAAAGCAAGCTACTTGACCGGGAGTCACAGCCTTTTGTGGCTCGAAAAATTGAACTCTGCCATCTTTGTAAAGAAAAGCCTTAGCAGGTTCATGCTGACTTCGTATCTTAACCTCAACCTCCATGGGAAAACTTAAATTCTTTAAATCCACAAACCAATTGATGGAAGAGACCCTCATCTCTTTTTTTAAGAGATCACCCTCTTCACCTAAAACCACAATATTCTTCTCTGGTATTATGTCAATTACATAAAGTGGCCTTCCCAAATTCACACCGAGTTTTCTTCTCTGTCCAATGGTGAACAGAAAATATCCATCATGTTCTCCTAAGAAGTTGCCGTGTTTATCCACAAAAACACCCCTTTTGTGGCCAATCCTTTCAAGTATAAGTTTTCTATAATCTGTTCCCTGAAGAAAACAGACCTCTTGGCTCTCTTTAGGAATACTCTGAACCAAATCCCTAACACTTGTCATGGCAACGGATTTTTCAACCTTACACATGGGAAAGATAACGGAAGAAAATTTTTCTCTCTCAACCAAGCAGAGAAAATAGCTCTGATCCTTTTTAATATCAAAAGCTTTAGACAAAATGCCATTGTTTAGGCATGCATAATGTCCCGTTGCATAAAGATCGGCTCCCATAGAAAAAGCGTGATCCCTTAAATAGCCAAATTTTATGTACTTATTGCAAATAGCACACGGATTGGGAGTTCTTCCTGAAAGATACTCATTCACAAAATAATCAATAACAAACCTTTTAAATTCTTTAGAAAGATCAACCACATTAAGGATAATCCCTAACGAAAAAGCCACTCTTTTAGATGCCTCTACCCAAAATTTAGAGATGGGGATTCCGATGTCCATAGTGAGTGCTACAACATTATAACCTTCGGATTTAAGTTTTAATGCCGAAAAGGTAGAATCCACTCCTCCACTTAAAGCTACAAAGACTGTCTTCAACTACTCCTTTATAACTCCTTTTTCTTTTAGTATATCCTCAATTTTAAGGGCAATCTCCAAAGACTTTAGCTCACTCTCCACAGGAACCATTCTTTTACAGTTGTTCATGGCGCATTCGATAAAGTGCATAAGCTCCAATTTAAGAGGATTCCCCTTGTGTACAAACACCTGCTCTATAATGGAACTCTGTTTATATCTCAACTGATCCTTTAATCTAACAGCTTCGGAGTAAGCCTGTCTGTGTATATGAATATCCTGTTCTGTGAAATTCAAGAAGACATAAAAATCCTTTTCCGAAACTGCCATGGTTCTAATCTTGTTCTGGGTAACCCTGCTGGCTGTAAGGGTTGCCACGCATCCAGACTCAAATCTCAAATTAACAATGGCGGCATCGCATTTGTTGGAAAATACAGAAACACCTGTAGCTTCAACCTCAACAACCTCTGATCTTGCCAACCTCAATACTATGTCTATATCGTGTATCATTAAATCCAACACTACACTATCCATTGCCACTCTCGGAGAGAAAGGGCCAAGCCTTCTTGTTTCTATAAGCAAGGGATTAGAAACTATGTTCATAAGCTCCTGGACAGCCCCATTGAATCTTTCAACATGACCAACATGAAGAACAACCCCCTTCTCCATGGCAAGCCTAAAAAGATCCCTCGCCTCCTCCAAAGTGTATGTTATAGGTTTTTCAACTAATACATGCACACCTTTTTCTATACACTCCTTAGCGATTTGGTAATGTAAAGCAGTAGGAACAGAAACTGTGACCACATCAACTTTGTCCAAAAGCTCTCTATAATCTTTATAACCAGGAATTCCATATCTTTCAGAAATAACTTTGAGCCTCTCCTCGTCTATATCAGCTACACCAACCAGATCAACATAATGAATTTCGGTGTAGGCTCCGGCATGATACTCTCCCATCCTGCCAACACCAATCACGCCAGCCTTAACTCTATTTGACATCCCTGGCAAAGGAACAAACCCCCCTTTCTGAACTCCTCACAAATTCAACAAAATGCCTAACCTCTGGATCATCCATTTCCTCTAATCTTTTTAAAACTTCCCTTTTAGGAAGTCCACTTCTGTAAAACATATCAAAGGCCTTTTTTATAATTTTTCTTTTTTCAGAATCAAAACCCGCTCTTTTTAAACCAACAACATTTAAACCATAAACCTTGGCGGGCCTTCCAGCCGCTATACAGAAAGGAGGTACATCCTGTGCTATACCAGAACTTCCAGAAAGCATGGCAAGTTTGCCAATCCTCACAAACTGGTGTATTCCCACATGCCCGCCTACAACAGCTTTCTCTTCTATTATTACATGCCCCGATATCCCTGCAAAACTCGTTATTATAACATCATCACCTATAACACAATCATGTCCTATATGAGAGGAAGCCATTATATAACAGTTATTTCCTATAACAGTTGCACATCCTTCGCGAAAAGATCTGTGTATTGATACAAACTCCCTTATGATGTTTCTATCCCCTATTTTGAGAAAGGTCTCTTCCCTTTTATAAGACAAATGCTGAGGTTCCCCACCTAAAACCACATGAACACCTATTTTATTATCTTTCCCAATTTCAGTACCAGAATGAATGACAGTATGAGCCCCTACAACTGTGCCTTTTCCAATCTTAACCTTGCCTTCTATAAAGGCATATGGGCCAATTTTGACATCTTCGTCTATTTCCGCCGATGGATCCACGATGGCTGTGGAATGTATCTCCACCATATTTAATCCTTAACTGCTTGGTTTGCGGCAATAGAAAGGGGATCCCAAACAGGGGAAAAGGGAGGAGAATAGGCAAGATCAACAGCTTTTAAATCCTCCACTGATGCCTTTTTTATAATTAGAGAAGAGATTACATCTATTCTTTTTACCGACATATAAGGGCCAGAAAGCTGAGCACCTAACAGTGCGCCGTCTTTTCTGTTCCAGACCAGCTTAACTTTGATTTTACCAGCACCGGGATAGTAATGTGCTTTATCATAAGCTTTTATTACCACAGAATCCACATCGAATCCTTCCCTCTTGGCCTCTGTCTCTGTTAAGCCTGTTCTGGCAAGGCCAATATCAAAAAATTTCACTATGGATGTACCAGCTATAGGCTTCATAAAAGCCAGCCTTCCTGCTGCGTTAGTTCCTGCAACCCTTCCATGTCTGTTGGCAAGACTTCCCAAAGGAAGGTACACAGGCTTTCCTGTAACCGCGCTGTAGGAGTGAGTACAGTCTCCAGCAGCATAAATATTGTCAACACTGGTTTGCATCCGTTCATCCACCTTTATAGAGCCAGCCACAGAAAGCTCCAATCCCGCATTCTTCGCTATTTCAGAGTTGGGAGAAACGCCAACGGAAAAGATCACCATATCCACAGGAACCCTTTCTCCCTCGATCACCATAGCTTCCACTTTATCCGCACCTTCTATCCTATCTATGCCAGCGCCCCAATATGTTTTTACCTTATATTCCTCCACCTTTTCCTTAACAAAATCTACCATATCCTCATCAAACTGAGGGGGTGGAGAAGAGACAATATCAACACTGACCACCTCTAATCCCTGCTTAACAAAAGCCTCTATGAGCTCAAGACCTATAAAACCTGCCCCAACAATTCCCACCCTTTTTACAGAAGCTCTTTTAATATAATCTTTGATGGCTATACCATCATCCAAACTCTTCAGGGTAAAGACACCTTCAAGATCCCTTCCTTCCACAGGCAATCTCTTAGAAGAAGCACCTGTGGCAATAATAAGGGAATCAAAGCCGACCTTTTCATTTGCACCGTTGATTTCCACCGTCAAGTTAAAATTCTTAACATCAATCTCTTTAACCTCTGCATTTAAATTGACCTTTATACCCGCCCTTTCAAAATCCTCAGGCTTTCTAACTATAAGACTTTCGTAGCTTTCAATCTCCCCTGACAAAAAGTAAGGGATACCACAAGCCCCGTAAGATACAAATCTTCCCTTTTCAAACACTATTATCTCTGCATTTTTATTGGTTCTTTTAGCTTTTGCTGCCGCTGACATACCCCCAGCTACACCACCAATTACAACTATTCTCATCTTCCAATCTCCTCTTTAATTTTCTCTATAAGATGATTTACACTTAAGCCTTCAACCTCGTAAAGCTCATCGGGAAGCCCAGAGGGAGCGTATCTTCTAACCCCCATTTTGATGAGCTTTATACACGACCTTTTCTCAATCACTTTATCAGCTATAATTGACCCCAACCCTGTTGATATATGATGATCTTCATAAACCAATATGGGACCTTCCTCTGCCCACTTTAAAATCTGATATATATCAGGATCTAAGACACAGGATACATTGGCCACCCTAACACTGAATCCCTCACCTTTAAGTCTATCAGAGGCTTCCACTGCTCTATAAAGCATATTTCCATAACTCAAAACGGTTATATCCTTCCCCTCTCTTACAACGTCTATCTTCCCATATTGGAAGTTGTATCCTTGTCCAAACACAGCATTGCCCTTAGCATCTGTTATAATAGGTTGAGATTCCCTACCCATACCCACGGCAAAATTACCGTATTCTGAGAATATGTATCTTATTACTCTATCCATCTGATTCGCATCGGCAGGGATGATGAGTTTAAAACCAAAAAGATTCCTCAAAAGTCCAATGTAATCTATACAATGATGTGTCTTTCCATCCTGTCCCACATCTATACCTAAATGGGTAAGTATAAGCTTCAAATTTGTACAATTTATATCATTGAGCCTGTGTTGGTTATAAACCTCATCTATACCAAACACACCAAAATCCGCAAAAACAGATATAATACCACAAACAGAAATAGCTCCAGCTATGGTGGCTGTACTGTGTTCCTGAACCCCTGCTTCAAAAAAGAATTCAGGAAGCTCTCTGGCAAACCAACCAGTCCTAACAGAATCTCTAAGATCACAATCGAAAACCACTATAGGTGTTCTTCCTTCCACCTTACAATTCCTCTTGCCAAGATCAAGAAGAGCTTTTCCAAAAGCGGCTCTATTATCTATTTTATCTTTAGGAGCATAGGTAAAGGGTTTGCCCAAATCCAGGTTCACTTTGTATTTTAAACAGCTATCGGGTTTTCTGGATATCTCAATCTTATCCCTTAAAACTCTATATTTTGCCCTGTCATTTACTATATCCAGCTCCTCAAAGGCGTGGACTATCTCATTTTCCTTAAGAGCCCTGCCGTGATATTGCTCATCATCTTCCATAAAGGACACTCCTTTTCCCATAACAGTATGGGCTATTATAGCGTACGGAAAAGCTTTATCCTCAATGGCAATTTTTATAGCTTTGTAAATCTGCTGATGATCATGTCCATCAACCTCAAGAACCTTCCACCCATCGGCTTCATAGTTGCCCTTTATATTTATAGGCATAACTTGGTTAAGTTTTCCGCTTATCTGTATGTTGTTAAAATCTATGATTACTGTAATGTTATTTAGATTAAATTTTTTTGCAAATCTCCTTGCTTCAGCCACCTGCCCTTTAGCCTGCTCAGCATCAGACATCAAAACAAAGGTGTGATAATCCCTGTTGTTAATCTTAGCAGCAAGGGCAAAGCCACAACCGGCAGAAAGTCCCTGACCTAAATTGCCTGTTGACCATTCTATACCAGGAACAATCCTTTCCACGTGTCCTTCAAAGATGCTACCTGCCTTTCGAAAGGTGGCAATAGCCTCATCAATATCAAAAAAACCGAGCCTTCCCAAAACCGAATAAACTCCCGGTGAGGTATGGCCATGACTTACGACTATCCTGTCTCTGGATTCCATATTAGGGTCAGTAGGATCAATGTTCGCGTAAGAAAAAACAACAAGGAAGATGTCTAAAGAAGAGATTGAACCACCTGGATGGCCAGAACCGGCTATATTTGTCATCTTCAAAATATCACCTTTGCATATACGTGAAAGCTCCTTTAATCTTTCAAGCTCCACAGGAGGAAGCTCAGAAAGCCTAAAGCCACGAATTGAACTGCCCACCCCTGGTAGTTCTGACATTTTGCAAACCTCCGTAAAAGAAGTTAATGGGCATCCTCACTCATCTCTATTATCTTATCAAGCTCCTTCTTCAAACTCTCAGGAATACCAAGGATATCCACGTTCAAGAAACCTCTAACAATGGTGGAAGTAGCCTCTTCCTCTGTAAGCCCACGCGCCATAAGATATTCTATCTCCTCTTTGGCAATCTTACCAACAGCCGCCTCGTGTGACATTTCAAGATCTACAGCTCTGCCCTCAAGCTCGGGAATGGCATGTATCCTGCCGTTAGGAGAAAGAAGAAGTCCTTTACACTCAAGGTGAGCTTTAACCCCTGGATATTCTCCTATCAAGTGGCCCCTGGCTATTACATCTCCACCAAAACAGACTACCCTTGAAATAATTTCAGCCTTTGTGTCCTTGGCTCTCAAATAAGCCCTAGAACCAAGATCAAGGTGAGATCCAACAGTAGAGACGAGCACTGTTTGAAGTCTTGTTGTAGCCTTCTCACCTACAAGATAAACAGTAGGATACGCCTTTATTTTAGCGGCAGGGTGAAGGCAGATATAATCGCTTATAAAAACACCCCCTTCCTCTACTATAACTGCTGTTTTGGGCAAAACCTCAACCTCTCTGCCCCACATATGTATCATAGTAAAATGAAGCTTGGCCCCTCTTTTTACGTAAAATTCACTAACACCTATATGCTTTCCCCTTTGAGGTTTGCTGGCACAACCTGTGATAACCCTCAACTCGGAATTTTCCTCGGCTATTATTATGTTATGCACATGCTGAGTCTCATCCTTTTCTATAAGAAGACAAGCCTGAACAGGAAAGAGAATATTGGCATTGGGCTCAGTTTTTATAAAATACCCGTTAGAAAAAGCGCCTAAATTGGGATCCTCTTCCAAAGCATTCCATAAATAGTCCTTAGCCTCAGGAAGTTCTTTAAGAGCCTCTCTTGTTGACATAATGACAAGCCCAGGCTGTTTTACAGTGCACCTAAGAACACCAGAGTCAACTTGCATATAAGTTCCAGCCCTTTCCCTTTCCTCAACATCTATTCCTACCATTTCCAAATTAAAATCCTCTTTTACACGCATTTTAAACACTCCCCATATCCATATTTTTCCACAGTCTTTAAAATTTCCCTAGGATTGCCAGAACAGGCAATCCTGCCATTGATAAGAACATAGCCTCTGTCAGCCTCAACATATTTCAATATATGACCGGTATGGGTAATTATAAGGGCGCTTTTCCTGTGACTTTTTACCTCTTTAAAGCTTTTATCAGGCAAAGGCTCAATATCCCTCATAAGAATTTTGTTTATAACTCTTCCCAAAAGGCTTATGCTTTCAAGATCAACTCCAGACTCAGGTTCGTCCAACAAAAGAAGATCTGGATCCATGGCAAGAAGCTGAAGAATCTCAGATCTTTTCATCTCTCCCCCTGAAAATCCATAATTGACATCCCTGTCTAGAAAATCCTCAAAATCAAGTTCCTTGGCCAGTTCAACCACATCAACCTTTCTTCCCCTAGCAGAGGCAGCAATCTCAACGATTTGTCGTGTTTTAACGCCCTTTATCACTGGCGGCCTTTGAAAGGCAAGTCCTATACCCAACTTAACCCTCTCATAAACTGGAAGATTCGTTATGTCCTTACCTTTAAACCATATTTTTCCTCTTTTTACCTTATACTCAGAAAAACCCATTATAGTCATTATGAGAGTGCTTTTACCTGATCCATTGGGACCCATAAGAGCTACAACTTCGCCTTCCCTCACAAAAAGGCTAACACCATGAAGGATCTCTTTACCTGCAACCTCAACCACCAAATCCTCTATCCTCAACATAACCCTTTACCTCCCATGTTAAATATATGAAATGTTATTAAATTAATCAACATTTAAACACCTAACCTTATGTGTAGCGCTTTTTTCAATCCATTGGGGAAATACCTTCCTGCATGCTTCTTTTGCTTTACTGCATCTTCCAAAATAGGGGCATCCACCTTGAAAATCTTCTGTAGCCTCAGAAATTTCTATATCAAACTCCTTTTTTTCAGTTGTGGGGATGGCTTTTATGAGATCAAGGGTGTAAGGGTGCAAAGGCTTGTTTATAAGCTCCTCAACAGTTCCCTCCTCTACAAGAATGCCTCTGTAAAGCACACCTATTCTATCAGCCATATCCGATGCCACACCAATATCGTGGGTAACAAAAAATAGAGAAACACCTCTTCTTTTTACAAGATCTTTCATAATACCTAAGATCTGAGCTTGAACAGTAACATCCAAAGCAGTAGTAGGCTCATCAGCCAAAACAAGTTTAGGATCACCTATGATAGCCATAGCTATCATAACCCTCTGCCTCATACCGCCACTCAACATATGGGGATAGGCATGAATTCTTTTTTCAGCATCAGAAATCAAGAGCTCATTGAAAAGATCTATAACCCTTTTTAAAGCTTCCTTTTTTTTCATGTTTTTGTGTACACACAAAACCTCTGCAACCTGATCTCCAACCTTCATGGTAGGATTTAGGGAAGTCATAGGTTCCTGAAAAATTATAGTAATATTACTTCCCCTTATTCTCCTCATATCTTTTTCGCTCAGTGAAAGAAGTTCCTTGCCTTCAAAAATGATCCTTCCGTCCATTGAAGCCTGAGGAGGAAGAAGCCGTATTATAGATTTAGCCGTCACGCTTTTCCCTGAACCAGACTCACCAAGCATACAGTAAATTTCCCCCTTGCTAATAAAAAAAGAGACCCCTTTAAGGGCCTCTAAACTTTCCCCTTTTGAAACAGAGAACTTAACCCTTAAATTCTCAACTCTTAATAACAACTATTTCTTGACTAACTTCTTTCCTAAACTGCTCCAGAAATCATAGAACTTTTTAAGAGAAGAAGGCTTTTCCTGAACCTGTTCTTCTTTAACCTGCTCAGGTGCTTTTTTCTGAACAACCTCCTGAGGGGCTTTCTTTCTCTTTACAACAGCCACTTCCTTTTTAGCCTCTGGTGGCTTGACCTCAGAAACTGGCTTGACTGAAATTCCCGCAATACTGGACCTTATCTCAGATATAATTTCTGGAATGGGAGAAGGACCCTTCTCTATCTCCGCTTTCAACGAAGCAAAAAGGCTCTGCACCCTCTTTGCTTCATTTTCGTCTAAGGTGCCTTTTATTCTGTTAAATAGATCCATCGCCTTTTCAAGCTCTTTAGCAGCCTTATCGTAATTATGCTCAACCAATGTAAGAACATATATTCTATCCAGATCAGACAAAAGATCTATTTGCATAGTCTTAACTTCAAGAATACCCTCCTTTTGAGCTACCAACTCTGTTTTCTTTTGCAAATTCTTAACAGTTCCCCTTGTCCCAAGGTTCGCCAAGCTTAAAACAAGGGCAACAACAGCAATTACAACAGCCACATAAGCCACAATTTTTCCATTACCATTTCTTCTTTCCTCTTTCCTCTCCTCCACCTTTACCTCCTTAAAGTCGTTATTTTTATCAGAAGATTCTGTCTCTTTGTGCTCCTCAAAATCTTCTTCGTTTTTGTGCATTTCTTCCATATCTGTCCTCCTGGTAAAATCTCCATTAGAAATAACCAATAAAGAGAGCCCATGTCAATCCTTGACCAACACATAAGTTAGAAGTAAAAGCAAGCCCATGAAAGTTTACCTTATAGAAGGAAGCAGAATAACAACGGAGGAATTTTTAAAAGTTCCTGAGCTTCCAGTGGAATTTTACGGAAAAATAGATTGGGAAGAAGAAACAAGCTCTTATATCCCTAAAAAGAAATACAAGCTATTCAACAGACTACCATCCGTTTTAAAGGCACTTATAAAATGCATAGACCAATTAAGAACCATAGATAATCTATTATCAAAAACGGACAAATTAGCCATTATAGCAGCGGCAAAACTTGAAAGAGAAAGGGACGAAATAGCCATTAAATCTGCAAAAAATCCAAAAAACGTCTCCCCTTCTGACGGCTTTATTTTGACTCACAACGGCATAAACTTTCTTATAGCAAACTATATGGGGATAAGATTTTATTACGGCTTGGGAATAGACCATGTATGTTCATCGGGAAACGATGTGCTGGGAATAGCTTATAAAATGATAAAGAATAAGATAGTGGATGCAGCAATAGTTTGTGGAATTAACAGTATGGCCTCAGTGGCAAGAACAAGCTATCATAAAATCCTGAGGGTTGTCTCAAAAAAAGGGAAGATAATGCCCTTTGATAAAGAAAGAGACGGCACTATCTTCTCAGATGCCATTGCTTTAGGGGTTGTGTGCTCAGAAAGACTGACGGAAAAAATGTCAATATCGCCCCTATTAAGCATAGAAGGCTATAACAGTTTATGTGATTCTTACCACATGTTTTCCCTGGATCCATCTGGAGAAAGTTTTATAAAGTTATTAGAGAATCTTACAAAAGAGAAAGCCGAAATAGAATTTATAAAAGCCCACGCAACAGCCACACCAACCAACGATAAAGCCGAAGGTAAAGCTTACACCAAGCTATTTGGAAATATAAATGTTACGGCTTTAAAACCATTGATAGGTCACTCTGTCACAGCATGTGGACTTGCTGAGCTTTTAATTCTTTCAGATTATCTTGAAAAGGGAAAGGTTCCTCCTGTAAAAAACCACCAAGAATTTGATCCTGAGTGCGGCAAAATAAATGTAATAAGAAAGGAGATTACATACAAGAAGGGGCTTTTTATCTCTGTTTCAGCAGGTTTTGGTGGCTTTTTTAGCGCCTTATTGGCAAAAGGGGTGTAGATATGGCTAAAAAACAGGTAATAAAATGCCCATCATGTGGGCAGGAGATTGAAATCTACAAAAATCCTATACCCACAGTTGATATAATAATTGAAACCCCTGAAGGCATAGTTCTTATAAAAAGAAGAAATCCCCCCTACGGATGGGCTCTTCCAGGAGGTTTTGTAGATTACGGAGAGACACTGGAAGAAGCAGCGGTGAGAGAAGCTAAAGAGGAAACCGGCTTGGACATTGAACTTATAAGGCAGTTTCACGCTTACTCAGATCCTGATAGGGATCCCAGACAGCATACCATAACAGTGGTCTTTATAGCCAAAGCTGAAGGAAGACCCACAGCAGGTGACGACGCGAAAGAGGTGGCAGTCTTTACTAAAGAGAACCTGCCCAAACCCCTTGCCTTTGATCATGAAAGGATCTTAAAGGATTACTTTGAGGGTAAATACTGAATGTGGAATGTAAAGGAAAAGTGTGGAATTGCAGGAGTTTATGGCCATCCAGAAGCTGCCAATTTGGTGTATCTCTGCCTTTACGCATTGCAACACAGAGGTCAAGAGAGCGCAGGCATAGCATCAACAAACGGCACAGAGATCCATATAGAAAAAGAGATGGGGCTTGTAGCGGAGATTTTTAATGAAGAAAGACTGAAAAAATTAAAAGGAGAGGCCGCTATAGGTCACAACAGATACTCAACCACCGGAGAAAGCAGCTTAAAAAATGCACAACCCTTAGTGGTAAATTTTAAATACGGAAATCTCGCCATAGCACACAACGGCAATTTGGTAAATGCACACCTTTTGCGGAGAGTTTTAGAAGAGGAAGGATCCATATTTCAATCAACCATGGATACTGAGGTCATAGTTCATCTAATTGCCAAATCAAAATGCAAAAGTTTCAAGGACAGTCTGATAGATGCTTTGAAACAGATTAGAGGAGCCTTCTCCATGGTTCTGCTCAGAGAAAAGGAGCTTATAGGCATAAGGGATCCCTGGGGTATAAGGCCTCTTGCCTTAGGCAGACTCAAAGACGCATATGTGATAGCCTCTGAAACCTGTGCCTTTGACCTTATAGACGCCAAATACGAAAGGGACATAAAACCAGGAGAAATCATAAAAATAGATGAAAAGGGGGTCGAATCTTGGTTCCCCTTTGATGAACAACCTCTTAGGCACTGTATATTTGAATACATATACTTTTCCAGACCAGATTCCATTGTCTTTGGAAAAGAGGTTTACAACATCAGGTTCAGATTTGGAGTACAGCTTGCTAAAGAAAATGAGATAGAAGCAGACCTTGTTATTCCTGTGCCTGACTCAGGAATAGTGGCAGCTTTGGGCTTTTCCAGAGAATCAGGAATACCCTTTGAGCTTGGCATAATTAGAAACCATTATGTGGGCAGAACTTTTATAGAACCCACAGAATCCATAAGACACTTTGGTGTTAAGATAAAACTCAATCCGGTTAAAGAACTTATAAAGGGCAAAAGAGTAATAGTTATAGATGACTCAATAGTGAGGGGAACTACCTCCAGAAAAATTGTTAAAATGGTGCGAGCTGCAGGAGCTAAAGAGGTGCATATGAAGATAAGCTCCCCTCCCATAACTCACCCCTGTTTTTACGGAATTGACACACCCACAAGAAGGGAACTTATAGCTTCGTCGCACACCATAGAGGAGATAAGAAAGTATATTACCGCAGACTCAGTTCAGTATCTATCGCTGGAAGGGATGATAAAGGCAACAGGATACACCTTAGAAAGCCATCCTTTTTGCCTTGCCTGTTTCACTGGAAAATATCCCCTCAAATTTCAATAACTACAAAAGCCCCCTTTCAACATACCAGCTAATGGTAGCAGCTAAAGCCAACTCTAAAGAATAGGGGGAAGAAAAGCCCAAAGCTTTAGCCTTTGAATCATCCGCTATCCAGTAATGTTGTTTCATCTCTTCAAGCTTATCAGCGGAAAGGATACTCTCTCTTTTTGAAATACAATTTAACAAAGAAAAGAGAGGTTTAACCAAAGAAACAATGCCATTGTGTAGATAAATTGGTATCAAAAGCTTTTTTCCTCTAATTTTTTTATAAAGGGAAGCCATATCATTCCACGACATATCCGCATCCTTTACGAAAAAGATTTCATTGACGATCTTCCTTTGAAGAAGAAAGTCTAAAAAAGCTGCTACAGTTTTAGCATATACAACACTCACATACTTTTGTGGTATCCACTTTAAAGCGATCCCCTTTTCAAGGATGCGGTATAACGTTAATAACCCCCAATCCCTCTCACCAAAAATCACAGGAGGCCTTATAACAAGCCATTTAAGAGAGGAACAACTAACAATCCTTTCAGCTAATAATTTACTTTTACCGTAGGTGGTTATTGGATTACATGGATCATTCTCCCTTTTTTTTCCTGGACCAGACACTGCAAGGGAGCTTATATAGACCAGAACACCTGAGAATCCTTGTCTTTCAAGGGCGCACACAATGTTGTGAGTGGCTAAAGCATTAACCTCCCAAAATCTATCCGGAAAAGGTGATGATATAAGACCAGCGTTGTGAATAATTAAGTCAAAATCTGAAAAGGAAACATTACCAACTTGAGCTTCATCAGTTAAATCGCACTTTATCCATTTTACATCCTTTAATTCATCTAAAAATCCTCTTTTTCTGGAAAGTCCCACAACTTTAAATCCTTTATTCAAGAAATATTCACAAAGATGTGAACCTAAAAATCCCGAAGCCCCAGTAATAAGAGTCTTCATTAGCTAAACCTTTAAAGTATAATCCTTAAGGGCTTCAACAAAAGCATCAATATGAGATTCCTCATGTGATAAAGAGATAGCACCGCCAGCATGTACAAGATAAAATCCCCTCTCTGCCATATAAACCCTGAAACGAGTGTCCCTCAGCTCCCAAAAGGTATTATTCACAATATCCTCCGCACATTTTATATTTAAATTTCCTTCTTTAACAAAATGGATCATAAAAAGAGAGCTTATACCTGTGGTTTTTACTTGAAAGGAAAATTTCTCCTCTGATATCCTTTTTCTCAAGTAATCTCCAAGACTGTTCAACCTTTCATAAACATAAGATTCGTTTTCTTTTAAAAAATTCAAAATCTTCACCCCTGCAACCATGGAGACAGGATTACAGGAAAAGGTTCCCCCTCCCATTAATACCCTTAAAGGCTTTTTTCTTTCCCAGCTTCCAAAATCTAAAATCTCCCTCTTTCCCACCACAGCACCTATTGGAAATCCGCCACCCAATACCTTACCTAAGGTAGCAATATGAGGGATAACTCCACAAACTTTCTGATAGCCGCCAAGGGATAACCTAAATCCAGTTATAATCTCATCAAATATCAAAATGGCATCCAATTTCTCCACTGAAACCTTCAGCTTTAATAAAAAATCCTTTTCAGCAGGAATAAACCCTCCCACTCCCAAGACAGGCTCCACTATCACACAGGCAAGATCAGAACCCGCCTCGTCTATAACCTTTTCCAAGGATTCAATGTCGTTAAACTTCACAAATCTTGTGTAGGCTTCCATACAATCTGGAACACCCAAAGTCTCCTTAAGGTCAAAGGGATAGGAAACCCCAAAGGAAAGATCTGTGGAAGCACCATGCCATCCACCTGTAATCTTAACCACCACATTCCTACCGGTATAAGCCCGGGCAAGCCTGACAGCATACATAGTGGCTTCTGTTCCAGAAGAACAAAACCTTACAGCCTCTGCACAAGGAACAAGCTCTTGTATTAACTCTGCAAGCTCTACTTCCCATTCATTGGGAATCCCGAAATGAAATCCTTTCTCTTTTATAAAATTTGAAACAGCATGGGATATAAGGGGATGGTTATGCCCAAGGATATGAGCATAATGTCCCATCCAAAAATCAATGTATCTGTTGCCATCAACATCCCATATATATGGACCCTCAGCCTTTTCAACATAAAAAGGATAGGGAGGAAAATACCTTATATTATGGCATATACCCCCAGGAATAACCTTATAAGCCCTTTCAAATATCCTTTTTGATGTGGGGGTTTTCCTCTCGTAAAGCATTTAATATCTCCTGGTAACTTATGGGCCCTTTCCTTAAGAGTTTGACTTCATGGTTTAACTCCACAACAGTTGAGGCAACACCTAAAAGGGGATCTTTGCTTATGACAACAAGATCCACCATCTCAACAAGCTTTCTACTCAGCTCCTTTTTCCGTTTGGGGGCAGGCTCTCCGGAAAAATTGGCACTAGTTCCCGTAACAGCCCTTCCAAAACTCAATATCAATTGACGCAACAAACCATAGGCAGGAGCTCTGATACCCACTTTCCCAGAAGGCGAAACAATATACTTCATTTTGTAAAAGGGAGATGCCCTAACAACAAATGTAATGGGGCCAGGAGAAAACTTCTCCCATAATAACCTCAATCTCTCATCAGCCACAACATATCTTTTCGCCATCTCAAAGGATGAAACAAGGATAGACATGGGTTTTTCCAAATCTCTTCCCTTTATCCTAACAACCCTTTCCACCGCCTTTCTATTTTCAGCATCGGCAATGAGACCATAAACAGTTTCTGTGGGAAAAACTACAACCCCGCCTTTGTTGAGCACATCCAGAACTTCCTTAACCAAACGGGGATGATCAACCTCTATCTCCCTCAATTACACCCTCTGCCAGCTTGGCTCTAAAGGTCTCAAGCTTTTTTTTCAAATCCTTATTTTCCACCGCAAGAATAGACACAGCAAGAAGAGCAGCATTTTTAGCCCCGTTGACAGCAACAGTGGCAACAGGAACTCCCGAAGGCATCTGAACCGTAGAAAAGAGGGAGTCAACACCAGAAAGGACTGATGTGGCAAGGGGAACTCCAATAACAGGAAGCACCGTATGTGAAGCTATAACACCAGCAAGATGGGCAGAATATCCAGCAAGAGCTATAAATACTTTTGCTCCTTTGCTTTCAGCAAGTTTTATGTAGTCGATAAGGGCTTCAGGTGTCCTGTGAGCAGAAAGCACCCTAAATTCATATTCTACTCCAAAATCCTCTAACACCTTCAAAGTCTCTTCCACAAACTTTTTGTCATTTTTGCTTCCAGCTATAACACAAACCTGCAACCTTTAGCCTCCTATCAACTCAGCCTCTCTTTTGATCTCCTCAGCCATATCAGTTTTTTCCCATGTAAACTCAGGCAATTCCCTTCCAAAATGACCATAAACAGCGGTCTTTTTGTATATAGGCCTTCTCAAATCCAAGGTCTCAATCATACCCTTGGGAGTGAGATCAAAGATCTTTGTTATCAACTCTGCTATTTTCTCGTCAGGGATTTTCCCTGTCTTTTTTGTATCAACAAACACAGCCACAGGCTCAGGAACACCTATGGCATAGGCAAGCTGCACCTCACAGAGATGGGCTATACCAGAGGCAACCACATTCTTGGCAACATACCTCGCCATGTAGGAAGCGGATCTGTCCACCTTTGTAGGATCTTTACCAGAAAAACAACCACCGCCGTGCCTTGCCGCTCCACCATAGGTATCAACTATTATCTTTCTTCCTGTAAGCCCTGTATCAGCCATAGGACCACCCAGGACAAACCTTCCTGTAGGGTTTATGTAATACTTGACATATTCTTCGTCTAAGTACTCAGGAGGAATGACAGGCTTTATCACATACTCTATGAGATCTTCCCTCAACCTTCTTAAAGTTATATCGGGAGCGTGCTGGGCAGAAAGAACTATGGACTGAATCCTTACAGGTCTTCCATTCTCATACTCCACAGTCACCTGAGACTTTCCATCTGGCCTCAAATACTCCAGTATATCTTTTTTTCTAACCTCAGCTAACCTCATACAAAGTTTGTGAGCAAGCATTATGGGCAATGGCATAAGCTCAGGGGTTTCATTAACAGCAAAACCAAACATCAACCCCTGATCCCCTGCTCCCCCAGGATCCACACCCATAGCAATATCCGGAGACTGTTCATGAATGGAAGTTATCACTGCACAGGTTTCGTAATCAAAACCGTATTTCGCCCTTGTGTATCCCACATCCCTCACCGTTTCACGGGTTATAGTGGGAATATCCACATAACAGGTGGTTGTTATCTCACCAGCCACAAACACCAAACCAGTTGTAACCAATGTTTCACAGGCAACCCTACCATAAGGGTCCTTCTCAATAATGGCATCAAGAATGGCATCTGAAATCTGATCCGCCAATTTATCAGGATGCCCCTCGGTAACAGATTCGGAAGTAAAAAGCACCTTACCTTTAGCCTCGTACATACTACACCTCCAATTCACCTAAGCAAATCCAGATTTTGTTTAAAGTACTTAAAGGCTGATAATATAGATATAAAGGCACCAAAGTAAAGAAGTAATAGCCCCATATTTTCAACAGAAAACATAATGAGGGTAAGAGAGACAGTATAAAAAAGGGTTTTTACCTTACCCACAACATCGGCTGGCAGAACCCTACCCTTAGAAGCAGCCAAAGCCCTAAATCCTGTAACAGCGATTTCTCTTGAAAGCACAACCACAGCAAGCCAAGCCGGAACCTTCTCTAAACCCACTAAAGGAACTACTGCACCCACAAGAAGAATCTTATCGGCTAAAGGATCTATCAACTTGCCTAAATTGGTAACCTGACCCATGCTTCTTGCTACAAGACCATCCGCCACATCTGTTAAAGAGGCAAACAGAAATATGATACCTGCTATCTCATGGAGCACTTTAGATTTAAAAGATAAGAGCACAACCACAGGAACTGTGGAGAAAACCCTAAAAAAGCTTATGGCATTGGGTAAATTCCCCTTATTTAAGCCAGTAAAATTCAAATTTAGCTTCCCTTCCCATAAGATCAGATATACTCTTTTGAGGGCTTTTTCCTTCAAACAAAACCTTATACACTTCTGAAGAAATAGGCATCTCCACATTAAACCTTTCAGCCAACCTCACCACAGCCCTCACCGTCTCCACACCCTCAGCTACTCCTCCAATCTCCGAAAGGGCTTCCCTCAAACCCTTCCCATATCCTAAAGCTATACCAACTCTTCTGTTTCTGCTCAAATCCCCTGTGCAGGTCAAAACAAGATCCCCCATTCCTGAAAGGCCAAAAAAAGTATAGGCTTCGGCTCCTAAAACCTTCCCCATTTTCGCCATCTCAACAAGCCCCCTTGTTATTAAAGAGGCTATAGCGTTATGTCCAAGCCCTAAACCTGAACATATACCTGAAGCTATGGCTATCACATTCTTTAAAGCACCCCCCACCTCAACTCCAATAACATCACTGTGAGAGTAAACCCGAAAAAAGGGCGTGGAAAAGAGAGTTCTCATATCAACAGCAAAGCCCTCACTCTTTGAAGCCAGTGTAACTGCTGTGGGCTTTCCATCTATAACCTCTCTGGCGAAGGAAGGTCCAGATAATATGGCATATAGAATCTCCTCACCAAATATATCCTCAAATATATGATGCACAAGCTCAAGTTTCTTTACCTCTATACCCTTAGAGAGATTGACTATACGGGGAAATTTTAACCCTTTAAGATTTTCCCAGACACCTCTTATAAATTGGACAGGAACTGCATTGACAAAAAGATCAGCTTCAACAACATCTCTTAATTCTGTTGTAGCTTCTATGTTTTCAGATAATTTATATCCCTTAAGATACCTTACATTTTCCCTGATGGAATTTATACTCTCAGCAACATCTCTCTCGTAGCACCACAAAATAACCCTAAAACCTTTAGAAGCCAGAATATGGGCAATGGTAGTGCCCCAAGCACCAGCTCCCACAACAGATATTTTCATATTACGTTCCCATCTCCCAAGAAGAGAGATACCTTTTTTGTTCTTGGGTTAACTCATCTATTTTAATGCCCATACTCTTTAACTTGAGTAAAGCCACTTCCTTATCCAGCTCTTCAGGAACACTGTAAACTTTATTTTCCAACCTTCCCCTATTTTTCCACAGATACTCAACAGACAAAGCCTGATTTGCAAAACTCATATCCATAACAGCAGCTGGATGACCCTCTGCAGCCACGAGGTTTATAAGCCTTCCCTCTCCCAAAAGGAATATTCTTTTTCCACTTTTTAATCTGTATTCATCAACAAAATCCCTAACCCTTCTTACTGAGATAGCCATCTCTTTAAGACCCTTTACATCTATCTCAACGTCAAAATGGCCTGAATTGGCAAGTATCGCACCGTCCTTCATCAATTCAAAGTGTTCCTTCCTCAACACAGAAATATCTCCAGTAACAGTAACAAAAAAATCCCCTATTTTAGCCGCCTCTGCAATAGGCATAACAAGATAGCCATCCATAACAGCTTCAAGAGCTTTAATTGGATCCACCTCACACACTATAACCTTTGCCCCCATACCCGCTGCCCTTCTGGCCACTCCTTTGCCGCACCAGCCATAACCGCAAACCACAAAATAGGATCCAGCCAAAAGCCTGTTGGTAGCCCTAAGAATACCGTCAATGGTGCTCTGCCCTGTTCCATACCTGTTATCAAATAAATGCTTTGTGTAAGCGTCATTAACGGCTATTATAGGATATTTCAGCCTTCCTTCCCTTTCCAGACTTCTTAGTCTTATAACCCCTGTAGTTGTCTCCTCTGTTCCTCCAACCACATTGTCCACCAAAGTTTTTTCGTCAATCTCTGCAATCCCGCGCCTGACAGGCTCTGGCATTTTTTCGTAATCTTTAAAAGCTATCATATGTAAAGTTGATGTAAGATCAGCCCCGTCATCCATAACTATATGAGGAACTCTCAACAAGCACTCCCATATATGGGAATAATAAGTGTCTCTATCCTCACCTTTTAAGGCGAAAACAGGAATCTCATAAAACTTCACCAAAGCAGCTGCCACATCGTCTTGGGTGGAAAGGGGATTGGACGCGCAGAGGAACACATCGGCTCCCCCTCTCTTCAACGCAATAGCAAGATTGGCTGTTTCTGTGGTGACATGAAGACACGCTGCTATCCTGACACCTTTCAAAGGTTTCTGCTGAGAGAACCTTTCCCCTATGAACCTCAAAACAGGCATCTCAAGAGACGCCCACTCAATCCTGTCTTTCCCCTGGTCAGCAAGGGAAATATCCTTAATATGATAATCCATGGGTTACCTCCAACACTTTTATCATGGCAATCTCATTGCATTCAGGAAATTTGGGACACTTTATACAGTCTCTCCAAACCTTCTGGGGCAAACTTCTCTTGTCAACCTCTATAAAACCACATTTTTTAAAGAAATCAGAAGTGGTGGTTAAGACAAATACCTTTTTTATCCCCATAGATTTAGCCTCTTCAATACAAAAATCTACAATCTCCTTTCCCAATCCCCTTCCCCTAAAGGGTTCATCCACAGCTACAGATCTTAGTTCAGCCAGCTCCTCAGAAAAGATCTTTAAAGCACCACAACCAACCACTTTACCATTAAATTCCACCACACAAAAATCCCTGATACTCTCATATATATCAGAAAGGCTCAAAGGCAAAAGCAAACCTCTCTTTGAGTATAGAGAAACAAGATAAAATATATCCTTTGCATCCTTCAATGTTGCTTTTCTAACCATCCTCGTATAATACCTTCTCTGTTGAGAGATTTACGAGGAGTTAAAGATGAAACGCAATCTTTTGTCAATAACAGAGCTTGAAAGAGAAGAGATAGAAAAGCTAATATTTGACACAAAAATTCTCAAAAGAAGACAAAAGACAAACATCCCATACAGACCTCTAAAAGGGAAAGTTATGGGGCTTCTCTTTGAAAAACCCTCCACAAGAACAAGGATCTCCTTTGAAGCTGGTATGCAACAGTTGGGAGGCAGTAGCATATTCATGAGCCCTAAAGAACTACAACTGGGAAGGGGAGAAACCTTGGAAGACACAGCAAAGGTTCTCTCCAGATACCTTGACATAATGGTATTAAGGGTCTACAGACACGAAACCTTGGAGATATTCGCTGAACATTCAGATATTCCTGTAATAAACGGGCTCTCTGATCTTCTTCACCCGTGCCAGATACTGGCAGATATCTTCACTATATATGAAAGACTGGGAAGGTACGAAGACTTTAAAATAGTATTTGTAGGAGATGGAAACAACGTAGCCAACTCATGGATAAACCTTGCCACAAAGCTTAATTTTGAGCTTACCATAAGCTGTCCAGAAGGATATGAGCCTCACCCAGAAATTTTAAAAAAAGCTCAAGATAAAGGAGCAAAAGTCAAGGTATCACACAATCCTTACGAAGACGTGAAAGGGGCAGATGTTATATACACAGACGTTTGGTGTAGCATGGGCCAGGAAGAGGAAAAAGAGAAAAGAAAAAGAGATTTCCAAAACTTTCAGGTAAACTCAAAGCTTATGAAAAACTGTGAATCTGCATTTTTCATGCACTGCCTTCCTGCCCACAGAGGAGAAGAGGTCACAGATGAAGTGATAGACGGACCAAACTCTTTGGTCTGGGACGAAGCTGAAAATAGACTTCACACGCAGAAAGCCATCGTGCTTCATCTATTAAATATAAACCCTTAAAGGGAGGAGAATATGAACGACGTAAAAAAGGTGGTTCTTGCATATTCAGGAGGACTTGACACCTCTGTTATCCTTAAATGGCTTATAGAAAAATACAACTGTGAGGTTATCGCTTTTTCTGCCGATGTAGGCCAGCAGGAAGACCTAAAAGAGGTTGAGGAAAAAGCCCTTAAAACTGGGGCAAGCAAAGTTTACATAATGGATCTTAAGGAAGAATTCCTGAAGGATTACTGTTTCAAAGCATTAAAAGCACAAGCCCTTTACGAAGGCAAATATCCCTTGGGAACAGCTTTAAACAGACCCATAATAGCAAAATACCTCGTTGAGATAGCGGAAAAAGAAGGGGCAGATGCTGTTGTTCATGGAGCCACAGGGAAAGGAAACGACCAGGTGAGATTTGAAGTGGGTGTTATGGCTTTAAATCCTGACCTTAAAATAATTGCCCCTGTAAGAGATTGGGAATTCAAATCCAGAGAGGAAGAGATAGAGTATGCTCAAAAACACAACATCCCCGTAGAGGTAACCAAGGAAAAGCCTTATTCAATAGACAGAAATATATGGAGCATATCCATAGAATGTGGAGTCCTTGAGGATCCATGGACAGAACCTCCAGAAGACGCATACCTTATAACCACATCCCCTGAAAAAGCGCCGAATGAGCCAGAATACATAACCGTATCCTTTGAAAAGGGAGAACCTGTAAAGATAAATGGCAAAGAATATGATCCCGTAACCCTTGTTACAAAGCTAAACGAAATAGGCGCAAAACACGGAATTGGAAGAATTGACATGGTGGAAGACAGACTGGTGGGTATAAAATCAAGGGAAGTTTACGAAGCCCCTGGAGCCACCATTCTCTACAAAGCCCACAAAGAGCTTGAGCATCTTTGTCTTGACAGAGAGTCCTTCAGGCTAAAAGAGTATCTCTCAATAAAGTACGCGGATCTTGTATACTACGGACTTTGGTTTTCCCCAACAAGAGAGGCTCTGGATGCTTTTATGGAAAAACTGAACGAAAGACTCACAGGAGAAGTAAGACTAAAGCTATACAAAGGCGAAGCCATTCCTGTGGGAAGGAAATCCCCGTATTCCATATACGACTATGAGCTTGCCACTTACGACGCAAAGGATGCCTTTGAACACAAAGCAGGAGAAGGCTTCTGCAAGATATGGGGGCTTCCATACAAGGTCTTAGCAAGAAAAAGATAACTACTCCAGCCAGTAGTTGGGAGCCTCTTTTGTTATAATGACGTCGTGTACATGGCTTTCCCTTAAACCAGCGTTAGTGATTCTCACAAATCTTGCCTTCTTCTGTAGCTCAAGGATATTAGAAGCACCACAGTAACCCATACCTGCCTTAAGACCACCTACAAGCTGGAAAACCATATCGGCGAGAGGACCTCTATAAGGTACCCTGCCCTCTATTCCCTCAGGAACAAGCTTTTTGTCTTCAAGCTCAAACTCGTCCCTGAAGTACCTGTCTTTAGAACCTTTTTTCATGGCATCTATTGAACCCATACCCCTGTAAACCTTGTAGCTTCTTCCCTGATAAAGAACCACCTCTCCAGGACTCTCTTTGGTTCCAGCGAACAGATTTCCTATCATAACGGAATCCGCTCCGGCGGCTATGGCTTTTGTAATATCCCCAGAGTACTTTATACCCCCATCGGCAATAACAGGAACACCGTATCTTTTCGCAACTTTAGAACACCACATTATGGCAGAAAGCTGGGGCACTCCAACACCAGCAACCACACGTGTGGTACATATAGATCCAGGACCCACTCCCACTTTAATGGCGTCTGCTCCTGCCTTTATAAGATCCTCGGCACCGTCAGGGGTGGCAACATTACCCGCTATAACATCCTTGTCAGGAAAGTTTTCCTTTATACTCCTTACAGTTTCAAGCACAAATTCAGAGTGTCCGTGAGCTGTATCCACACAGATAACATCAACCCCTGCAGACACTAACTCCCTAACCCTGTCTATGGTATCAGGACCAACGCCTACAGCTGCCCCCACCCGCAATCTCCCTATTTCGTCCTTGCAGGCATTAGGATACTTTCTTATCTTCTCTATATCCTTTATTGTGATAAGCCCTTTGAGCTTAAAGTTCTCATCAACCACCAAAAGCTTTTCTATCCTGTATTTATGAAGAAGCTTTTTAGCCTCCTCAAGGGTGATACCCTCCCTAACGGTGATAAGATTTTCCTTGGTCATCAGCTCCTCAATTTTTTTCTCCATATCCGTTTCAAACCTGAGATCCCTGTTGGTGAGAATTCCCACCAGTGTTCCATCCTCTAAGGTAACAGGAACTCCCGATATTTTGTATCTCGCCATAACCTCAAGGGCTTCTCCTATCTTCTGCCAAGGCCGCATGGTTATAGGATGGACAATCATCCCCGATTCAGACCTTTTAACCTTGTCCACCTCACGAGCCTGCTCCTCAATAGACATATTCTTGTGAATGATCCCTATACCACCCTGTCTGGCAAGGGCTATGGCAAGCTCCGCTTCGGTAACAGTATCCATAGCAGCAGAGACAAGGGGAATGTTTATTTTAATGTTTCTGGTAAGCCTTGTGGAGACATCCACATCCTTAGGAAGAACAAAGGATCTATTAGGTAAAAGCAAAACATCGTCAAAGGTAAGGGCTATATCAGGCAAATCGCCAAGCATACAAATCCTCCACAAAGTGCATTAAAGATAGTTTTTAATCAGTATCTCCGCTATCTGAACAGCGTTTAGTGCGGCTCCCTTTCTCAGATTATCCGCCACTATCCACATGGAAAGGCCATTTTCAATACCCACATCCTCTCTTATCCTACCCACAAAACACTCATCCTTTCCAGCAGCTTCTATAGCAAGAGGATACAAATTTTGCGAAGGATCATCAACCACCTTAACACCAGGAAAGTTGGAAAGAAGCTTCCTTGCTTTCTCTGCGGTTATTTTCTTCTCTGTCTCTATGGTAACAGCCTCTGAATGGCCAATAAAGACAGGAACCCTCACACAAGTGGGGCTCACCTTTATATCAGGATCCTCCATAATCTTCTTTGTTTCATTCACCATCTTCATCTCTTCTTTGGTGTAATCATTTTCCAGAAAGACATCTATATGAGGCAGGCAGTTGAAGGCAATCTGATAGGGAAACACCTTACATTCTACAGGCTGGAAGTTTAATATAGCCCTTGTCTGTTCAAGAAGCTCATCCATAGCCTTTTTACCTGCTCCAGAAGTGGACTGGTAGGTGGCAACAAAAATGTACTTAATTTTTCCGTAGTCATGCAAGGGCTTCAAAGGAACCACCATCTGAATGGTGGAACAGTTGGGATTGGCTATTATACCTTTATTTTTGTAATCAGCCACTGCATGAGGATTAACCTCAGGCACCACCAAAGGCACCTCTGGATCCATCCTCCAAGCACTGGAGTTGTCTATCACGACACATCCATCCTTCGCAGCATCTGGTGCAAACTCTAAAGATCTTGACCCGCCACAGGAAAAAAGGGCTATATCGCATCCCTTGAAAACCCCTTTTCTCAGAACCTGAACCTTTATCCTTTCACCTTTAAACTCAAGCTCTACACCCTCTGACCTTTCAGAAGCAAAAAGCTTGAGTTCTTTAACAGGAAAGTTTCTTTCCTCCAAAATCTTGAGCATTTCTCTGCCCACAGCACCAGTAGCTCCTGCTATAGCTACAACATATTCCCCCATATCCAATCCCCCTGTCCCTTACCAAGAATTTTTCTGCCTAATACTCCTTGAATTTAACATAGTCAACCATTTAAATAGGAAAAACATGAAAAAGGGCATTATAGTTTCGGAAAAATACTGGCAGTTTGATTATGGAAGAAACCACCCTGTAAGAACCATAAGAATAAAACTTGCCTTTGAGCTGATGAAAGAGATGAAGGTCATTTCTCAAGACGAAATTTATGAGCCTGAGCTGGCAAGTCCTGAAGATCTATTGGTTTTCCACACCAAAGAGTATTTGGAAGCCTTAAGAAGGGAAAAGCCGGATCCTGCCTTCAATCTTGGAAACGAAGAAAACCCCGCTATACCAGGCATTTTTGAGCTCTGCCTTCTCACAGCTGGAGGGACATTAAAAGCAACAGATTTAGCCCTCAATGGCGGTATTTTCTTTAACTTAGGCGGAGGAATGCACCATGCAAAAAAGGATAAAGCCTACGGTTTTTGCTATGTTAATGATATAATCGTGGCCATTGAGAGGGCAAGAAAGAAGGTAGAGAAAGTGCTTTACCTTGACTTTGATGCACACCACTGCGATGCTGTCCAAGAGATGTATTACGAAACTGACAGGGTTCTCGTTGTCTCCATACACCAAGAAGGCATATTTCCCAATACAGGAAAAGTGGATGAACTGGGTAGCGGAAAGGGATACGGATATAACATCAACATCCCTTTGCCAAGATACGCAGAGGACGAGGACGTTCTTTTTGTCTTTGAGAAGCTTATAATTCCTGTAATAAAAAGATTTGAACCAGAAATCATCTTCATTCAGGCAGGTATTGACGCCCATAAAGACGATCCTTTAAGCTCTCTTTATCTTACAACAGGAATATACGAAAAGATGGGAGAGCTGTTATCAGAATTCAATGGCATCCCTATGGTGATCACAGGAGGTGGAGGCTACGATATAATAAATGTTGCACGGATATGGACCATCTTTTGGGCATCCATAACGGGACAAACCATTGAAGATTGGCTTCCCCAATGGTTCATGAGAATATCCATAATGGAGGGCTACGAAGGACCAGGTATAAGGGATATTCCTTCCTGGAGCGGAAGTAAAAATAGTATAAAGCGAGATATAAAAGAAAAGGTGGACTTTTTAAAAAGAAATCTTCCCTTCTAAAGGAGGAAAAAATGTGGGCGTTAATAAGCGTTTATTATAAAGAAGGAATAGAAGAGCTTGCCAAAGCTTTGACTGAAATAGGATACAAGATACTTTCCACAGGAAACACGGCAAGATTTTTAAGGGAAAAGGGCATAAAAGTTATCGATGTCTCTGAATACACAGGCTATCCCGAGATTCTGGACGGAAGGGTTAAAACCTTACACCCTAAAATTCACGCAGGAATTCTTGCAGACAGAAACAACAGCAAACACATGGAAACCCTTAAAGAACTTGGTATAGAGCCAATTGATGTGGTGGTCATAAACCTATATCCCTTTACAGAAAAGCCCTCTGTGGAGATGATAGACATAGGCGGTCCCACACTCATCAGGGCAGCAGCCAAAAACTACGAAAGCGTAGTGGTGATAACAGACCAAAAGGACTATCATTGGGTAGCCCAAAAACTTAAAGAAAAAAGCCTTTCATTAGAGGACAGAAAGAAACTTGCTGAAAAAGCCTTTATGCTAACCTCAGTGTACGACAGCCACATATACAGCTGGCTTTCTAAAGAGGAATTCCCAGAATACATGCTTTTTGCAGCCCAAAAGAAAGCCACCTTAAGATACGGAGAAAACCCACATCAGAAAGGATTTTTCTATCAACTTAACGATAACGGCTTTTCCAACATAAAACAGCACCAAGGAAAGCCCCTGTCCTTCAACAACTTGTACGACGCAGATGCAGCCTATCAACTCATACTGGAATTTGAGGAGCCAGCATGTGCCATAATAAAACACACGAATCCATGCGGAGTCTCTGAATCAACAAGTCTAAAAAAAGCCTTTTTAGAAGCACTCTCATGCGATCCTCTATCTGCCTATGGGGGTATCGTGTCCTTTAACAGAATGCTGGATCCTGAAACAGCCCAAGAGATGGTGAAGCACTTCTTTGAAGTTGTAATAGCCCCATCTTACAGTCATAAAGCTTTAGAAATACTTTCAGCCAAGGAAAACCTCAGGGTGATAGAGCTTCCCCAGTGGAGATACACAGAAAAGATAAATATAAAGCAGATAACAGGGGGATTACTTGTTCAAAACAGCGATCAAGAACTTTATTCTAATTTAGAAGTGGTAACAAGAAGAGAACCCACAGAAGAAGAGTGGAAGGCTATGCTTTTTGGACTCAAAGTTGTAAAACATGTGAAGTCCAACGCCATTGTGATATCAAACGAAAACAAGACCTTAGGGATAGGAGCAGGCCAGACCAGCAGGGTTGATTCAGTGAAGATAGCCATATCAAAGGCTAAGGAGTTTGGCCATGTCATTGAGGGATCTATTATGGCTTCTGATGCCTTCTTTCCTTTTCCCGACAGTATAGAAATAGCCTATGAAGCTGGAGTAAAAGCAATTATACAGCCGGGTGGATCCATAAGAGACAAAGAGGTGATAAAGAGGGCAGATGAACTGGGACTGGCAATGGTCTTCACAAGAATGAGGCATTTTAAACACTGATGAAGAGAATAGCACCTCTTATAGCCCTTTTGCTTTTAGCCCTCACCCCTTCTCAGGAAGCAAGACTGCCTAAGGTAAAGGTGTTTATAGCCTACAAAGAGCAGATAAAAGAGCTATGGGAGTTTTTGACAAAAAATCCGGATATATACCAGGTTTTGGATCTAAGGGTGGGCATAGCTTATATTCCTACAGATCTTCAGAAGCTCATCAAAAACTGGGTAAAAAGTGGAAAAGGAATAATCGTATATGCAGGTTCAGACGAAGAAACCGACAGCGCTTCCATATTTTTCAACAATCAAATAGAATACGCCACCCTCAACAGATGGGAACCTATAGTGCTGAAAGCTTTTCCCTCATCAAACCATCCCCTGTTAAAAGGAGTGACCCAGGTAAAGTTTTACATGTACAGAATCCCGGACATAAAGAACCTTTCTGGCAAGATACCTCTTCTTGCCAGAAAGGATCAAAAGGTTGTCTCCTTTGCCTTTCAATACGGAAAAGGAAGGGGAGTTTACCTTCCCACAGGGGTTCTTCTTCCCTTTTTCCCGCAGAATCAATACGACAACAAAAGATTTTTCATAAATATTTACCAGTGGCTTGCAGGAAATCCTGTTCCAGACTAAAAATAGGTTATGCATAACATAAGAGAATACGAAAAGTTTGTTATTGACACCAGCATTTTTACAAACCCGGAAACCTACTCTATCTTAGGAGACTCTCCCAGAGAGGCTTTTTTGAGATTTCTTGAATACATAAGAAACCTGGAGTATGCAGAATTCTTTATGCCACCTTCTGTTTACAACGAACTTATGCACTTTGTTGGAGAGGATCTACCCCCTGACACAGAACTCCTCATAAGACTGCGTCCTCCCAGAAAGTATGACATAAGAGTAACAGGAGCCTTTCTCTATGAGCTGATAGACGAAATAAGAGAGAGAATAAACAAAGGATTGAGGGTAGCGGAAAAGGCTGTAAGGGAAAGAGCTGAAACAAAAAGCGAAGAGACTACCATAGCACGGCTAAGGGAGAAATACAGACAGGCTTTAAGGGAAGGGATAATAGACTCCAAAGAAGACCTTGAGATAGTGCTTTTAGCCATGGAGCTTGACGCCACCATTATCACCATGGACGCAGGTGTGAGGAGATGGGCAGAAAAGCTGGGTATAAGGCTTCTCAATCCGAGAGCCTTCTTTTCCCTTTTATCCGTCACAAAGGGAAAATTTAATCGTAAATAAGATTTCCGCTAAAGATACTGGCAAGATACCCGGTGGATCTTAAAAAGTCTTTCTCAAGGACAACCCGCCAGTATTCTCCCTCAGGCTCCATACTGAAGATCTTCACCTTAACGGTTTTACTGGTTTTGTTTATCTGATCAACAAAAAGCTGCGCCCTTTTAGGATCCCTAAATTTGAGTTCAAAAATCCATTTCACCTTTCCATCTTTTAAGTAATCCTCAACAGCCTTCATAAAACCCGAGACAAAAGCCTCCCCGAGCTGGCAAAAATCGGTATTGTTAAGGCTAATCCCAAGCTCCTTAGAGGAAAGCACCATCCTCACTATCCTTTGAGTGTAAAACTCAGGGGGAAGCTCCGCCATAAGATGAGAGGAAAAGAGAACATCCCTGATGTTTATGTGAGGCAGAACATACTTTACCCTTCTCCCAGTGGCACCCTTTATCACCACACCTTCGTAAACATTCTTATCCAGCCACTTTAAAACATCCACCACCTTTTCAAGATCAGAGTATGAAAAAGGCCCCCAATGCTCCACCTGTCTGATATCGTATCTTGAAATTATTTTGTATTTTTCCTCTGGAGAGACAAAACGCCAATCATCCTTAGAGAAAAGATCAAAGGCAAAAAAGGCAATTTCCTCATCCAGATAGGCGGGATAAAGCTCGGAATATGGGGTGTTTTTACCCACCACCTCTCCCGCTATGACCATATGGGGATAATCTTTAAAGAAAGCCTCAAAATCCCCAAGATCCTTTAATCTATCCGTTGTGAAAGGACAGATGTATCCTGCCCTTGTAAAGGCAACAATCTTATCGTCAACCTTTGCCACCCTCACATTATAGCCGTCAGCCTTCTCCTCCACCCAGAAAGGCTCCTTTATGTTGGATTTCACCCCAGCATAAAGAGAGAGTATTCTCGGTATTCTGGGGTACCCTATTATGAGATCTCCTTCCACATAAACTGTTCCCCTGAGGAAAGACCTGGTGTCATCCTTAAGCCTGTAATACTTTATGTCTTCAAACCTCTCCTCGGCTATAGCCTTTCTCTTTTTAAGAGAGCGGAAAAACTCTTCTATCCTATCTTTTCTGGTCATTTTCAGAACTCCAAAGAATAAAAACTGGTGGAGGCGGCGGGAATCGAACCCGCGTCCGGAGATGCAGGCCAGCAGGGCCTCTCCACGCTCAGCCCGTGTTTGGAATCTCGCAGGAGCCAACCCACGGGCAGGTTGGACATCCTACCAGCTCCGTGAGTTTCTCGCTGAAGCCTCCCGGAGCAAGAGACTTCAGCCAGCCTGCCTACCCGGCAGGTTATGCAGCCCGGCAGGCGAGGCCGCATAACCTGTGGCTGCTAATTAAGCAGCCAGTGCGTACTCAGCGTCGGCACTTGTGTTTGCCCGCCTGTGGTAACGGGTCGGCGGCACCCGGCGTGCTACCCTGCCTCCCGTCCATCCCCGTCGAAACCATTTCGCCCCCTCAGGCAGAATAAAAGATAATTTGTATGATTTTTATGTCAAGAATTAAAAAGCCGCCCTCTGAAGTAGAGGGCGGCTTTTATATGAAACGGAGGCAGGAGCTTAGAATTTCCAAATAAGGCTGGCATTCAGGATATAGATCTTTCCGTCGTTGTCCTCGTAGAGGTACTCCTCATCATCATTGAATTTTCTAAATGTGGCCACAGTTTTGACGGAAAGATTCTTCCATATGTTCCACTCAAACCCACCAGAGACCTCATAGACCTCATACTCCAAATCATACCAGTCGGACATATCGTCCATGCTGCTGGTATAGGTTATAGCAAACCAAGGATCATAACCTGGCTTATAACTGGGATGAGGATCATCAGGAGTGCCACCGTAAAGGGTTATCACATTCCAAGGATTGCCAAAGTGGGGATTGTCCGCATCCGCTTTAGACCATGTGTAGCTAAAGTCGGCAAAAAGCTTCAAATTGTCCAGTGGCTGGAAGTCCAAATTGGCGTAAAGAACAACATTCTTCACATCATAATCAACCTTGTCACAGAGTGAGGCAACCTGCCTCACAAAGCTGTGACCGCCTCAGCCACCAAAAAGATCAACACACATCCTGGCTTCATAGGTGTCATACTCGTAATTACCGCCTATGTTAAAGGTAAGCTTTTCCATGGGCATGAAGAATAGGTTCAAGCCAGCAACATAAATGTCTGCTTCCCAATCTGAATCGTCATTGTCCTGATATTTGTAGCTGAGATTCAAGCTGGTGACAATTTTAGGAACAGGAGTCCAGTCAGCAACAAGTTTCACAAAGTGCGTATCTGTAGGAACATTGGAGCCATCATGTTTTCCGTATTTACTTCTAAAGATGAATATATATGGAACTCCTCCCGGTT